>DBYG01000064.1:0-1910 GCA_002310175.1 Bacteroidales bacterium UBA1192
CTCAATGCCCAAACCAAGGTCACTTACGTGTACAAGGACAACAATGCGGACCAAAGCAAAAAAGTTACGGTCGCCAAAGTCACTGTTGATCAAGACTCATTGGAGTTTTCTGGAACGATCAACTACGATATTATCAAATTATTACCTGGAGTACAGTTTGACCAGGATGGTAATATAACCGTAAACGGCAAGCCTGTTTCCAAAGTGCGGGTGGACGGAAAGGTTGTTTATGACAATCAAGACGCCAATACCCCTGATCACACCATACATATGAATTATAGCAATAATAAGGAGTATGTATCTTATTCTGATACGGTTTATAGCTTGAACCCCAACGGCGGAAAGAATGACATGAGCATTGAAGAGCTTGTTCGCTCGGTACCGGGAGTTGAAGTCGACAACGAAGGAAACGTTACTGTCAACGGTAAGAAGGTCAACAAAATTCTAGTCAATGGCCAAGAACTGAATCTCAACAAGAATGAGCAATCAGCGCCCGCCAGCAATGTGACAAAGAGCATTGACGAGAACGGAAACATCACAATTGACACCCAGAACGGTATCAGAGTCTACCTAAACGGAACTCAGGTAGCCAAATAACCTCCCGTTCTTTCGCCAAAGTGTCCCACACTAACCCCACTGAGAATACGCTCTCACGCGGGTTACTGTGGGACACATGCTCATACAAGGGCTGTGTCCCACGCTCATCGGCCCCACAAGCACTGTGAGCCACTTCGCTGTGGGACACTTTGGCAAGATACCGCTCGTTTGAAAAGCCGGAAAAAAACATTATCTTTGGAGTCCCAACCAATTAATTGAATAACAAATGAAACGAACCTTGATTGCCGTCCTCATTGTTTGCGCAACCTTGTTTAGCGCCTGTAAGCAGAAGAAAGAAAAATACTACACTCCGCGTGAGATTACGGTATCGGCCGATGTGCCACAGACAAAACTGCATTTAGAGCGTATGGACCTGGAGTGCTTTGGCGTGAGTGATATAGTAGCGGTTGATTCCATGATAGTGGTATTTACCCGTGACAATCAGGCAATGATACAGGTGTTTGACTATTCAGGCCAGCCCATAGCAAAGCTGTCCCCCAGCGGACGGGCCGGCAATGAGTTCCTTAGGGTTCGTTATACTGACCAGAATACCGTCATTGACGGAGACAGATATCTGTACGTTGAATCCGACAACCGTTACTATCTCTATAATCTTTCCGGCTCTATCAGTAACGGCGCCAACCTAAAACCCATCAAGCTGCTGGATCTTCCCGATGATATGGACCCGACAATAAATCACAGTACGCTGTTCAGGCCTGACGGCTCATATTTCCAGTACAAGGGAGTGAGCCAAAGCTATGATACCATTCCGCCATCAGCCTATACATTCAATCCTGACGGCAGTATATCTATGAAAGGATATCAATTACCGGAAACTGAATACTATCCGCCACAGTACAGTCTTGTCAAGGCAGACGGCACTACCGTAAAATATGATATATTCCCGCGTTTGCCCCAATTACAACAACCGGATTTTTCCGGCAACTTGTATTATACCCAGACAAGAATGTCCGATGACGGCACCCGAGTGGTAGCGGTCAGCGTTTTGGACCGCATGACATTCATCAACCTTGAAAGCGGTGACGTTTTTGGAGTGCGCGGCCCTGATTTTGTTGATTATGCCAAATTTGCAAATAATGATAAATACTTTCTACAAACAGTAGCAGGTGTGATGCAGGTCGTAACCTGCGGAGATTACATTTTCGTGCTGTATAACCACAACACTGTTCAAGAAGAAGAAGATGAAGCGACCGTGAACACAACCATACGCGTGTTCACCTGGGACGGCAGCTTTGTTGCCGAACTTATCCCCGATGCCCCCATCGTGAATTTCATCATTGACAATAAAACCC
>DBYG01000064.1:1969-3432 GCA_002310175.1 Bacteroidales bacterium UBA1192
TCCTTTTTGCATCATTAATGACCGTAGCCATATCGGCCCTTATGGGTTGTAAGGAAAAGACAACAGAAGTACCGGCCATTCCTTTAGAAATAAAAGATGACAAGGTGTATCTTGAAGATGTTTCCGACAGCATGCACTGCGTTCTGCTTGAGGAAACCTCAGTTGAAAGCCTTGCCGGCAGCATATTCAGCGCCCAGATTGACGACGACAAACTGTTTATAGCTCACAACCCGGGCGGCGGACGTGAGGGAGATCAGATAATATCGGTATATGACCTTGACGGACACTTCCTGAACCGGATTGGACGCAAGGGGCGTTCACGCAATGAGTTCATTATCGTAAAAAGTTGGTGTCTGGATATTGACCGCAAAGAGGTGCTGATATTTGACGGATATTCGCATGCCATCAAGAGGTATGATTATGATGGAAAATACATATCACAGATATCCATGCCCGACCTGATGAACCTGAATGACATCATCATGGCTGACGGCAATATCTACGGACTGACACTTCTGCCTCATGATGTTGCCGATGATCTGTTAATCATCAACAATGACGGCACATTCAACGCCCTTTTGGACAAGAGAGAGATGCATTCTCAAGATAATCTCATGTATGCCCCATTGTCAAAGAAGCATTCATCGGACATGACAAGTCTCTACCACATGCGTACGTTTGACAACATTCTCTACAAGGTTACGGGCACTACCGTTGAAAAATGCGGTTATTTTGATTTCCTGAATCCCCCGTCTGCCAGCAGACTCTTGAACCTCAGCACCTATGACATGGATCTGCTGATGATCAATCCCTCTCTCGGTCCGCAGACATCGGACTATCTCTTTCTCAGTGCATGGGTGGACAAACAGTTTACTCAATTTATCTACAATAAGAATACGGGAATATGCACCCGCTATGACAGCCACGGGACCGGCTGGGGATATACGCCGATACCGATAGGAGCATCAGGCAATATACTGATCACCAAAATCACCCCGTCCGAAGCTCAGTTCGCCCTTGAACGAGGCGTTTCGGAATCAGACAAGCCCATGATCCAGGCCATAGCCTCCCAGGAGAACGATGCCCTGCTCCTGTATTATCTGAAAGACACGGATTAAGCAAAGATGTACCCCAGACGCACCAGGTCATCGGCCACCTTGAAAATCAATTCTAATACGCTGATTAACAAAAACACTACCTTTACGTCAGATTATAAAGTATTAACAAACCAGTCCTTTTATGATTACAGGAACTATCCGAAAGAGCCTGAGCAGAGCATTCTGCCTCATCGCTCTCACTTGCATTTCAGTTACAGCCGGAGCAAATAACAACGTCAGCAATGATTACTCACTGTCTGGAGATACAATCAATTCAAGTTTCAGTTTCAATAATTCCAAATTCAGCCAGATTCTGAAATCCCTGCAGCAGTTTGCCGATGACCTGCAACAGAAATTCCCGGACGG
>DBYG01000064.1:3510-3731 GCA_002310175.1 Bacteroidales bacterium UBA1192
AACACCCTGGCAGGTGAAGACGGAATGGTTAACCAACTCAAAGACAAAGAGATAAAGAAGTTTGACCAGAAGACTCTGAACAAACTCAAAAAACAGTTCCGCAAAAGGTCAAACAAGGAGATAAAGAAACTCTGCAAGGGAGACCGCCAAACCCAGAAGGAACTCAAGCACAAGATCCAGAAACTCCTGGACGGCATCCAGATCAAAGAATAAAATCACAT
>DBYG01000064.1:3786-4439 GCA_002310175.1 Bacteroidales bacterium UBA1192
ACCGCAATAATCAAAAGCAAAATCAGTAAGCCTATAAAAAGCAGGTAATAAATAAGGGTCTTGACTGTGAGCCAGAAACTCTTTCCGTAACTGATGCCGAACAGCTGATGATAATCAATCATTATCAGAAGACTGCAAAAAAACATCCCTATCTCATTACTCTTGCCCAGAGAGAATATCAGCACAAAAAGCATAAAGAAACTGAACTGGCACAGCACGTACGCAGCAGTGGTGGCCGATGCAGCCCACCCCATGGACTGTTTGCGCAGCACAATACGCATGGCCGGCCATAGCAGCAGGAAAATCTCCAGGAAATACTGTATGCCCTGACTGCGCAACGCGCTCTCTAATGCAGCCAGCGATGCTTTCTTGGGAGAATCTACGGCCTCAGGATGACTGTCCAGATGCATCAATATGTCTATCTGCTCCAGATAGACCATAAGATTATCCGTTTTCACCTTGATATGCTGGTTAATCTCTGCCATTTCAACCGAATCGACATTCGAGAAATCCAGATTGATAATTGCTCCGGGAGATAAAACGGAGTCCGAATCAATACTGTATTCCGATGATTTATCAGTTTTATACTCCGGATGTGCAATCGATGAAACCAAAGAGAAGAATGCGTAGAATATTATGAGCGATGTAAGCGG
>DBYG01000064.1:4490-7341 GCA_002310175.1 Bacteroidales bacterium UBA1192
GGGCGCAGAAGCAGATGCACGAACGTACGCTTGGCGTCATCATTCAAAAAAGGAATGCTGTCAAACGCGCCGCGATAAAATCCCTTAACGTTACCCTCGGGCACTTCATCGGTCACGGTCCACTCTGATTTCCAGGGATTGTAACCCAACACCTGCCATATCCGGAACGCCCGGAGCCTCACTTTGATACTGTGTCTATTCATAACCAGCCGCAAAAATACTCATTTCCCGACAAAGTGTTATATTTGCTGACAGGAACGACCTTCCGGTCAGCCTTTTATTATTAACCTAACTTGTTACAATTATGAGAAAAGTCCTGTTTGCCGTCCTTATTCCAGCTTCATTTCTGTGTGCCTGCAATAACGGCAATTCCACCCCTGACCAATCACTTCAGATAACGGAGAAAGATTTAATCCATCTGGAAGGTTCATTTGAGAATAACTTTCTGGAGAGTTGGGAATACGTACTACTTGAGGGAGACAATCCCGATGCTCTCATGCCCGATATTGAAGGTGTTCTTTATGACGACGGACTTCTGTTTGTCAGGAGCACCATGTACGGTACTTACAATGAAAGACAGACACTTATCAAGGTATTTGACCGTTCAGGAAAGTACCTGAATGACATAGGCCGCCAGGGTCGTGCCAAGAATGAATATCTGAGCTTTTGCGATTGGGCCATCAACACCAGAAGCAATGAGGTTATAGTTTTTGACAACTTTGCATGGTGCCTGAAACGTTATGACTATAAAGGGAACTTTATAGGACAGACAGAACTTGCCCGGAATACACCTCAAGACGGCTTTTATGGCATGGAAATGGAAAAATGTCTGTCTGACGGATCAATACTGTATCATGGCGGACTCGCCATACTCCCTTCGCATGAATATTTCCACTTAAACCCTGACGGAACCTATCAATCCCCATACCGAATGACGGAATACCTTCTTCATTGCGATATGGACCCCTCTGAATTCATAGAACTGAGAGGCGATGTTGCAGTAACAGATATAACATCCTGCTGGAGCGATATAACATCGGACACCACCTACCTGTTACGCGCACTTGACAATCACATTTACAAGATTTATGGAGACTCCATGGAATGCGTGGCAAACATGGCTTTCATGCCCGATATGCCATACAAAATGAAATGTGATTATGATTATGGGAACGATGATCAATATATGGGCTACAGCATACCCAACTTCTTTTATGACATGAAAGACTACGTGTACATATGGTACATTCACGACAATGAATATCTGTTTGACAAAAGGACATCAAAGATGTATCACATGAATCACGACACTTTACATATTTCTCTCCCGGAGATGGGTATGTCAATAAGTGGAAACACCCTGATAGGATGGTCGCTGGATTATTATGTCAACGAAGCCGTAAACCTTATGGACAGCCCTGATTACGATCACCGCTTCACACCACAGCTGGAAGCATTCTACCGTAAAGCTGCCAGGAGTGACAATCCGGCCATTATCATCGCCCGCTTCAAAGAAAACGCCCCGGACTGACCGGATCCTTCTGAATTTTTCCGCCAAAGTCACATCTTTGCCGAACCTTTTCCCTGTTTGCGTGTATGCACTGATGAAGCGCTTCAAGAAAAAGTGTAACATATCAATCAAACTAACATGAACAGAAAAGTGTTTTCAATCATAATGCTGGCTGTTTCCTTAACGGCCGATGCATACGCAGTAACCGACAGGACAGACTCCGCAAGCAAGCCCGAACAGATTGTATCATTTGTCAAGACCAAACATGATGCAGGGTGGTATGCAAATCAGGCCCGACTGTGGGAAGCCCAGGTCACACTGACACCCTCTGATGATGATGCGTGGATAAACTGGTTTCACGCCACCCGATACAAACTGATGTTTGAGAGTGAGGATGAAAGCTTTGATTTTGATGATGCCCCGCTCGCAGCAATTGCCGCAAAAGTCCGCAAGGAACGCCCCGACAGTTACGCCCGCTATTGCCTGGACTACTACTGCAACATGTGGCTCAAAGAGTCTGAGAACCAGGATGACAACATGGAGAAAGCCATCAGGATGCGCCCGGACAATGCCTATATGTATAAGGATTACGTAGTGTATCTGCTCAGCAAAGGCAAGACAGACTTAATGGCCGATATCCTCAAGCGATGGTATAATACCGGAGAATATTCATACAGCCTGCTCTCATACGCATATAATCAGTTGGCGGGAATGGAACATAACGGCATCATATTTGTAAACGGTGATAATCCTACATTCTCATCACTGATGGTACAGTACGGAAAGGACCTGTTTACGGACAGGATGGTGATATGCGTAGGACTTCTCTATTCACCCGATTATCTCAGGAACATATGCAGCCAGCTGGGAATCAGCCAGATAGAAGGTCCCTCGGACTGGACTGAACAGGGACTCAGGAGTTGGGAGGAGAATCTGTACCTCACCGTTGCCCGTGAGACCGGACGCCCCATTTACTTCTCTACCCTGATGGATCACCTGCCTTTCACGGACAAGCTTTACTCTGAAGGACTGGTCTATAAATACAGCCCCAGGCGCTATGACAACCTATCCGTTAAACGCAGGAATTTTGAGGAGGTGTATCTGACTGATTATCTGTACGAGACATTCACCCCGGAGACATACGAGGCATCGGCCTACAAACTGAATCTCAACTATATTCCCTGTTTCAAATCTCTGCTTGATTACTACAAGGAGAATGGCGAAAAACGCCAGATGCGCAGGCTGTACGGTCTGATGAAACGCGTAGTAGCCCGCACTGAAAACATAACCGACGAGGAACGTAAACGCTATAACGATGAGATTGACCGCTGAAACGTTCCG
>DBYG01000064.1:7370-11808 GCA_002310175.1 Bacteroidales bacterium UBA1192
CGGCTTTGACCGCGAATTGGCCCGAGACCTGACTCAGGACCTGTTTCTGCGGCTGTGGGATTCCAGACACAATTACGATGAGAGACGGCCGTTCCGGACTTGGATGTTTGCCATAGCATACAATATGCTCAAGAATGAGTACCGCCGCCGCATGACTGTGATGGAATATGCGGAAAACGCTCCGAAGGAGGAACCCGTAACAGACACCGACCATCTGGAACAGGAACAGCGGGACCGTATCCTCAGTGATGCCATCGGCCGTCTTCCAGAACCGCAAAAGGTGGTGTTTCTATTAAGATATGAGGAGGAACTGCCTCTGACAGAGATTGCCCGGGTATGCAACATACCTGAAGGCACAGTGAAATCACGTCTGTTCACAGCGCTGACAGCCGTGCGTAACTATTGTAAAAACAATGAATAAAGATATGGATAAACTGACTGAACTTGAGAAAGAGAGCCGTGAGCTACTTGCCCGGATCAAATCAAACGCCGATGCCCGGGACCGCAGCATGACACTGCCGCCGCTGGACATCAAAGACCGCGAACCCGGAATGCTGCGCCGCCGCATACCTTCATGGATTGCGGTAGCCGCAATGCTTGCCGGCGTTGTCATCGGAATAGCAATGCCTAAGTTAGGCAGCATCGGCAACAATGGCAATACCGCCTTCAACTATGCCGACACCTGCCGCAGCGTAGCACAGGACGATGTAAACCTCTCCCTGCTCATCACTTCTCTATAAAAAATTTTAAAAATCTGATACCTTACAGTAAAAAGTCATTGTTTTGCTGAACCTTTTTTATGTTTGCGTGTGTTAATATCAGAAGCGCTTCTTCATAACATAACGCATTACACAAAAAAAAGAAGAAACAATGAAAAAGTTATTTATCCCTATACTGCTGATAACAGTCCTTTTTTCAGCCACCGCATTGGCACAGACAGAAAGGCCGGTATCAATTGACGCTTGGCATAGCAACCATGACGCTCAATGGTACGAGCATCAGGCTGCACTATGGGAAAAAGAGGTGCAGAAGAACCCCAATGATGATGAAGCCTGGTATTGCTGGTTTACCTTCACTAAATTAAAGTGCACCAATGTCAAAGATGCACACGGTGGCGTTGATATGGAAGCAATGACAAAAGAGCTGGCTGCCATAGCAAACCGGCTGCACAAGGAACGGCCCGAAAGCTTTGCACGTTATATTATTGATTACTTGTACAACAACCTGTTCAAATACGGGCCTGATTATCTTGACGATGCGATAATTTTAAAGAATCCGTATGCAGCCAGTGTGGACTATATAGAGGGCAACTTGCTGAAAGCCATAAAGATGCGTCCTGATTTTGAGCCGATGTACCCGGGTTATGTATCCTATCTTGTAAAAACAGGCAGGACAGACTTGATGGCAGACATCCTTAAACGCTGGTACAATACAGGAAAATTTTCATACACCATGCTTTCATACGCCTACAACTGTATGGCTGGCATGGAGGAGAACGGAATCCTGTTTGTGAGCGGCGAGGAGGAGACTTTTGCCTGTCTTCTGGTACAGTACGGCAAAGGACTCTTTCAGGACCGATTGATAATAAACCTCAACCTGCTGCAGGAACCTGAGTATCTTGAGTACATATGCAATTTGTTAGGAGTAGAAGCCACGCCCCCACCCGCAGACCAAAGGAACATGGATTATATGAACCCGTGGCGAGAAAATCTTATCTTCTCCATAGCCCACACATCAAGGCGTCCGGTCTATTTTACCAGTTATTACATTCCTGAGATCTTCCAAAAGTTTCTCTACTCTGAAGGACTGGTTACCAAATACAGCACCAAACGTTATGACAATCTGGCTGTAAAACGCAGAAACTATGAGTCAGTCTATCTGACAGACTACATGTATGAGACCTTTGTTCCCGATACCTTTTTAGATGAACAGATTTACACCCTCAATCTGAACTTCATTCCTTGTTTCAAATCCCTACTGGACTTTTACAAGGCCCAGGGAATGAAAGCGGAGTATGACAGGCTGCGCAACCTGATGGTACGCATTGTGGAGAACTGTTGCAGAATGAAAGATGTTAACTCTGAAGATCATGAGTATATAATGAAACTAATGGAGAGATACCTGAATGAGATTGACCGCTGACACATTCCGCGCCCTGTACCTTGAGTACGGCCCGCGTGCCCAAGGTTTCTTTATGAGAATGACAGGTTATGACATTGAACTGTCGCGTGACCTGACACAGGACCTTTTCACTCGTCTGTGGTCAATCAGGGACAGGTATGACTCTCAGCTTCCGTTCAATGCATGGATGTTTACCGTTGCATATAACATACTCCGGAACGAGCATCGAAGACAGATGACAGTTATGGAATATGTATCAAGCGTCGATAAGGAGGAATCAATGGAACTGCCCGATAAAATTGAGCAGGAACAGCGTAAAAGCCTGATACATGCTGCCATTGACAAACTGCCGGAACCGCAGAAAGCGGTATTCCTGCTCAAATACGGAGAGGACCTGACAATCACTGAGATAGCTAAAGTGTGTGACATCCCTGAAGGTACGGTAAAATCAAGGATGTTCAGCGCCCTGAAAGCAGTTCGTGAATATTGTAAACTAAATGAAATATAATTGATATGGACAAACTCACAGAACTTGAGAAAGAGAGCCGGGAACTACTTTCGGACTTCAGATTAATGATCGATGATGAGAACAAAGAATGGAAACTTGCTCCATTGGACATCACCGACCACAGACAGCAAAAGCCATTAATGCGCAGAATACCGTCATGGGTTGCAGTTGCGGCGATGTTAACGGGTATAGCAATAGGTTTTGCCATGCCTCACCATACGGCTGAACCGACTGCCAGACATACGGCTTTCAACTACGCAGACACCTGTCGCAGCATAGAACAGAATGATGTCAATATTTCTTTACTTGTTTCCGCTTCACAAAGATTTTAAACATACAGATTATGAAAAAGAATAATGTAATCAACAGATCCTTTAACGGTATTTTTGCTGCTGTTGCTACTACAATAGTATTACTCATGGCCGGCAGCGTGAACGCAAGTGCTCAGGATGAGCCTATGAGAAATCCGGAGATAGCACCAGAATATCCTGGCGGAGTAGTGGCGCTTGTTTCATTCTTACAACAAAACCTGAAGTACCCCGAAGAGGCAAAGGAAAAAGAGATACAGGGACGTGTAATTGTCCAGTTTACCATTGAGACCGACGGAAGCGTATCGGATGTCAGTGTACTTCAATCCGTTCACCCGCTCGTTGATGCCCAGGTTGTAAACGCTATTTCATCCATGACAGGATGGAAGCCCGGAATGCATGAAGGAAAACCGGTACGTGTCAGCTACGCCCTACCTTTCCGTTTCAGGCTTCAAGCTCCGCCCAAGGACATTATTCTGGTAAAGTACACTAAAGGCCAGGATGGCAGGAAGGATGTCACATGCACTTTGACCAACACAAAACACCTGACGGAACAGGAACTGGCATCGACAATCCAGAAGAAAGACCTTGAATCCAAGTTAAAGGAACTGAGCAAGAAGAAAACAGAAGGTTTCTTTGCATTGTCCAACAACCCCGACACGATGGATGAGTTCAATGCCGTAGAGGAAGCATTGAACAACATAAAAGGCATCAACGTCTCCTACAAGCAGAAGTAAAGCCTTTGTTTGCCAAAGTGTCCCACAACCACCCCGCTCAGAATACGTTCTAGCGCGGGTTGTTGTGGGACACATGCTCATACAGGGGGTGTGTCCCACGCTCATCGGCCCCACAGCGCCCAGAAAGCGGTTCGCTGTGGGACACTTTGGCGGGAAAGCAAAAAAATCGCCCCTAAGAGCGCACCAAATCGGATTTTTGCAGTATCTTTGTACCCGTAAGCCGCGATACAGCCCTTCCAAGGGATTTCCAAAAGCGGCAATCAATCCGATTTTTCATTAACCGTATACCTTACGTAATATCAGTGTGCCTTCCTTGTGCCGCGGATATTGCCAAGGTTCAATAAAACAATGTTTGACATACTGCAATTGAAGAGCAAGAGTCTGGAAGAGCTCCAGGCCATTGCAAAAGAGATGGGCATCAAGGCAAAGGATGACAAGAACCAGCTGGTTTATGACATTCTTGACGAGCAGGCAATATCGGCTGCCAAAAACAAGCCCGAAAAGGAGCGCCGCGACCGCAAGAAGGTAACCCGCAAGAGCGATTCCGAAAAAGTCTATACCGCCGATGAGAACGGCCAGGCCAAATCTGTAGAAAAGAAAAAAAACAATGCTCCCAAGCCTGAGCCCAAGGAGGTAAAGGAGGCCGATAAGCCTCAGGCTGCCGCCGATGAGAAGCCCCAGCAGGAAGCTGCACAGCAGCCTGCAGCACAGGGCAAGAGAAAACGCGGCCGCCAGAACAACAATAATAATAAGGAAAAAGCACC
>DBYG01000048.1:0-37988 GCA_002310175.1 Bacteroidales bacterium UBA1192
GAGGATACAGACCTCACAGTCTTCCTTGAGGAGATACTGCAGGATGTTGATTAGTGGCGTGTGTTGTTAATTTGAATGGATGAATTCGTCGGTGAATACATTTCACTTACGAACTCATCCATTTATCTTTTTGGGTACGTGACCTTTGAAGATACTTCGTGGCTAATAAAACATAATATAGATTCGGTAAGTAGAACTATTATGTTCCATAACATTCATCATGTATATACATAAGTATTTAATCAACAAGATGAGGGTAAGAACTAACCTATTTTCAACGTCGTTTTTATGATAAAAAGTTAAATCATGCTCTATAAACAACCCAAATGTATATTTTTAACTTTATAGATATCCAAGATTTAGATATTGATAATGATTATTTGTTATACATGTTTAAGAGGCGTTCTTTTCGTTGAAAACTCCATAATTGAGTATAGCTCTAATTTGATTCCGGGGTATCTTGAGAATTCTATTGGTATTTGTTTTCAGTAATTTGCGGGTGATTTTTGTTGGAGATGTCGGGATTTCGTGTATATTTGCGATTGTAGGCGGGACAGATTATTTGCCGTTGCAACTTATGGTTTACACATTGTGGTCAGTATTTTGGCTTAGGTGAACGATAGGCTCCTGGTTAAGGAGATACAATAATCCACAAAAAATATCTAAAAAACACGATAAATATAGAGACGATTATAAAATTGACTCATGGCTTTCGTTACTTTGTGTGCGGACTATGGTGACCCTGTATTAAAGATACTCGCGATAGTGAGTGCTGTTTTGAGAGTTATCGGTAACGGTTTTAAACTTTTAAAAAATATAGGAGGAATGCTTATGAAAAAAAGTAATACAATCAGTAGAATGTTGAACAAAGGAGTGGAAACACTTTTGGCAGTGGGAAACCTGGGGGCCTTAAAATCTCGCTGCTAGTGACGAAGGTAGGGTAGGCTTCCCACCAAATACCCGTTTTATTATATATCTCCCCCCTCCAAGCTACAAAAACTTGGAGGGTTTATCAAAACCATACTTTTAGAATTATAGCTTTAAAAGGATTGAAATAATATGAGTATTGAGACTCTATAATACAACATTCAGTCAGCCAAAGTCAATTTCTTGTATGGTTCAGGTTTTTCACGTCCTTTCCTTGCCGTGTTTGGTAATATTGAAAAGTTGTTGGTGCTACTGAATGAAGAAAGGCTGAATTTGTTTTATGAGCAGCTGGCGTTAAAGAGATAATTGAATAAACAGTGCTATGAGGGAGATTATGAAACAATTGATTGGCGAAACAATAACGTCTTTCTTTGAGACTTGCCGTAAAAAAGAATTCGAAAACGAGATTTCTTTGTATCAAGGTCGACGTGGTGCATACCGTGAAAAATTTGTTGATTGGCTAAAACAAACTGAGAATCGCGAAAAGATATTATCAACCATCTCTGAATTGATGGATAGCAAAGAGTTTCAGAATTTTGTTTTAGAACAAGTACGACGAGAAAGAATTGAGAATATTCGTGAATTGACCAGAAAACAACTGACAACGGATTCGGAAACAGAATATGCTTGTTTTGACATCCAAATAAAAAATATCAAGAGATTATTGGACGTGTTAAACTGGGATTGGTATGTTGAGAATAATTGCAAGTCGCTTTCAGGTATTATACCCTTAATTGAAGATTGGAAATGGGTTTTACTATCTTCTTTATATGGATACTATAAGAAGTTGGAATATGGGCAATTTCTCACTTATACAGAAGGATGCCCGTTGGATAGATACCTTGATTTACATAGTTATCATGGTCTCATAGATAACCATTATGGACTTCTAAAGATCAAGAATGATTGGAAATTAAAGTCTGTAATTCCGCCAAGGGTGTTTGTTCCGGAACTTGATACACATATCATTTTACGACATATCTCAATGGATTTGGTCGATATGATAGCTGAATGGAGAAAGCATTTCAAATTTGATTTGTCCATCAGACCAGACTATAATGTATGCGGTGATGGATTAAGTGAGATTGGTGCTATTTGTGAAGAAAAGGATTTTGGTCGTAGTTATGGTGGAAAATTAACAACAATTGATAGTTTGAGTAAATACTATGACAGGGATTGGCTTAATGATTGGCTGTTAGTTTCTCATGAAGGGCAAGATATTACCTTTGAAGAAATTTTGGAGGATGGACCTCATGACCAGGATCATTATGTGACTCAGATTGTACATATGCAATTTGAAGAGAGCGCAGGCCAAGAGTTCATCACACATATAGATCACGAATATGCATTTTATAACGAGCCCGGCATAAATATTAAGCGTAGTAAGTTGCAAACTAAGGGAGAGGCTCGTACCAGATATAAAACATTCAAAATAGACAATGCACACATTCCTTACATGAATGAGGCAAACAATAATGTTTTGTACAAAGTGCTGACATGCTATTTTGTGAAAGGAGCACTGGTGGATGAGTACTTTATGGTATGAATGCGGGTTAGATTTAGGACGTAGTTTGCTGAATACCAATAAGTGGTTGGATAAAGATAAACAATTGTATGTTGTAAATATGCCTTACCATTAGCAGATAAGTCATTATTATTAATAAAGTGTAAACTGTAAGCGAGAATCATATTTACAGATTCCCGCTTACATTAATAAATGTGCCATTCTTAGATCTGTTTTTGATTAAGCAAAATCAAAAATAACATGTCCTGGATTGCAGCTTGCAATGCCCTTGCAGTCAAGAGATGTTAGTTTGTTGGCGCCTTTAATTATTAGAGTAGCTCCACTTTGTTTACCAACAGAGGCGATTCCTTTAAGATCTAATGGCGTGTAGTTTTGGGCATTCAGGATAATAGAACCACCGGCTCCTGCTATACCTTTTAAATCTAATACTGTCATATGTATTATCTTATTATGGTTAATAACTTTGCGGTTACCTGCCCGTCCCGCGTAGGGCTCTTCACTCGGCGGAGGGAATGCCTGCGTTTTTGGTATAGGAACACAGTTTATAATGCAAAGTTGATGCCAATCTTTATCATATGACAACGTGGCAGAATATGTTGATTATTATGTAGATGCAAAGCTGCAAATTATTTCTGGCACATCAAAAACCAAAAGAAAAAAGCGAGAGAATGAATTTGGAATGATAGTTATCTCAGGATGTCATGGTAGTTGGTTTATTTATAGCAAGAATGGTATTATGACACCTTTTGGAGAAGCAAAATTTGTAAATGCCTTAAATTGTCAGAAAAAGGTTGATTCCTGTATAATACTTGCTCCAAAGTTCAGGGATGAATTAATTAATATATTGATGTCTTCAGCCAATTATTACTGTAACCAGTAACCAAATCAATCAGGCGGTAGCGGATTTGGGCTTGATACTCGTTTATATTACTATGGGCTGTGACTGAGAAGGTCACGACTCTTGTGCTTGTGGTTGGGCCGATTGATACAAAGTTAACAGATGTAGGCCTATAGGTGCGCATCAGGCCGGGGTTGAAGCCCACACCCGGGGCGGTAAGCTGAATTCGGGCAGAGAGGTGCCAGCGTTCAGGATGGGTGGTATCAGCCAGCGTGAGGCGGCAGCGGATGGTTGCTAATCCAGTACCAGGCATTATCTGCAGGAGTTCCAATGCTGCAGAAGGGAATTCCGGGAATGGCTGCGGTTCAGGTATGTGTTCACGGCCGAGCTGGACGAAGCCGTGATAGGCGCTGACGAAGAGATTGTAGCCGCTGATGTGGTGATTGTTGTCATACGGCGGACGATGGGATGGAACGGAACGGGCGTAGTGATTCCACTGCAGTTGGACACTGTGAGGCTGATGCTGCCAGGCAAGTATTGCGCGATGATGTACTTGAGCCTGGTCAAGCTGGGCTGCAGTACCACGATATACGGTGTATGGCTTGCGCTTGTAGTAGCACTTGCCATCACGGTGAAAGAAGGTAATATTACCAATACTGGACCAGCAATCTTCAATCAGTGCGGTGGGATGGAACTTGGGCATAGTGGTATGGTATTAGTGTTTTTCGCAAAGTTAGAAATAACAGCAGTTATTTTATGTTGGAACAACATTAAAAGCTCTTTTTTTATCTCAAAATGAAGATTAATGCCTATCTTTACACTTGAAATATTGTCAAAATTTCAAAGGTGATATAAACATGAACAATATTCAAATAGACCATAGTACCCTCAAAGAACGTATAGATACGTTACCAGAAGATAGTGTGCTGTTTCGTTCGGACTTTCCAGAGTACCACACGGAATTTGTGGGAGGGACATTGGCGGAACTGACAAATGAAGGTAAACTGGTTAAACTGGCACAGGGGATATATGTTAAACCAAGAATAAGCAAATTTGGTATAGTACTTCCATCTGTTGAGAAAGTGGTGCAAGCTATTGCAGCACGTGATAATGCAGAAGTGCTCCCTTCTGGCATAACTGCATTAAATGTGCTGGGACTGTCAACCCAAGTTCCGATGAATTATACATATTTAACGACTGGCAGTGAGAGAACGATCAAATTAGCAAACCGGCTAATTATTCTGAAAAGAGGAGTGCCCAAAAACTTTTGTTATAAGACAAGACTTGCAGCTCTTATGGTTCAGGCGCTTAAAGCACTGAAGCAAGAGAATGTAGGGACTGAAGAAATACAAACTATTCGCACTTTATTAACTAAAGAACCTGAAAAGAACGATTTGGCAAGGGATGTGGACATGATGCCAGCATGGATGAAAAGAATTTTAAAACCTATGCTAATCTAATTACATCATATATGGGAAATTTATGGCTTAACAATGATTTAGTTGATCGTCTGGCGATGTTACAGCAGACGGAAACTGACAATCCTGGTATTAATCAGATAGCAATAGAAAAGGATTGGTGGGTGACTGTCACATTAAAAGCTCTGTTCAAGACAGACTGTCATAAATCTTTGATCTTTAAAGGAGGTACATCTCTATCCAAAGGTTTCAATATCATAAAACGTTTTTCTGAGGATATAGACTTGGCTATAAGCCACTCTTTCTTTGGCATAGACAAAACGAGCAAGAGCCAGCGTGATAAATTACGCAAGACAGCACGGAAATATATACATGAAACTCTATCCAATCAACTGGATGAACAATTGAGGGACATGGATGTCACAGGATATAACATCGAGAATGAGACACAAATACAAGATAAGAGTGGAGTATGGCATCCAATAGATTCAGACAAGGATCCGACGGTAATTTATCTTCATTATCCATCTATTATTGAGAATACCATTAGTTATATCCCTCCTCGCGTGAAGATAGAAATCAGTTGCTTATCTATGGATGAACCAACAGAGATACGTGAAATACAATCACTCATAGGTGCCAGTTTCAAGGATGAGGATTCAGACGCCGAAAGTAAGATAAGGACTGTGATGCCAACCCGAACATTCCTGGAAAAGATGTTCCTTCTTGCAGAAGAGTTTCAGAAAGAAAGCCCAAGAAGTGTGCGTATGACTCGTCATTTGTATGACCTGGAAAAACTAATGGATACTGAGTATGGACGTAACGCCCTATCCGACCGCATTCTTTATGATGCTATTGTTGAGCATCGCAAAGCGTATTATGCCTTAAAGCATGTAAACTATGACCTACTCAACCCACAAAATATCAATTTTATGATTCCACAATCACAAATGGAAGCATGGAAGGCTGATTATGCTGAAATGAGACGATTCTTCATTTATGGCAAATCATTGGAATTTGACGCATTGACACAAAGGATAGAAGAGTTACATACAAGAGTGAGAAACTTATAAATAATGTTGTTTTAAATTTATAGAGAGAACTTTTATGGATTTATACGAAAAACAAGCCCGCGTTTATCCAGCTATTGTTGGAACTATTATCCCAATAATAATCACCTCTGCATTTGTTTTTACATTCTTATCAAAAGAATTATCATTCTGGATAATGATACTGGCACGTATCGGAACAATTATTCCAATAGCTCTTATTTATGCGGCTCTTGCTTATTGGATGCGTCAACAATTCATTGATATTTCAAAACACTTGTTCCAATATACGCTATTCAAGCAGGATGAGACAGAAATGCCAACGACCCAACTCCTGTTATGGAGTAGCCCTAAAAGAAAGAGTAGCCAAGATATTAAAGCAATTGCCAAGAAAATAAAGAAAGATTTCAATATTACGTTATTAACTGAGGAACAAGAGAGAGAAAATCCCTCTGAAGCAAAAAAAACTATTGTTGATGCCGTTGGTAAGATAAGAGAAGTAACTAGAGAAAACAAGAACCTGCAACAATACAATAGGATATTTGGTTTTTGCCGTAATTATCTTGGTGCTTGTGTTTGCTCTGTCATTATTATAATCCTTGCCTTGATTATAAATCTTTGTTTTAGTCTAGGTTTTACTTCATTGCTAGTTACGGCATTAATAATACAAATACTACTTGGGGTGTTGGCTTTTATGACATTAAGAACTAAAGGATATGATTACGCAAGAGCTCTCTTTAATGCATATACGACTGACACATATGATAAACATTAGGATAAAGCCAAAATGGCATATTTTATATCGACAGGAGTAACAAGTACTTCAAGAATAGGTTTTGTTATACCAAAGGCGGCCATTTCCTGTGCTTTTTTTTCAAACTCGCGATAATCAACAACACTAAAACTTTCAGGACCGTTAGGATGCGAGTGCCATTCTCCTACATATCCAAATGTTGAACCTGACCTACGCTCTATTTGTGATAGTTTTTTCCTTAAGCCAGATTTGCCCAGAATTAGATAATCATCTCTGTGTATTGTATCTTCTGGCGCCTCTATATTGTCAATAACATGTATTGTTTTTGTCTTAAGGTTACATTGTCCAATCAAATAACCACCTGTTTCACTATCTCCTGATGCTTCTGTTTGGTCTATGATGTCATTGATAACTTTATCAGTTATACGGACCTTCCAGTTGTCAAGTTCATAACAGTAGAACTGAGGTACATCTATTTTTTGAATCTGAAGACTACCATCTTCTCTTAATCTGTACATCCATCCGCCACCATCAGGATAATTGCCAGATAAGATCTTTTTGATGGTCATACTCATGGATGAAGCAAACAAAGAGATGACATCATCAGCAAGTATAAATGTCTCAGAATTACAACCCAGACCGACATTCAATAAAGATGACGGTTCATTAGCTTGCGCTTTCTCCGACATTAGATAGTTGGAAATATAAGAATCCGTTTTATATTGGGCATAAAAAGATACCAATATATCATCCAACCTTAATCCACCATTACCATCTTCGCTCAGTAGTAAACCAAACTTACCATTATCAAAAATTGCAGCGGAAATAGCTGTAGGTTTGTTCTTATTATTTATCAATTGATTAAATACTACTTTTGAAGCTGTAAAGTCTAGTATGTATTCAGGGGCTAGTTTTTTTATTAGTTCGGCGTCTTCAAGTATCTTTTTTATTTCTTTAACCGATGAAACTGCCTCCATGTTCTCATGATAGTAAATTAGGTTAGTAATTTTTTTCATTTCATCAGATTTGAAATGTGACACAGAGTTAAAAAGGAGTGCATGTCTACTCAAGTTGTGTTCACTCATAATATCAGGATCAGAGAATAAAATATTAGTTATCCCTGAGCGAACTAAATGTAAAGCAACCTTTGAGCCAAGTGCACCGCAACCAGCAATTATCAATGATGGATTGATCTCCGGATCCAGATTTGATATTTCATGTGCTTTATTTGTAGTAAAAGGAGACTCATGTTTATGGAATACGACCTTAGAGGAAGGTGTCAAGATTCTTTTGCCATCAACATCAGTGTCAAACAATACCTCAAAATTGACAAATTGATAAAAAGAATTGACTCCTATGAGTTTATGACTTCTCTTTATAGCCAAGATTACCACAAAACTTGCATGGCCTTTTAATAATTCTAAATCATTATCATTAACATCTTCTAGTTCGACACCATGCCTGGAAGAATACTCAATGAGTTCTGAATAAGTTCGGGGGAATCTGGTATCATATAAATCACATGATTCTTTGGATTGCCCCCAACAAACTAAACCAAATTGAATATTTTTTTCATTATCAAAACCTGATGTTTTTAATAGCCAAGTATTTCTACTGGTCAATCTTATGATTTTTTTCTCGGACCATCGAACAAAAAACTGTAGCAAGAAGTTTTTCTGATTATCAGCAGCCTTTTCAATTTCACTAGATAGTTGCTCATAATCATATGATAATGTTCCTGTATATCCTTCAAGCCTTAATGGTTCAAACTGACCTCCGTCTTCTATGTTCACACCTGAAGCTAAATCTTCGTACCATGATCGAATATGCTTAACAAAGTCCTCAATCTCCATATTGGCAAACCACTCATCGCCATCACCACGAAAAAGGCATATTGGTCTAAGGCCGTCCCTTTCACAATAGATATGAGGAGTACGAGCAAAATCGAAATCATTTCTCCCTATGTAAGCACGGGGTGCTCTATCAGGATATTCTGGAGAGAACTCCACAAACACAGACTCATTTGGGTTGACCAACGTGGTTGATGCGTCATATCTTGTTGGTAATTCAATAGATAAGGCCAACCTTATAACGATAGAGCTTTTATACTTATAGTATTTATTATCAAAAGAGACGCCATTCATTCTGGCGACTCTTTTAACATCATCTTGTACACACTGCGGAACTTCTGCTGGTGAGCACTCAGTAAACTGAGGAAAAACGTTATTTACTGCCATAGGATGACTTTCTTCCTGATGTTCCCGAGCTACCTATTGCAGCTCCTGTTGAACCAGACTGCTGATTCTTGTCCTTCCTTTGGAAACCACTGGAAGTGACTTCATAAATAACAGGCTTAGGGTTCTTAGAATCTGGTTCCTCGGCTAAGGATATAAATTTTCCTGATCCAATAAGTTTTATGTACTCTTCCTTTGCCGGATAATGAGGGGGATTATCATCATCATCTTTAATCTGTTTTGATGAAGCTATTATTACAGCTCCGCTTGTTTTATGTTTAGTGATTAAATTCTTAGATGAGTCTACAGGCGTATCAGTTACACCCTTCTTGTATGGGACATCATTGAAGTATGTCCATGAACAATGATGAGGTGCCATGAAGATGTCAAAATCCAATTTTTTATCATTGTTGTGTGTGTTGCTTTGATTCTGTATTTCCTCCCATATATAATGATCCGCATCGCCACCAAACAAATATAACGCAGATGGTTGAGTATCAGAATTAAGATACATAAATCTTGCCTGCATCACTATAGATGTTACATTTTTATCGGCCTCAGCTCTACCCTCCACCAAGCTATCTTTAAATGGAGAATGGACAAAGAATTCCAGTAAAGACAATTTTTTACCATTGATTTCTTTTATTGTGTCACCAGGAATATATGAGGGTACTTTATCATATCTTTTATTTCCATCGTATCCGATAATAACAAGTCTGTTACCAGCCTTATCTTTAGCAGGAGAGTTGTCATCATATAAATTACGACGTCTGTTGGCTTCTTTTTTCAAGGCCTTTGCAGAGGAACTTGTTGCATCAGTAAACAACATTGGGGTTACCATCAACTCATCAATGATAACCAGATCATTCTCCTGATCAGAATCTGAATAATTATCAGGATCACCCAAATAATAGTTATCGTCTACTCCACGACAATGATCTTCGTCAGGATGTGTCAGCATAAACAGATCAAGATGGTATCTGCCTTTGTTATCAGTGCTCAATTCATTTAATATGTCATTCATGACATCATAACAATCATTGTTATCTCTGATGTTAGCATCAATTTGAATTGTGGCATTTGGAACCTTGATCAATACGGTATCACCATTGTCTACAGGATAAAATTTAATCTTACTCATTTCCTTAATTTTTTTAATGTTTCATTAATTCGTTTTCATTAGGAGAGACGGAACTTACATTCATTATGTGCATTTCGCTTTAATAAATTATAACAAATGCCATGCCAAAGTAAATATGACCTTACTATATAATTGAAATCTGTATGAACTGCCAACTTGGCAGACCATCATTCTTTTGCACCTCATTTGTGATTGGTGTTTCTGCGTACGTTTTTGATCTGTGTTTAATTTTTGGCAGGTTTGTTTTCGGCCGTCTGTCATTTGTAGTGGGTGGATCCAGGGTTTGAAAGCGTGGGTCTTTCATGTGCCGTGGATATGTGCATGGCCTTAAGGCGTTCGGAGCTCATGGATGGCGGGTCGATGGACGGTTTGATTACATGGGAAGATCATGTGTGGCGGGTTGATGTGTGAAGTGTTTGCGTACGTGTTTCATCCGATTTAGGTTGATGTGTGGTGTAATTGCGTCCGTCTTTTGTCCGTCGGTGCGATATCGGGGTTGTGGCGGTGGTTACTGAGATTTGGATATATGGGTAAGAGATGGCTTGTTGTACGGAAATATGGCTTTTATGGCTTGTATATAGACTGATAGTATCACTTATACAGATGGTGGATTATACCTGGGTACCATTACGATAAAGTCTTAATCTCAAAGGTGGCTCCCCCGTAGATCAAAGGTGTTTCATCCGAGTAACGGCCGACGTAATCAATAACGACGTGATGAATGTCTGCGAGGGGGAGCGTTAGCGTAGCCCCGAGCAGGACGAGCAGGAGCGGTAGCGTTACTGCGAGGAGGAAGCCGAGGAGCGGCCCTTTGGGCGCGACGAGCAGGACACGCACCGGATGGCGGGATGATGGCTGTGGAGTGGAGATGGAGCGGCAGCGGAATTGTAACGGAACAGACGGCACCCTAAAATGAAGCCGTGGATGGATGGGCTGGCGGCTGTGCCGGCAGACTGGCCAGCCACGCTACCGAGGAGTGACGTGTAGGCTGTGTCTTTACGAGGACGCTGTGCGGACCGTAAAGACTCTGCCGGAACGTTACGACCCAGCACCCGGAAGGGTTGCGCCTGCTGCTGGCAGCAGGAAGCGCAGGTGCGATACATTTGTTTTTGAGGCCTGACCGCCTGATGCTGTAAGTATTTAACATAGTGGGGATTATGCTTGGAGGAGCGAGTGCGGGAGCGACGGAGGGCATAATCAAGAATTCCATTATGTTACATACTGGAAAAGTCTGCACTACTGACTCAAAGCGAGCCGTACCTGATTGCGGCCTGAAGCCGCAATTAAAAGAATGCGTGGAGCACGATTACTATATCTATGCCTGGAATAGTGCTGGCACCATGGAGGGCATAGATATAGTAATGGTGCGGAACACCTTATTAATTAATCTGCAGTGCTGTTTCTGATGCGCAGGAGGTTTCTGTTTGCAGTACTGATGGAGGGAGGTTCGGGGTTTGATGCGGCTTCTATCTGCAGGGGGCTTCACGGGAAGAACAGACAGGGACTGGAACCGGTACGGCTGCATTGAGGCTGGCAGGCGGGCGCATAGAGTTGCAGGGATGAAGGTGTGCGGGGATATTCTATGCGTCCGGCTGACGGCCGACAATCTGATAAGGCATGCATCCAGGCACTGGCTGTTCTGGGTTAAACAAGCCAGACAGTGGCGTTTTGGCGGGAGGTTTGCTCTATATACGGTTACATCGGCTGGAGCGGGATGCGGAGGCCGATGGTTGAGGGCCACTGGCTGCTACCTCTATAGGGCGGGGCCGTAAGTAAAACTCTGCTGCTAATTGCAGAATGTCGGATGGTCTGCACCTACCAGCCCGCGATACTTGGATATCGGCCGTGAGGGCATCGGTGACTCACTCCTTTTGTTATCTTTGCACCTATATGAAACTGGATGAGTTCGAGATAAAGGGACGGCGTTGCGTGTATCAGGCTGATGAGCAACCGGAGGTGCTGCTGGTTGAGGCCATTGATGCCCGTGAGCTTGATGGATTGGATGCGGAATTATCGGCCATAAAGGAGGGCTGTAAGCATCGGTTCGCATATGTCGCCCTGATTGTTGAGGACTGGAACACAGAATTGGCACCTTGGACTGCAGCACCGGTATTCGGGAAAGTGCCGTTTGGTGATGGTGCTCATGGTACACTTGAGATTATAAAGGATGGTGTGATACCTGAAATGCATCGGCGGTTTGATTCATTGAAAGGCGCAGATATCATCATCGGAGGTTATTCTTTAGCAGGGCTGTTCGCATTGTGGTGCTGCTATGAGTGCGATTTGTTCCAGGGCGTTGCGGCAGCATCGCCATCGGTATGGTATCCTGAATGGATGAAGTTTATAGGAAGTCATAAACCTAACGCCAAACGTATTTATCTGAGCCTTGGGGATGCTGAAGTTAAGACTAAGAATGCTGTTATGGCCACTGTTGAGGAGAACATAAGGGCCATGTATGATTCACTTAAATGTATGCCTGGTATTGAGAGTTCTCTTGTCTTTAATCCGGGTGGTCATTTCACGGATCCGGCCTTAAGAACTGCACAAGCTTTCATCTGGGCACTGCGGCCCTAATTAAGCCGCCCCGTAATCATCGGCTTTCGGGAAAGGCGATGGTTACGGGACGGAACCGATGCTGTGCATCGGAGGTTACGCAGGTGCGTTGGTGATTTGCTTGCGGAGATCCTGGATTTCGGTTTTCAGTTGAGCATTCTCCTTGCAGAGTTGGTCAACTGATGTCTTGAGTTCGCCATTTTCCTTTCTCAGGGCTACGACCTCACGGTTTACTGTTGTGAGGTCCTCAATGAGGCGCTTGTTCTCCAGACTGAGAATATCGATGGAATCTTGCATGCTTTTTAGAGCGTCATTGCGGCGCTTGCGCTTGCCGGCCAGCCAGCCTACGGCTGCAGTGATGGCTGGCACCAGGCAATCAGTAATTAATGATATGGTTTGTGTTTCCATGGTGTTACATTATTTATGAGTAATACAATTCAATTTCTTTCTCGCGGCGTTTGATCAATCCGGGGAGTTTCTTATCTCCCGCATAGACCCAACGGCGGAACTCATCGGCTATAGATGGGTCATTGGGGTTCTTGAGGATCTTCTTACGGAGCGTAGAGACGTTGAAGGCTCGAACGCCTATGTTGAACACGAAGCTGACGAGGGCATCGAACTGCTCTTGGGTTAGTTCAGCATCCATTTGGTTGATGCTGTGTTCAGCATTCCGGATGTCTTGCTTGAGGAAGGCATCGGCCGTCTTTTCTGTGATGAGCATTCCCTGGTTAACGCCGTCAGTGTGGCCGTAGCCTATGGTCCAGACTCCTGCCGGACATAGGTACGAGTTGAGGCGTAGCTGCTCAAAACTTTTGATTAGTTCTATTGCTGTGTTTGTTGCTTTCATAGTTGTATAGATTTTGATTGATTGTTTGAACGGTGTGTCATTGGCGGATTATCCACTTGAGCAATAATAAGATTGTTATGGCCGCCAATAGGATGTATAGGATGAGTTTGAGATTGGGTGAGGCACGGGGTTGATTAGTTGTGTTTTTTTGGTATTGGTTGTTTTGTGTGGTGGTTGTGTCTTGGTGGGATATTTGAGTTGTGGTGTTGGTTTGGTCTTCCGATTGGGTGTCCTCCTCTTGTATGATGATGGTACCTCCTCTTTGGTTTATCAGCTGGGTGATGAGATCCTGAGCCGGTGCTTGGACATTGGGCGATGGTATTGGAGGAAGGCCGAATGTTTGCATCGGAAGAAACGTTATGGTGGTGGTCTTGCGATGGGTGGACATCAGATGCTGGGCGGTGCTGTCTATCGAGGCGGCGGTGATGGTGGTGGTGTTCTGCTGTGAGGTGGTGAACTGCTTGTTTGAACGGCAGGCGGACATTAGAAGTATCGTTACTTCAGCGATGATGTAGCAGATTGGATGTGTTCTTTTCATGGCGTTTGTGTTGTGTTTATCATGTGTATGCACAAAGATAATCAATTTGTGCTGTGTTTACAATGGATTATGGAGCTTGATTATGGGGTAGAGTGAAATTTGAAATAGATGCCATGGTTGACTTTGGTTATTATGGGGCAATGGATTTTAATAGAGTATGAATTCGGTAATAGAGTAAAAATTTTGACTTAGGATAGGATTTTAATCAAATGAAAGGCATTACCTTTACACAAAATCGGTACGCAAGTGCTGGATTTTAGAATTGCTAATGGGCCGGCGCTTCTCTTTTTTGAGGGGTGCCGGTCCTCTTTTTCTTGGACCAGCAAAGAAAAATAGATATTAAAAGTGTTGGTACAATGTTGGTACAATTTCTTGTCTTGGTAAAAAATATCGCCCCTACAGAATACCGTAGGAGCGATGTTTAGTGATCCGCTCGGGGTTCGAACCCGAGACCCCATCCTTAAAAGGGATGTGCTCTACCTGCTGAGCTAGCGGATCTACCTCTAATTGCTGTTAAGCGGGTGCAAAGATAGCCTCTTTTGCGGTAATTGGCAAATTTTTTACCTTCTTTATTCAGATAGGCCGTACATTATTAATCCTCCGGTCTGATTCAGTGAGCTTTTTATGTTCAGCGCATTTATGCGGTTTCGGGTTGAATATGCGTAAACGGTGCCTCCTGAGATATCCAGGGATTGTGTGTCAAGTGAACGGCAGCGTATTTTGGTGCCGTTGACTGAATAGTCCGTGCCTTCCGTGATGACGGTAAGTGTTCCGCCGGTGATGTCAGTGGCCAGTTCCGTGTTGATTCCCTTGCCTCCGTTGCCTGTGCTGATGAGTGAGAGCGAACCGCCGCTTACGGAGAGGTTCTTCCTGGATCTTATGCAGGCTGCGGAAGAGTAGTCATTCTCCTCTTCATCATACATGGGCTCACCGGATGCCAGCAGGATGATGTTTCCGCCTTTGATGCTGATATCGCCCCAGACATTGAGGCATTTTGATGCGTTTCCGGTTACGGTTGCCGAAACAGCTCCTCCGGTCACGGTCAAGGGACCGGTGGTGGCTATGGCGTGACCTTTACCGCCTGTTGTGGAGATTCTGGCATAACCTCCTTCTATACTGACACAGGCGGTGTCGGCATTGGTATAATCAGATACAATCCCGTCATCAACGCATGTCATATCCAGGATGCCCCCGAAAAGACTGAACTGTCCCCTGCGGACGGAAACTCCATCCTTGGATGAGTCAATGGTTACGTTTCCTCCATACATGATGAACTTGTCCTTGGTGTTTATGCCATCCTTGAGCGATGTGATGTTTATGGTGCCGGTATTGGCCCGCAGGCGTATGTAGTCATCGCTGCAGATCCCGTGTCCGCCCAGCGACTTGATGTTCAGGGTGCCTGTACCGCTGATAAGGAGCTGTCCTTCACTGAATATGGTTCCTTTCTGATCCTCCGATGCGGTTGACGTATATGTGGAACCGTCACAAAGGGTGTTGACTGTATTCTTGTTGATGAGCAGATAAACCGATTTCCCGGATTGGATGTTTATGGCGGGGCCGTTGGGGTTGGTAAGGTTCACCCCGTTAAGTGTAAGACAGAATTTCTTGTTGTCGGCATCGCCGTCCTCAGTTATCACCTTAAAGGAGCCGTTGGAACTGCTGCCTTCAAGCAGGTATCTCATTTTTCCCTTGGTGGAGAGCACTGTCACATGAGCTCCGGAGGTTTTTACGGTAACTCCGGTAACGGAGCCGGATACAGTCACGCTGTTCCCGTTGAATGTGAACTTTATGCTGTTCTTGACGGTGAAGTTTTCAATGAAGTCACTGTCATCGGTTGCAGGTTTGGGCTCAGCCACGTTGCTGTACTCCGGATCAGTGGTGCTGTTTATGGCTTTTATGAAATCCGAGGCTGTCGGGAAATCCGATGCACCCGGGATTGTCCGGTTGAAAGTGATGCTGTCAAGCATTCCCAGACCGTATGAGGCTGAGCGCTTGCCTTCAAAATGGAAGACTGCGGAGGTCCGGTTACTGTTGAAACCTATGCTGTCTATCACGGCGGTGCTGCTGAGGCGCGTGATACCGTCGTTCTGGTGGAAATAGACACTTTTGTGCTGGGCGTTCGCTATGATAGAGAACAGGACGCAGGCGGAAAGCAGGATATAGCGGCGCATCACTTTATGATTTTGATGGTCTTGCCGCCTGAACGCAGCAGATATATACCTTTGGGCAGATCCTCCATGATGGATTCCGCTGGGGCTGACACCTCATTCACGATGATTCTGCCGCTCAAGTCATAGACTGAAACCGGAAGCGCGGCATCGGAAGTGATCCCATCTACGGCAGTGTTGTCAGAGAACAGCATCTTGCTGATGGATGAGAGGATATAGCTTGTGGCGGATCCGTCATTGAGAGTGGCTACAAGGTTGCCCTGTTCAAAGGTCAGCTTGCGCAGATTGTCCAGGTTGAGGCTCTGTTCTTTCCCGTCCTTGTCACGTATGAGGAGGTCCTGGCTGAATGCAGGCATAGCCAGAAGTGCAACAAATAGGATGAGTAGCAGTTTTTTCATATAGTCTGTTTTTGTTGTTTCATAAACTGAGTTTGTAGCTGATGCTTATCACTGAACCGGCAGGTTCGTCATCGTCATTGTGGTCCTGCCTGAGATAGGCTGCCTGGAAATAGTGCTTCTTGGCTATGTTGAACTCAAACCCGGCAGTAAGACGGGTCTTGGCAAGAGTCCACTCCTTGTCTATCCTGTTGAAGAACTCCATGGATACGAACGGATCGAATTTCCAGTGCGGGATGTTATAGTCAACACCTATCCTGGAGCGCAGGACATGCTTGTCGGATCCGCCTTTCCATACCGTAACCATGTTGTCCGTGTCAGGCTCCCTGACCTGCACGAAGTCCTCGGCCTCCGGGTCATATTTCTCCACTATCCCTCCGAAACGATAGACCCGCCTGTCAGTCTGGACGCTGTCAGACCAGGTGTACTGATAACTCTCCCTTAACGAGAACTTGAACCGGGACACCTCATAAGATGCCTGCAGGGAGGCCGTGAGACGGTGCCTGTTCTCGTAATAAGAGTATGTATGGTTGAAGTCATGGCTGCCGTCCAGATAGTATTGGGGTGAGTGTCCGTCCGCTATGTCAAGGGAATCACCCTTGTATTTGACGGACTCGGGGTTCAACACCCTTATGAACTTGTACCCTGCGGCTGCCTTGACATTGAAGGATTTGTCATTGGTGCGGAACAGGCGCGTGCTTAACGACAATCCTGTGCTCCAGCGGTCAAAAGACTTGAAATCATCAGTGAGACGATACTCGGCTTCAACATCCAGGTCCGTACCCTTAACAATCTTCTTCTCCACTCCGGCGCTTGTCCAAAGTCCGAATACATCCTGACTGTAAACGGATGGGGAAAGTGTCAGGGCGGTTATCACTGCTGCCGGGAAGAATAAAAGGTTCTTTCTCATATTAGGTGCTCTGAAGGTCGGAGTATCCAGGTTTCGGAAGCAAAATTAGTAATAAATATGATGTAATTTGCTGAAAACATATCAAAATAGCTTATCTTTGCTTTTACAGAACAAAAACCACAGTAATACTATATGTTTGATGTAAACAAATGCCTCAATGAGGCGGAAGAACTGATGGAGATGGCCATCATGCATCTGGAAGATGAGTTTGCACATATCCGTGCCGGCAAGGCGAACGTACGTATCCTGGATGATATCCGTGTGGACTCGTACGGCTCTATGGTCGCTCTGAACAATGTGGCTGCCCTTTCCACTCCGGATGCCCGCACGATTGCCATACGTCCTTGGGACAAGAACATGCTCAAGGTAATAGAGAAGGCCATAATAGATTCATCGGTCGGTATCATGCCTACCAACAACGGCGAGATAATCCGGCTGGCCATCCCGCCTCTGACTGAGGAGCGTCGCCGTGATCTGGTCAAGCAGAGCGGAAAGGTTACCGAGAGCACAAAGGTGTCTGTCCGTAACGCACGCCGTGAAACTATAGATACTCTCAAGAAGGCACAGAAGGACGGTCTGCCTGAGGATGCGGAGAAGGATGCCGAGGAGAAACTGCAGAAACTGCATGACAAGTACATCAGGAAGGCCGATGAACTCTTTGCCGAAAAGGAGAAGGAGATTATGACCGTGTAACTGCCGATGCGCGGATTGGTTATTCGTAATACTGGCAGCAGCTACTTGGTGCGGACCGATGACGGACGGGACCAGGAGTGCCGCATTAAGGGAACGTTCCGCATCAAGGGCATAAAAAGCACCAACCCCGTAGCAGTAGGGGACTATGTGGATTTTGCTCCGGCACGCGAGGGAGAGCCGGCGTATATCACAAGCATAGAGGAACGCCGCAACTATATTGTCAGGCGTTCCTCCAATCTTTCCAAACAGTCACATATACTGGCTTCCAATCTGGACCAATGCCTGCTGGTGGTCACAATCAGTCATCCCGTTACTTCCACGGTATTCATAGACCGCTTCCTGGCATCGGCTTGGGCTTACAGGGTGCCGGTAATCCTGGTCTTCAATAAGTCAGACCTGCTTACCGGAGAGGATAGGATTACGGCCGATGAGCTTATCACGCTGTACCGCTCCATAGGATACGGATGTGTGGAGTGCGATTCCCTGCACGGAGTGGGCGTGGATGATGTCCGCCGTCTTCTTAAGGATAAGGTCTCACTTATAGCCGGCAACTCCGGAGTGGGCAAGAGCACTCTTGTGAACAGTATTCTGCCGGAACTTAACCAGCGTACCGGTGAGATATCGGAGAAACATGATACCGGTATGCACACCACCACATTTTCCGAGATGTTTGCTCTGCCTGACGGCGGCTGGATTATAGATACTCCGGGTATCAAGGGATTCGGCACATTCGATATGGAGCACGAGGAGATAAGCCACTATTTCCCTGAGATTTTCAAGTACTCGGCCCAGTGCCGTTACGGCAACTGCATGCATACCACCGAGCCCGACTGCGCCGTTAAGCTCGCGGTGGAATCGGGAAAAATCCATCTTTCCCGCTACACAAGCTATCTCAGTATGCTGGACGACGAAACTGAGGACAAATACCGCAAGGAGAATTGAGAATTCTCAATTCCCAATTCTCAGTTTTATCTGCGCTTTCTGAAAAATTCCTGAACTATTTCCGCACATTCATCGGCCATGATGCCGCTTGTGACTGCGGTCTTTGGATGGAGCGCATTCGGAGCAAAGAGGGTGTAGCCGTGTTTGGGGTCCGATGCGCCATAGACCAGACGCTGCAGCTGTGACCAGCCGATGGCGCCGGCGCACATCACGCAGGGCTCAAGCGTTACATATAGGGTGCACTGGTCCAGATACTTTCCGCTCAGATATGAGGCGGCGGCTGTTATGGCCTGCATCTCGGCATGGGCGGTGACATCGGTCAGGGTCTCGGTCAGGTTGTGGGCGCGGGCTATTACCGTTCCCTTGCAGACCACTACGGCGCCTACGGGTATCTCTTCCCGGGAGGCGGCTGCGGCAGCCTCATCGAGCGCCATCTTCATGAACTTTATGTCCAGCTCATCCTGTGTCATCGTCGCATCTCCTGCTCGTTGAACAGGGTGGGATAATCCTGATCCAGGTTCTTGATGATGAAAGTGATGAGAGTCTCTCTCATCCAGCGGCTACGGTTACGTATCTTGTATTTACGCAGATAATTCTCAATCATCTGCCTTTCATCCGGATTGACCAGGAAACTGTAGCGCTCCTTTCTTGTTTGGGTACCCTTTTTCTCCATATGCGGTACGAAATCGGTACGAAGATATTAAAATAATCAGAATCTGACTAATTTTGCACTATAAACACTGACATTCATGGCAAAACACCTGATCTTAGGGCGTGAAGGCGAGGATATAGCCGCCCGGTATCTTGAGGAACATGGCTATACCGTACTGGACCGGAACTGGCGAAGCGGCCACAAGGAGCTGGACCTGATAGTGACCGACGGCAATACGCTGGTTTTTGTGGAGGTCAAGACACGTACCAGCACGGAGTATGGTGACCCGTGGACATTTGTGGATGACCGCAAGATAAGACGTATAGTCAATTCGGCCGATGCGTATATCAGATTCAGGCAGGTTGATATGGATGTCAGGTTTGATATAGTTTCCATCAGCATAGAGGATGGGGATTTTAAGGTAGAACATATAGAGCAGGCGTTTTTTCCGCCGGTGGAGTGATGAGTAAGATAAAATGGCACAGGAGTGACAGCATAGGTTCCACAAACACCTATCTGCGTGAGCTGAAAGGGGGTGACCCGGATTTTGATTATGAGGTTGCGGTGGCCGATTTCCAGACGGCAGGTCGCGGACAGAAGGGTAACACCTGGGAGTCTGAGCAGGGCAAGAACCTGCTGTTCAGCATTCTGGCTCACCCTAAGGGGATAGAGGTCCGGGAGCAGTTCTACATCTCGGAGGCTATTGCACTGGCGGTATCGGACGCCGTCATTGCGGCAGCGGGACCGGAGTATGCCGCCGGATTCTCAGTAAAATGGTCCAATGACATATATTATAAGGACTACAAGATGGCCGGCATCCTGATAGAGAACACCCTGCAGGGCAGTTCAATCATGGACACTGTGGTGGGTGTGGGCTTAGATGTGAATCAGGAGGTGTTCCTGAGCGATGCCCCCAACCCGATATCGCTCAAGAACATTACCGGTCGTGATTATGACCGTGATTCCTTACTGAATGATATCATAGAACGTTTCATAGGCTATATGGAACTTGGTACACCCAGTGAGCGGGACGGTGTGGATGAAGTTTACCGCAGCCGTCTGTACCGCCGCGAAGGGTACCATAAGTTCCGTGATGCACAAGGAGAGTTCGAGGCCTGCATAGAGGGCATCCGCCCCGATGGCTGCCTGATGCTCCAGACCCGCGGCGGTGATCATCGGGTCTATGAATTCAAGCAGGTTCAGTTTGTGTTAGACCTTAAAAGTCATCCTCATCATCCAGGAGAGCCCGTCCGTTGATACGTGCTTTTGGGAAGCGCTTACGCAGGGCCTCCTCCTCATCGGGAGTCATGGAGCCCGATATCTCAAGTGAGCGTATATCCTTGTCGTCCATCCAGTCCGGAATGACCACCTTGCCCACAAAACGCAGGGTAAGACTGTTTATTCGGCCCATCTTGCGGATTATTTCGGGAACCTTGTTTACCTTGAGCATGAGTCCGTCCGAGAATCCTTCGAAATTATCCATTGCCTTGAACTCCTCAAGCAGCTCCTCCTCGGTCTTGTCTATGCGGGTAAACCATCCCATCTTGGGAGTCATGGCATAAGTCTCACGATCAAACTCCATACCTACTATTCCGGCCCAGAACTCCATCATCATGGTTTTTTCCACCTCACCGGTAACATCATTGATTATCATGTACTTATACTCGGTTCTGACCATCTCGGGCAGCATGTTGTGTTCCATATTGACCTCAGCAGGGGTACGTCCGTTCTCATCATACGGCAGGAACTTAAGGAACCAGCCGTCAAACTTGGTGGTGCCTAAATTCTCTATTCCACAATTGAGTCCTCGCACATCGCCCGGGCGGTATTTTTTGACAATGCTCTTCCAGAAATCAACATCAGGTTTGCCTTTTGAAGCATCGACAAACTCCTGGAGTATGGGTTCCAGGTCATCAACCCACCAGTCTATGCCGTAAGCACGGAGCTTCCGGGTGCGGTCCAGTATGGACTGCCAGTCATCGGGGGTACCCTTAAGGGTTACGCTTGGTATGCCGCAGGACATATATATCACAATGTAGTCAAAGTATGACTTGACTGTCTCCATAAGCGCAATCTGTGACACCATGTGTTCTGTTACACCGGTTGTGGAGAACCTCTCTGAGATGATATCGGCAATATCGCCTTTGGTGTTGTCACGTATCTGCTCATAGAAGCTGTTCACTATGGCCTCCCAATCGACCCCACCGCTCAACAGATCCTTACTGCTCTGCACCACAAGGTCTATCTTTCCCTCATGATCCACAAACAGGTTTCGCAGCTCCTCCGGGTTGTCATTTACATAATGAGCGAATCCCTGACAGATCAGGAACCAGATTACATCGGGCGTAAGAACCACTGGCCGATGATCGGCAAACGCATCAATCATGCCTTTAAAGAAGGGGTTCTTTCCGTAGGAGGCATAGTTTTCATCACCTATACCACATGCCACAACCCTCTGGTTCTCACCGCGGATCTCGCTCCTGTCAAGTATATCACTTACAAGCCCACTGCTACTGCGCATTTTCATGCTCAGGCTTTCGCCTGTAGGCTCCGGCAGGTCCGGATCAACACGGAACGTTATGCTGCCTTTCTCCTTACTCAAGATGTCTTTCTTCTTGGCCTGAACGCCCGTAGCAGCCAGAATCCCAGCAAACAATACCAAACAAAATCTAAATCCTTTCATATCAACTCATTTTTATAATAAATCATTGTCAATTATCTGTCACACACGGCACGGACATAACAACCATTTGTCCTGTCTCTGGATGTTATATGTATCTTAGACATCCTTGATCCGCCCAAAGACCTTACATCCTCTTTGAAGTCAAGTTCTACCTCATCGGATGTCCCGAATTCATATTTATTGAACTCCAGTACTACACATCCACGCCACATATATCCTTTTTCGGAGCTTTTTTTATCGGATGTCAAATAAATGCCTTTATTAGGTTCTTCAATTAACCCTCCAAAAGTATTTGAATTATAAGGAAGGAATATGGATTTATCCGTATATCCGGGAACCTTGCTTGTTATGCGGTATCCTTTTACTCCGTTAACGGAATCCAGGGTCCATTCACATTTTTCATACAGCTCCTTGTACTCCTCCTTGGTGGGCATACGCCACTTGCCTCCCCAGTTGGCCCGGGCTGCATCATCCTCGGCACTCAGCCTGGTCAGGCCATCCACATAAGGATCTTCATCAGTAGTGGTATATTTGGAGTACCACCACTTGTTCTGGTCCTTGAAGGCTTTCATGTGCTTGTAGTTGTACTCTGAATAATAGGTCTTGGGAATGGTCTCGCCCCAGGCAAAGCGGGCTCCGGTTTCCTGGGGGCTATCGGCACCCACATTGCAGTCTGCCCACAATACGCTTAATCCCAAATCAACCTGGGCGTTGTGTCTTAAAGGCTTGACCGGGTCGGGCTCCGCCTTGGGACGGTTCTCTTGCTGCGGAAGTTCCATTACCGGCCTGATATTCTTGCCGTTCCAGCGTCCGCCACCATTATCCAGGGATTGTCCCAAAGTCGATGTCCAGTAATGTGCACTTCTACTATTAACAGGATATGAATCATGATTATAATCACTTATGTAACCTGCGGCCGGAAGCCAGATGCTACGGTCCTCATACCCGGGGACATTACTGGTAATGACATATCCCAGAAGACGTTTTTCAAAAAAGAGCTCAACAGTGTCTTCATGATTGTACTCAATAGTGTCTTGTGCATACTTTGCCTCCCAGGTGCATCTGTTCTTGAGTTCCCAAAGTTCATCGGCAGTGGGCATACGCCAACCGTTGCCCAGAAGTACTGCGGCCGCATCATCCTCTGGGTCAAGAGTCTCCTTGTAATCAAGCGGGTATTTTGCTCCTCCCCACTGACCGGGACTGGTATAGAAATTATACTTGGTCATTTCATTTGTATATTGGCCGAACTTATAATTTCCACCGCTGTAAAGACCCGGCTTGGGGCTTGTCTCTCCCCAGGCAAAATATCCTCCCGCCTCATCGGGTCTTGAAGCGCCCAGATTGGCCGATGCCCACATTACGCTCAGACCCAGGTCAACCGCCTCCGGTACGGGCAATGACACATTCACGGTCATCTGAGCCTTACGTCCCTCAGTCTCTGCGGTAATCACGCATGTGCCCTGTCCCACAGCTGTCAGAAAGCCGTTTTCATCGATGGATACAATCTGTGGTGCCGATGAGCTCCAGTTGATGGAGGTTGGTTTGACCGGACGTCCGGAGGGCTTCATCACAGCCTCCACATTGCGTATGGCCCCATAACTTATATCCATACTCTCCGCGGGCAGGGAGAGTGATGTGAACATATCATCGGTAAGGGAGCGCACGGGACGGATGTTCAGCCCAATGAATCTGCTTTCATAACCGTTGAACATGAAGTCAAATGCCATTCTCAGAACTTCAATCGGGGGCAGTTCTGACAAACCTCCCATCATTCCGTTTACTGAGCCTATGGTGCTGAAACAGCTTCCTCTGGTACCACTGCCTGGAATGGATGTCCAGAGAGAGAACTGTTTTCCTATTTCAATAGGCTCATTGCCGTTCATCTGACCTGAATAGGGAATGAATATGCTGTGTCCCTCAAATCCGGGAACATTGCTTGTAAAACGTATTCCATGGGTGTCGTTTACTGTAACGGTGTCATACGTGCAGTTTTTCACCAACTCTACAATCTCATCGTTGGTTGGAATACGCCAGCCGTCACCTAACATTACTGTGGCTGCGTCATCGGTTGGCTCAAGGCGGTTTAGATTGTCGGCCTTGAGGTATTGATGGGACTGTCCCTGGGCGGTATATTTATCCATACCGTCTTCCTGTGCAAAGGAACTGTAGCGGTAGTTACCCCAGGAAAAAGTCTCCTTGGGCTCAATCTCGGCCCAGGCGTAATAATCACCGTAACTCTCCGGTGCCGATGCTCCCAGGTTGGCATCGGCCCACAGAACGCTCAGTCCCAGATCCACGTATTCAAACTCATGGGGAGTCACGGTTACGGTGCACTGGGCGGTCTTGCCGTATGCGGTTACCTGTACCTTGCAGTTGCCCGGACCGGCTGCGGCCAGAAGTCCGTCTTCAACAACTTTTATAACCTCTTCATCGGATGATTTCCAGGTGCAGGCGCTGTTCACGTTACGCTTGCCCATTGTCACTTTCAGTCTGGTGCCCGCACCCTGCTGTATTGACAGCTTGTTCTTTTCCAATTTGATATTGGACACCTCCTTGCCGGACAGAGGCATCACCATACGCACCGACTGTTCCGATTCACGGTTCTCGCTGTGCCACTCATCGGCTCCGCGCTTGAAATTGAAACCGTAAGCGGCTTCATCATCAGGCTGAACACCGGGGGTGGAGCACCAGTATGATGCGTATGTGCCTACCTGCATCAGCTGGCCGTCCTGAAGCCAGCCTGCTGCGGGCAGGAATATGCTCCGGTCCGTATATCCTTTTACCTTGCTTGTGACCAGATACCCGCCTGTGCCGTCCTGCTCGGTCCACTTCCAGGTGCAGTACTGGCGCAGCTCGTCCCATTCGGCCTTGGTGCCCATACGGCTGCCGTCGGTAGTCTTGATTGCCATTGCATCGGGCCAGCGGTAATACCAGCCTACCGGCCTGTCGGCAGTGATGCCTGTATTCACGGTACACCACTTTACACTCAATCCCAAATCAACAAAATCCTGTGCAGACACTATGCTGCACAAGGCACTGAAAAAGACAATTGCAGAAAAACGTATTCTCATAATCAAACTGATTGTACAATTGATAATCCTGAACATATGCCATGTTAAATCGTATTATGGATATTTAACGGCATTGGTTACGGGACAAAAGTATCACACTCTTATCCTCAAAACAACAAAAAAGCGTTGCAAAACCGTTGCATCTTATCTTAAGACGGAAAAGAGAGGAAAAAGCGTCCGGTAAAATGAAATATTAACTACTTTTGTATAGTTAAACACGGATTTATTATGGCAAGATTCAAAAGGATATTGCTCAAGCTCAGCGGAGAGAGTCTGATGGGTGAACAGAAGTATGGAATAGACGAGAAGCGTCTGGGTGAGTATGCACAGCAAATCAAGGAGATACATGATATGGGTGTGCAGATAGGCATAGTAATAGGCGGAGGTAACATATTCCGCGGGCTCAAGGGCGCGGGCAAGGGCTTTGACCGTGTAAAGGGTGACCAGATGGGTATGCTGGCAACTGTAATCAACGGTCTGGGACTGAGTTCCGCACTCACATCCATAGACTGCCCCAACAAGGTGCTCACCGCTATCCGCATGGAACCGATAGGTGAGCTGTATTCAAAATGGAAAGCCATAGATGCAATGGAACAGGGGCAGGTGGCCATACTGGTGGGCGGTACCGGCAACCCCTATTTCACCACCGATACCGGCTCATCCCTTCGCGGAATAGAGATAGAGGCCGATGTGATGCTTAAGGGGACACGCGTGGATGGCGTCTATACCGCTGATCCTGAGAAGGATCCCACAGCCGTAAAGTTTGATGAGATAACCTTTGACGAGATATACAACCGAAACCTCAAGGTGATGGACCTGACCGCGACTACTATGTGTAAGGAGAACGGATTGTCCATCTACGTGTTCAACATGGACAAGCCCGGTAATCTGCGCAAGGTCATTGACGGCGAGCCCATTGGTACCCTTGTCCACAAATAATCACATACACTGACAGTAATGAAACCGGAAACGAGGAAAAACCTTTTTATGATCGGCATAATCATGCTGCTCATGAGTGTCATTATACTCCTTATAAGCATAGTTTTCCACAAGGTAGGCGTTGTGGCGAAGGATTGTGCTATTCTGGCACTTGCAAGCATCCTCTGGATGGTTATATGCCGTCCTAAAAAGTAAAAGGAGATTATTTCCTGATTTCCTCGAAATCAACGTACTCTCCGTCGGTATCGGCGAAGACTTTCTTTTTGGTGCGGGGGCGTTTGCGGATGGTCTGGCGGCCTTCTGTCCCTTTCTTCATACGGTCATTCTTGCGGAACAGTCCCACAATGGCATTCAGAATGGTTGCCAACAGGTCACGTGCGAATGTGAGTACCGCTAACAGTACGAATCCCACAATGAACAGTATGATTGCAATCCCTATTATCATCGGTTGTCATTTATTCAGTTAAGGGCAAATATCATGCCTCGTGTTCAGTGCTGACCTTTTGTCAGAATAGAGAGTATGATGTACCAGCCTATCACAGCCGACAATCCTTTTTCGCGTAACAGGGCAAGGATCACGACCGACACTATGAGGAAGATGAAGCGGACTTTGTTGTCAGCCCACCTTAGACTCTTGAACTTGAGCGAGAACATAGGTATCTCACTGGTCATCAACCAGGAGAAAAAAATAACAAACGGTGCTATGAACCCCGGTGCTCCCGGCAGGTCAATGAGGTTGAACTGGAAAAGTCCGCAGACAAAAAGCGCATTGGCAGGTACTGCCAGACCCAGGAACGATGAGGTCTGACGCTCATCTGTATTGAACTTGGCCAGACGCAGTGCCGCACAAACCACAATAATCAGACCGATGTAAGGAAAGAATGTTGCTATTGTGTCATTGGCATAGTTGAACCGGCGCAGTGTCATGACGCAAAGAATTGATGGAGCCAGTCCGAATGTTATGAGGTCTGCCAGGGAGTCAAGTTCCTTGCCTATAGGTGAATATGCCTTGAGAAGCCGTGATGCCATACCGTCACAAAAATCGAAGATTGACCCTGCAACAACCCAAAGTAGTGTATGCCACGCATCGGAATGGAATGCAGCTATGACTGCCATACAACCGCAGAGCAGGTTGCAGCATGTGATAGTATTGGGAATATGTCTTGTTATGCGGTTTGCCATGTGTGAAATATCATGAAAGTTTGGCCAGGATGGTCTGGTTACCGGTTACTTTCTGGTTCAGTTTGACGCAGACCAGGGAGTCAACCGGCAGATATACATCAACTCGTGAACCGAATTTTATGAAACCCAGATGGTTGTCTATACTGCTCTCATCACCGGGTTTACAGTATGTGACTACCCTGCGTGCCACTGCACCGGCAATCTGGCGGAGCATGACCTCATGTCCGTCAGCGGTCTCAATGGCCACAAGGGAACGTTCATTTTCAGTACTTGCCTTGGGCTTGAATGCTGCGTGGAAATTGCCGGACTGGTGGGAAACCTGTTTGACAGTCCCGTTCACGGGGAACCAGTTGGCATGGACGCTATAGACGCTCATGAATATTGAAATGACAATCCTGCGGTCCTTGAAATAATCCGGTTCATCCACTTCCTCAATGGTCACCACAGTTCCGTCAGCAGGTGAAACAACTACTTTCTCTGTGTCTTCGGAGGGGAAATGGCGTTTAGGGTTCCGGAAGAAATAGAGCAGGAACAACAGAATGAAAACCGAAACCGCCAATATGAGGTATGACCACCATCCGTATGCCGGAGTCAGGAACAGGACAAGATTGATGACAAGCAATAGGGAAGATACCAGAAGAAGGGTTCCTCTGCCTTCAGAATTGATAATGGATTTATTCATTTTGGTTTCTTCCATAGAGTTACGTTATTGATCTGCAAAGATACGCTTTTTTTATATACTTCCATAAACATGTCTGTTCTCATTTCAGGAAGTATGGATTGGCATGATTGTTGTTGAAAACTTTTTGGACCGCTTCCTATTGCGTGAGCGGACAATCGGGAGTAACTTTAAAAACTTTTTGATTGATGATAACCTATGCAGGAATTCGTACATCTCCACGTTCATACCCAATACTCGCTTCTTGACGGCCAGACCAATATCAAAAAGCTGGTTGACAAGGCTATAGCTGACGGTATGCGGGGCGTTGCCGTAACGGATCACGGTAACATGATGGGTATAAAGGAGTTCAAGAACTACTGCGACAAGGTCAATGACAGACTGAAGGATGAGGGCAGGCATTTCAAGCCTATCATAGGCTGTGAGGTTTACGTGGCTCCCCGCCGCAAGGAGCAGCGTGACAGCAAGGAGCTGGACGGTGCCAACTATCACCTTATACTGCTGGCCAAGAATGAGAAGGGTTACCATAACCTCATAAAGATAGTGTCCCGCGCCTGGACTGACGGCTTCTACTCACATCCCCGTACGGACAAATATGACTTGGAGAAATATCACGAGGGTATAATCTGCTGTTCTGCCTGTCTGGGCGGTGAGGTGCCTAAGCTCATAACCGCCGGCAGGACAGATGAAGCTGAGAAGGTGGTGCAATGGTTCCATGACCTTTTCGGAGAAGATTATTATCTGGAACTTCAGCGTCACAAGGCAACGGTTCCCAAAGCCAATCATGAGGTCTATCCGCTTCAGGTGAAAGTGAATGAGCAGCTTAAGCGGATGTCGGCCAAATTCGGAATCAAGACTATCTGTACTAATGATGTCCACTTCCTGGATGAAGAGAACGCCGATGCCCACGAACTGCTGATATGTCTGTCAACCGGCCGTACTCCGGATGATCCCAGCCTGATGCGCTATTCCAAGCAGGAGTGGTTCAAGACTACGGAGGAGATGAATACCCTGTTTGAGGATGAACAGGAGGCACTGGCCAACACGGTGGAGATCCTGGACAAGGTTGAGGAATACTCCATTAATCATGCTCCCATCATGCCGAATTTTGCAATCCCTGAGGAGTTCGGTACAGAGGAGGGATACCGTCAGCGTTTTTCCGAGGAGGATCTGTTCCGGGAATTTACATGCAATGAGCACGGTGAGACGGTGATGTCACAGGAGGATGCCGTGAAGAAAATAAAGAAGCTTGGCGGTTATGACAAACTATACCGTATAAAGCTGGAGGCTGATTATCTGGCAGAACTCACATTCAAGGGGGCGAAAATCCGGTACGGTGATCCAATTCCAGACTCTGTTATGGAACTGCTTAAGTTTGAGCTGCACATAATGAAGACTATGGGTTTTCCCGGATATTTCCTCATAGTGCAGGATTTTATCAATGCGGCAAGAAACGAGTTAGGTGTGTCAGTGGGTCCGGGACGAGGGTCAGCCGCCGGTTCTGCTGTGGCATATTGTCTCGGTATTACGCAGATTGACCCTGTCAAATATGATCTGCTGTTTGAACGTTTCCTCAATCCGGACCGCATATCGCTGCCTGATATTGATGTGGATTTTGACGATGACGGGCGCGGTAGGGTACTCCAATGGGTGACTGATAAATACGGCCAGGAGAAGGTGGCCCACATAATCACATACGGTTCCATGCAGACCAAGATGGCTATAAAGGATGTGGCCCGTGTGCTGGAGGTTCCGCTTGATGTGTCAAACAGCTTGTGCAAGGCCATACCTGACCGTCTTCCTGACAATCCTGACGGCAGCGCGCGTAAAATAAATTTCAAGAATGTGCTCGAGTGTGTTCCTGAAATACAGCAGGCTGCCGCATCGGAGGACGAGAAACTGCGCAAGACCATACAGTTTGCCAGAATGCTGGAGGGCAATGTCCGCGGAACAGGCGTGCATGCGTGCGGGACGATAATCTGTCGTGATGACATAACCGATTGGGTTCCTGTTTCATGGGCTACGGACAAGGAAACCGGTGAGCGTCTGCTGGTAACGCAGTATGAGGGCAGTGTGATTGAGGATACCGGCCTTATAAAGATGGACTTCCTGGGCCTCAAGACCTTATCTATCATAAAGGAAGCGGTAGAGAATATAAAGAACAGTCTGGGCATAGATGTGGATATTGACAATATCCCGATTGATGACAGGAAGACGTTCCAGCTCTACTGTGAAGGCCGCACCATAGGTACGTTCCAGTTTGAATCGCCTGGAATGCAGAAGTATCTGCGGGAGCTTCAGCCGACAGTGTTTGAGGACCTGATAGCAATGAATGCGCTGTACCGTCCCGGTCCTATGGATTATATTCCGGATTTTATTGACCGTAAGCAGGGGCGTAAGCCGATAGAGTATGATATCCCGGTCATGGAGAAGTACCTGAAGGATACCTACGGAATCACCGTATATCAGGAACAGGTTATGTTGCTGTCACGACTGCTGGCTAATTTCACCCGCGGTGAAAGCGACACATTGCGCAAGGCTATGGGTAAGAAACTCAGGGACAAGCTGGATCACCTCAAGCCTAAGTTCATTGACGGGGGTAAATCCAACGGTCATGATCCGCAGGTGCTTGAAAAGATCTGGGCTGACTGGGAGAAGTTCGCGTCATACGCGTTCAACAAGTCACACGCCACCTGTTATTCCTGGTTGGCATACCAGACAGCCTGGCTCAAAGCCAATTACCCGTCACAGTATATGGCTGCAGTCCTGAGTCGTGCAGGTGATATTACTGAGGTTACTAAACTTATGGATGAGTGTAAGTCCATGGGTATTAACGTGCTGGGCCCGGATGTAAACGAGAGCGTTCCCAGATTCGGTGTAAATTCCAAAGGGGATATACGGTTCGGTATGGCGTCAATCAAAGGCGTGGGCGAGAAGGCCGTGGAGGCGATAGTGAGCGAACGTAGGGCAGGAGGCCCCTATAAGGATATTTTTGATTTTGTCCAAAGGGTCAACTTAAGTTCCTGCAATCGTAAGAATATAGAGTGTCTGGCGTTGGCCGGTGCTTTTGACTGTTTCAGGGAGATAAAGCGTGAACAGTTCCTGCAGCCTTGCGGGAAGAATGAGACCTATGCCGATGTACTCGTGCGTTATGGAACGAAATTCCAGGCTGACAGGATTGAATCCCGGTTCTCCCTTTTCGGTGATATGGGGGATTCATTGCAGATTGCCACACCATCATTGCCCGATGCTGTCGAATGGTCCGTATTGGAGAGGCTGAACAGGGAGAAGGAGCTTGTGGGCATATACATTTCGGCTCATCCGCTTGATGAATATCGTGTTATACTTGAACATGTGTGTAACGTAAGTATGTCCCAGCTTGAGAACCGTCCGGCCCTGCTCAACAAGGAACTGATCCTGGGTGGAGTGGTAACCGAAGTGCGTGAGTCACGGACAAAAAACGGTAAGCCATGCGGTTTTACACGCATTGAGGATTTTTCGGGTTCTGCACAGATAGCGCTGTTTGGAGAACCCTGGCTCAAGTGGAGTAACATGATGAAGGTTGACAATTATCTGTACATTAAGGCTCAATATGTCCAGAATAAATACATTCCTGAAAGGATAGATATAGTTCTAAACTCAGTGGAACTGCTTCAGGATGTGAAAGATACCGTTATTCAGAGTCTTTTGATAGAGGCTCCTGTAACATCGGTGGACAAGGAGTTGATAGGTGATCTGGATTCATTGACCTCCAGGGATGGGAATACCACTCTGAAATTCATTATTTCTGATTTGTCATCGGGCGACAAGGCCAGCCTGATATCCGGCAGGAGGAAGATAATGGTAACTGAGGAATTGGTCAACTATCTGGACAGAAGAGGTGATCTGGCATATTCATTTAATCAATAAAATACTGAAAAATTATGGAACAAGAGATTACAGAAAAGAATTTTGAGGAAGTTACGGGTCAGGGAAAACCTGTTATGATTGATTTTTGGGCTACCTGGTGCGGTCCGTGCAGACGTCTGGCTCCGATTGTCGGGGAACTTGCAGCCGAGTATGACGGTAAGGTCATTGTAGGTAAGTGCGATATAGAGGAGAACACTGACCTTACGGACAGGTTCGGAATCATGAATGTCCCCACTGTCGTTTTCATCAAGGATGGAAAAGAGGTGGACCGGGTTGTAGGTGCCGCCGCCAAGAACGTGTTCCAGGAGAAACTTAACGCATTGATCTGACTATGTCTGAGAAGGATGAATTCATGGAGGAGGATCTGGATGATTCCAAGACCGTTGCCTACATAAGGAACTCTCTCCCTCAGGAACTCAAGGAGAAGTATTCTGATGACACATTGTATTATATACTGGATGTGATAAACGATTGGTTTGCCACCAGCGGAGTCCTGGACCAGGAACCGGACAAGGATGGTTTCATTGATATTGACAATGACGCTCTGGTAGAGTATATCATCAAAGAGGCCCGTCGTGACAATATAGGTACTTTTCCAGCCGATGAGATAATTCTCATCGTGGAAGCCGAGGCTGAGTACGTGGATTCCCTTGAGGAAAATTAAAAGGTTATTGTACGTGAACCATCACTGTTTTCGGTGATGGTTATTTTTTTTGCGTCCAGAGGAAGCAGATCCTCTATCAGTTCCGGCCATTCTATGAAGCATAGCGCACCGCTGTAGAAATAGTCCTCATAGCCCAGGTCATAGACTTCCTCCAGTTTCTTGATGCGGTAAAAGTCAAAGTGGTAGATGAGTTCGGCTGTTGTGCATGAACGGTATTCGTTTATTATGGCGAATGTGGGGGAGTTGACCTCATCCTCAACTCCCAGCACTTTGCAAAGCGCCTTTATGAATGTGGTCTTGCCGACTCCCATTTTCCCATAGAAGGCGAATACGGTATCATCGCCCATGAGTGCCGCAAAATTCCGGGCGGCCTCTTCTATATGGCTTAAATCGGTGATTACGAGTTCTGTCATCTTATCTTTATCTTCTTTTGGATTGAAGGATTGCAAAAGGTATGATCATCTCTTCCAGTGAGATGCCCCCGTGCTGGAAGGTCTCCCTGTAAAAGGAGGCGTAGTTGTTGAAGTTGTTCTGATAGACAAAATAGTCGGCTTCAGTGCAGAATATATAGGAAGCGGAGATACCAGGGGAAGGCAGGAATGCCTTGGCCGGCTGGTTGATTTCGAATACCTCTTTCGGGTTGAAACCGAGATTCTTGCCCACCTTATACCGAAGGTTGGTATTTGTTGTCCTGTCACCGGCAATCCTTATGGCATTGTTAACCGATATGCTGCCGTGGTCTGTCGTGATCATTACCTTGTGCCCGGTGGCGGCAATGGTTCGGAACAGTTCGCGGATGGAGGAGTGACGGAACCATGAGAGTATAAGACTGCGATAGGCTGCCTCATCATTGGCCAGCTCCCGCATCATACGGGAATCGGTCTTGGAGTGTGATAGTATGTCGGTGAAATTGACTACTATCACATTCAGGTCATTGCCTGTGAGGTTGTTTATCTGTCCCATGAGTTTGTCCGCTGCCGATGAGTCATTAACCTTGTTGTATGAGAAGCGGTTCTTGCGGCGGTATCGGTCAAGATGTGTCTGTATGAGGGGAGCCTCATTAAGGTTCTTGCCTTCCTCGGAGTCTTCATCAACCCAGAGTTCAGGGAACATATTGGATATCTGGTCTGGCATCAGACCGGAGAATATGGCATTTCTCGAGTATTGTGTAGCGGTGGGAAGTATGCTGTAGTACAGTTCTTCTTCAAAAGTGAAATATTCAGAAAGCTCGGCACTGAGCATGCGCCATTGGTCATATCGGAGATTATCCATCACTATGAAGAATATCTTTTCGTTGTTGTCAAGGGCAGGGAAAACCCATCTCCGGAAAAGGTCCGGACTCATGACCGGGGATTTGCTGCGGTCATTCATCCAGTTCATGTAGTTGCGTTTGATGAATTTGGCAAAGGCTGCGTTGGCATCGGCTTTCTGCATGGTCAGGATATCGTGCATGGAACTGTCGGCCTCCTTGAGCTCGAGTTCCCAATATACGAGCTGTCTGTAGACTCCTATCCAGTCATCAGCTGTCATGGAGTCATTGATGCTTGCACTCAGACTTGCAAAACTCTCACGGTAGTTGCGGTCGGTTTCAGCCGTCACGATGTCACGCTTGTGTATGTTCTTCTTGAGAGAGAGTAATATTTGATTGGGATGGACAGGCTTTATGAGATAGTCGGCAATCTTGGAGCCTATGGCCTGGTCCATTATGTTCTCCTCCTCACTTTTGGTAACCATTACTACAGGGAGATTGGGATCTATGTCCTTAATGTGGGACAGTGTCTCCAGACCGCTCATACCCATCATGTGCTCATCCAGCAGGATCAGATCGTAGCTCTTGTTCCTGCAGCTTTCTATTGCATCGAGTCCGTTGGTGACGGTATCAACCTCATAGCCTTTGTTCTCAAGAAAAAGGATATGTGCCCTGAGTAGGTCTATCTCATCATCAACCCAAAGAAGTGTCCCGCTTTTATTAATCGTTGTCATACTCTTCAAATAGTGTTGCACCATCAATCTCAAACTCAGGGATATTCAGGAAGTGTTCCCTGTAAAACTCCTCATATTCTTCAAAACTGTAATGGCTGAACAGAAGTTTGAGATTCTCCTCTGTGATGACAAGAGACTTGAAACCTTCCAGCCTTCCAGCCATATTGGCATCGGAATATATACTGCGGCTATAGTAATAGGCTTCGTCAAAGTTCAGGAAATCACCTACTGTAAGCATCTCTATTCCCTGTTCGTTCTTGAAACTTATGTCGAAGTTACGCATCATGTAGTTACTGAAATTGTAACGTGCCACCTCAAACAGCAGCTGGTTCCTGTCAGCTTCCCCTTCCGGCCAGGCAAGCAGGAAGATGAATGGCTGATACCGGTCTTCGCTGAACAATGGCCGGAGGGTATCAGATTGCAGCGAATCCGTTCCCGCGTCATTCCTTCGTGACCAGATTGAGCCGAAGGAGGTCGATTTGAGTATCTTGCCGTCCTGGATACCTTGGGCTATAAGTCCGGCCAGTTGGCTTATTTCATTGTCCGGGAAACTACTCACTATGTTTCTCATACCTTCCAGGAATGCGTTGATGTTACCGTCTTGTAGCCTGACGGCAGACTCCAGGAACATGAATTTAGCCCTGTGGCTTCCAAGCGGATATCTTGAGGCCGAGATGTCACAGTTCCTGAAGACAAGTGATGTGTCCCCTGCCAGATAGGCTGAATAGGTTTCCGCATAGAGGGAGTCTTCCCTGTGCCGTCCATGTCTTGCGTTGTCAAGATAATCGGGGTCACAAACCATAAGTGTCAGTGGACTCTCCGGCTGCATTTTCTGCATCATGTTGCGGATGCTGTCAGCCATATCTGTCCTGTCCTGTAGCGAATACATCAGAAACAGGTTGTAAAGGGCGTCATCGGTCTCTTCGGAATCAGGATACTGTCTGATAATCCTGTTAAAACTACCCTGTGCCTTGACGTATTCCGCCAGTCTGTCCTTATAAACTATACCAGCTCCCAGAAGTGCCTCAGAGATGAGACGGTCAGACTCTTCCTTCTCCTCGGCCGTGTATGGTATCTGCTGAAGATAGTATTCAGGCTTGTGCGGGTCAGTCTCCAGGGTGGTCATAAGTGTGGAATCGTTATCTTGGCTTATGGATCCGGAAAGCGTAGAGTCAGGATCTTGGGTTTTACCGGTCTCATCTCCATCCCCGGAATCTGCCAGAACTGTCTTGTTAGAACGGCGCCAGTCATCCTCCAGCTTGCGCTCCCCCCATTTTTGCCTGAATGTCTTACGACCGCTGACAACAGCCTGTTCATTATAGAAATACCATTCATCTTTTCCTGTCTGGGTGCCAGTCGCGTTGTGTTCGGTTTCAGCTCTTTCAGCTTCCTTTTCCAGGCGTAAGAGTTCCTCCTCCTCCCTCTTCTCCTGCTCTTCAAGCTCTTTGATTATGCGGTCTATTATATCAAGGACCTGTTCATCGGGAAGGATGGACAGGCGTTGAAGACTGTCCTGCAACTCTATTGTTTCAGTGTATCCTGACAGTTCATCCAGTACCTCGGAACGCAGTTTGACTATTTGATACCTCTTGTGTGAACTGTCAATCAGACCCACAGCTTTAGAGTAGCATTCACCGGCATGTGAGTAGTCTCCTCTTTCCCAATACAGGTCAGCCATAGTGAGCAGAAGTATCCCTTTCTCTGGAGTATCCTTAGTGTTTTCGCTTATTCCGGTCTCATACATCTCAAGAGCCTTTACTGTGTCTTGTTGCAGGAGAAACAGGTTACCCTTGGCATAATAGATCTGGTCAGTCTTTTCCTTGTTGTTAGGGTCCCTTCCCATACGGTCCAGCTTTTTCAGGAGCTTGCTGACATTATTACCGTCTGCCATGGTTTCTGTCTGTTGGATCCGTGCCTGAAATTCTGTGTCATACGGGGGGCTCATGCGGATAACCTTGCTGAACATATCGTATGCCTGGCTGTTGAGTCCGGTGGCCTTGTAAAGTTGCGCAAGAAGGTACCGTTCGCGGATTCTCTGTGTCCTGCTCACTCCTTTGCGGTTTATGGCTTGCTCAAGCAGGGGGATGCTCTCTTCAAGACGTTCCTGATGGAGCAGGTGGGCGGCTTTCCTGGCGTTGTAATCGCGTTGGCGGGATAGACTCAGCTTAGCTTGTGATGAGCGCTGGAACAGTTCATCGGATTCATAGAACCAACCCTCTTCGGAGTAACACTGAGCCATCTTGTACTGGGCCTCAGCCACAATTTCAGGTTCATCATAATAGATGGAGCAAATATAGGAATAGGTGCTGGCCGCCTCAATGAAATCACCTTTCTGCATCTGGGCGTCAGCCATAAGCATCCAAGCCTTCCACAGGAACGGGTTGTACTCCTTCTTGTTCTGCCAGCGTTTGTCAGACTCGGATGTCACCCCTTTCTTCCTCTTTGGTTTTGCGGTTATGGAGTGCAGCTTGATGGATTTCTGGGCTTTCTCTATGGCGAGTTCATAATCCGACTTGCCAAGTTCCCGAGCTTTGGTGTCACTGAAGGGATACATGGTGACAGGCTCAGTCAGATTATCCTTGATTCCACTTTCCTGAGCATCCTGTGCCCTGAGGAAAGCTTCATGTCCGTTGAACCATACGTTGTATCTGGTTACGGTACTCTGATAGAAACGTGACATTGCAGTGTTTTTCGTGGTGGAACATGATGATGCGAAAAACAGTGCTGACAGTGAAGCCAGCAAACCGAATGTCCGTATCATCCCAGTTCCTTTCATTTTTCAAATAGTTTCATTCATCATGAAGAAAGCCTCCTCCTTGAGCTGGTCAGGCAGTTCAATTTCCCGTGCCTGAAGCGACTGAATCCAGCTGATGACTTCCTCTTGCTGCATGGTATATAGTACATATCTGAACTCTTCCACCTCCTTGTCCGTGTATGAACCGGAGCTCCTGCCTTTATACTGGTCCAGTTCTTCATCGTCAAAATAGTCATCAGAGCCTGCTGATGCCTTGGTTCCGTACTTTTCGCACACAGCATGTTTCCCACAGCACCCGGCGGGGATATGTGTGGAATCCGTATCAGGCTCCCGGGCATCGGAGGCGGTAGCTTTTCCGTTGCCCCTTGTCTTTCCGGCAACCTGATAAAGAACAGCTACAGCTGCAAGTGCAGCCGCACACAGTATATAAACGGTATTGTTCATCAAGTCGTATATATTACTCGCGAAGATACAAAACAAAAAGTGAACCCGTATTGATGGATTCACTTTTTGTTCAGTCGGGGTGACTGGATTCGAAC
>DBYG01000048.1:38002-100305 GCA_002310175.1 Bacteroidales bacterium UBA1192
CTAAACCGGGCTGAGCTACACCCCGCTGTGGTATTGGGCTAAGTAATGCCTTCAAAACCGGCGCGAAGGTACATGATTTTACGGGATTATCCAATAATTCCGTATTTTTTTTGGAATCTGTTTGAGTTTTTTCTGTCGGGTTCTGACAGATCCTTATTTTTTACTGTACTCTCTGATTCTCGGCTTGACCGGAGATTTCCTGACAGGAGCATTTATGACCGGCTGCATGAGCATGAAGGATTTCAGCGGTTTGGGATTTACCTGTCCCATCGGGACGGTATGTCCGCCTTCATCGTATTCGAATCCTACGAAATACATATTGTATGCATCCAGCCTTTCTGTGGAGAAAACGGTTGTGATTACATATTCCTTGCCGGGTTTCAGCTTGTTCTTGCGGCTGACAAGAACCTGATGGCTCTCTTCACGGTTGAATAGTCTGAGGTAGAGAGGACCGGTATAGACACTTTCCCCTTCATTCCTGACCCGGTATGAGATGTAGCCTTCATCACCTACAGCAAGCCCTTCAAGACCTATTACGGGCTCTATGGTGAGCTTGAGGTCCTTACCGAACTGCGGGAAGTTCACCAGCTGGGCGCTGCAAACGACTGTCACAACGAATGCGAATAGCAGAGTTGTCAGTTTTTTCATATTCCTAACATTTTTTATACTACACAAACATAGGAAAAAGAAATGATAAACAAGTGCCCAAAGTGATTTTTTTTGCTCTTAATGTCAGCATTTATCCTTCACGGCAGAAATCAAGAGCCTCCACGAGCAGTTCCCCTGTGATAACGGCCTTCTTGAGGTTGCCGTCTTTGGAGGGGATTCCGGAGATGGCCGTACCGTTTGTGTCCAGGCATATTTGTTTCATCAGACTGTACCATTGGCAGTCCATAATAATAGGGCCGTATGTCTCCCTGGCATCGTATTGTATTGCCCTTAATTGATTAGCCGGGAAGTCAAGCAGGACAAACCCAATGTAAGCGGCACAGACAAGACCCCATGCACAGGCAGCTCCGGGAATATAATGGGATCCGTGTTTCCGGGCTACCTGTTCAAGGGCACCGGACAGTGTTTCAGAAAACGGTTTCATAAGAAAACCCATTCTAATATATGTGAATACAAAAATATGTTATTTACTTGAGCAAACCGGTAATTAGTTTAAACCTTTCTGTCATTTTGGAGTCAAAAAAATGTCGGGGGACCGAATAACGGTCTCCATATTTTATCCACATGATGAAGAAAGTCATCTCAGTACTGGCAGTATTGCTGGCAATTGTAGCTACATCTACCGCTCAGACCAAGTCTGAAACCAAGTTTAAGCTTGACGGTAGAGCTAATGTGAATGGTCATATCATTGACGGTTCCACTACAGAGAATATGCCTCAGGTTACAATCCAGCTGTTTCAGATTCCGGATTCCACCTTCCTGTACGGTACCATTACCGATAATGAGGGCTGGTTTAATATAAAGAAGGTGCCTGTAGGTGAGTATTTTCTGAAGTATTCTTTCGTGGGTTACCAGCCTCAGACTTTTGACCTTAAGATAATAAAGGAGGACAGGGAACGCGCCTTGGGCGTGTTCAAGATGTATGACGAGAGTATAATGCTCAGCGAGGCCGTGATTGAGGAATCTCTTCCTCCCACACAGGTGGTGGAGGATACACTTATGTTCAATGTAAGTGCATTCCGTGTTCCTGAAGGTTCAGTGCTGGAGGAACTTATCAAGCGTCTTCCCGGCGTTGAGGTGGATGAGAACGGAGGGATAACGGTGAACGGAAAGACCGTCTCAAGAATCCTGGTTGACGGTCAGGAGTATTTCGGCAATGACCGTCAGATGGCCACTAAGAATCTACCGGTTAATATTATCCACCGAATCAAGACCTACCAGCGCAAGAGTGACCTTGCACGTATCACAGGAGTGGATGACGGTGAGGAGGAAACGGTAATGGACTTACAGATAAAGCCAAACATGCGAAATGGTTGGCTGCATAATATGGACGGAGGAATAGGTTTCCCCGTGGGCCATAACGATTACGGTGACTGGTTGAAGTTCCTCTACTCCGGACGATACACCTTGAACCGTTTCCAGGCTAATACTCAGTTCTCGGTCAATGCCAACACTCAGAATTCAGGACGAGGCAATGGAGTGAGCCATACCACTCAGATTGGTGTGAATTTCGCCAAGAACATAGGTGAGCAGTTCCCGAGGCGTCGTAATGAGTTCCCGTTGGTGATAGGCGGCAATATCCGATGGAACGGATCTGATTCCAGGTCAATGAATGAATCCGAGACGGAGACTTTCACCACTTCATATACATCGGCTTCATTCCGTAACAACCGTTCCAACAGCAGTAACGGGAATGGGAGTGTGAACGGTGAGTTCCGTATGGAATGGCGTCCGGATACTTCATTGAACATTATATTCCGGCCTAGTTTCCAGATTAGCCGTAACCACAGTAATTCTGAAAGCAGTTCTGTCACTTTCAATACTGATCCGTATATTGCAACTGATATGGTTGATATACTTGACGAGTATAGGTATCTTTCAACTTTGATGCTTGACTCAATAGGTGTCAACTCACAGGAAAGCCATAATCATAGCGAAGGAGGAAACAATCAGCTTAACGGAGAATTCCAGTTTAACAAGAGGTTCAATGATCAGGGACGTAACTTTACAGTAAGGTTCACTTTCGGCAGCACCAAGGGAACGAATGACAGCTACTCGCATAACAAGCAGACTTATTACCAGATGCATTCCCGTGATACAGTCATGAACCGGTATAATGTGAGTCCTACCGACAACAGCAACTGGTCTGGGCGTGTGATGTGGAGTGAACCTATTGACTCCGGACGCGGTAATTTGCAGTTGAGCTATCAGATTCAGGTCAGTAACCGCAATACCAACAGGGAGACATACGTGCTTTGGGGACCGGACTTTGAGGATTGGGAGGATTCATGGTATATTCCGTATGAGCTTGAACAATACAGGAACTCTACGCTTAGCCGTACTGCCACGAATGTGTCCCGAAATCACACTCTTGCTCTGCAGTTCAGGTATAATACTGAAAACTCAAACTTTAACATAGGCGTGAATTTTATGCCTCAATATACGGGGATGGATAATTTCCAGTATATGGGAAAGATAATAGGTGACACCTCAAGAGTTGTATATAACTGGAGTCCGACACTCAATTACAGATACAGGTTCTCAAGACAGAAGAGTGTTCAGATGACACTGCGCAGCAACACCAGTCAGCCGAACATGGAGGATATGATGGATATTACCGATGACAGCAATCCTCTTAATATCCGGAAAGGTAATCCAGGATTGTTGCCTTCACTGAGCAACACCCTCAGTTTCGAGTTCCAAAACTACATTCAAGAAACGAGCAAGACATTCACTTTCAATACATCACTGTCTAACTCATTGAGAAATGTGGCTCAAAGGACTGACTATGATCCCACGACAGGTGTATCCATAACACAGCCTCAGAACATGACTGGTTTCTGGACAAACTGGAACGCAAGTTCCAATGTTCAGTTCAACCAGACCATACCTAACAGCAAATGGCGCTATTCCACGAGTTCCAACGCCTCCTACAGACATCAGGAGAGTTATATGCGGACTGGTAGCATAGGCAATTACAATGCAGGTTCAGGAAGTGGCGGCAGTGCCGTTTTGAGTACTACCAAGAGTATCGGTGCCGGTCAGAATGCTTCGGTTACCTATCGCAACGACTGGCTTGAGGTGACTGCCAACGGACGATTCAACTACAGCCATTCAGAGAACAACCAACGTCAGAACAGCAATATGGATACATATACGTTCAGCTATGGAGGAAGGGCGAATGCCAGACTTCCATGGAGGAACATCAACCTGGGTACCGATATTACAATGCAGAGCCGTCGCGGATACAGCGGTTCATACAACAGGGATGACCTTATATGGAACGCTAATGCATCGATAAGTTTCCTGAAGGGTAATGCCGGTACACTCCAGATTCAGTACTACGATATCCTGAATGACGAGACTAATGTGAACCGTACGGTTTCAACAACCGGTCGTACCGATACTAAGAACAACAGTATCCACAGCTATATTATGCTGCATTTCATCCTACGTGTGAATGTGTTCGGAAACAGAGCAGCCCGTCAGGAGATGCGTCAGGGTAATCAGATGGGAGGTCGTGGCGGAATGGCTCAGGGCGGTATGCGCGGCGGTAACAGAGGCGGTCAGGGCGGTGGTCCCGGCGGATTCGGTGGCGGCGGACGCTGACTTTTAAATGGCTGTATCCGGTTAGCTGATAGCCTATAAACTTACATCGGACCTCATGGTCACTTGAAGAAGGAGAAATGGACAGAGCCGTAAACCTTCATGTCTGTGAACCGTGCATGACTTGAGAAGTCATTCTTTGATCCGTGTTCCAGAACGAAGATACCGTCATCATCCAGTAATTTACCGTTTAGTACGAGGTCTGGAATATCTGAAAGGTTAGGTAGAGAATAGGGCGGATCAGCAAAAATTAAATTGAATCTTGTGTCACACCTTTCTATATATCTGAAAACGTCACCTCTTATAGGGAAACATTTGTCGGTTTTGACGGTTTCCATTATCTTGCAGATAAAATTGTAATGTGCAGGGTCTTTCTCAACTGATATAACCTTTGAACAACCTCTTGAAACGAGTTCAATGCTTATGCTTCCGGTTCCGGCGAACAGGTCAAGGGCTGTGGCATCCTCAAGGTCTATCCGGTTGGCAAGTACGTTAAACAGACTTTCCTTGGCAAAGTCTGTCGTGGGTCTGGCAGAGAATGTCCTTGGAATCTCGAAACGTCGATGTTTATATATTCCGCTTATTACTCTCATTTCCTGAATATGTGGATAAAAGGAAACCCATCCGCGCATGCGTGCAGCAGATGGATTTCCTTTTTTTATTACAGTCTTATCGAAGGGATTATTCCCAGTTACCTGAGTTGTTGTCAACTCTCATGCCTTCGTAGAGTCCACGTTTCTGACGGTCGTCAATCAGATTGAACACCTCCTGTGCATCCAATCCATCAAGATAGTTCTTGAAAAGTGTCTGAGCTGAGAATGAGTATTGGAAGGAACCTGACTTAGTTGTGTCACAGGATGTTTCCATCTCAAACTGCTTGCCGTTACCGAACGGGATAAAACGGAGTGAATCAGGGTTGATCTTTCCGTGGTAAAGAGAATCCATTACGTCAATCCATACGGTGTCACGACTGAAAATGAATTCCTTTACAGTACCGTCATCATTAAGTGTGAGGAACCCTGCATCTGCAGCCTCTTTCCACATATCCTTGGCCTCTTGAGCTTTTCTGGCAGCTCTCCTGCCAGTCAGTGTCTTGGCGGCTGCCTCAGCGGCCTTGGCGTCCTGATAAAGAGACAGAACCTTAGGTTCAGTCCAGTCAGCTTCCATCTGGTCATCAGAAAGCTCACCCGTCTTCTTGATGATTGGAACCTTGCCGGTCTTGACAAAATTAATCAGTGTGTCAAAACTTGCAGTGTACATCCCGCCATGCTGATTGTGATACTCGGTCTGTGCATCTTTGATGTCAAGCAACCTGCTGATGACTGCATTGTCGCGGATTGACTTCTCTTTAGCAAATTTTATGGGTCCCATTATGCTTCCGTAGAAGATATATGCAAGACCTATAATGCAGAGTCCGAGAAGAATGTTAATGAATTTTTTCATATTGGTGATTCTTTTTATATATTTTCGCATCGCAAAAATAGAACTTTTATCGGTATATTTCTACAAAATTGCAATTTTTAGCATTGTTAACTGATGAATAATGAGACTCTGGCTTCCGAAATAAAGGATTTTCTTCCTTTTACCCCTACTTCCGGTCAGGAAACGGCAATAGGAATGCTGTCTCTTTTCGTTTGTGGCGGAGGGGAGAGGAAAACCTTCCTTTTGAGAGGTTACGCAGGTACAGGAAAAACCTCTCTTGTAGGAGCTCTGGTCAGGACACTGCATCGCCATAAATACAGGGTTGTCCTATTGGCGCCTACCGGCCGTGCGGCCAAGGTGTTTTCATCCTATTCCGGTTCAGAGGCATGCACTATCCATAAGAAGATATACAGACAGAAATCCATTTTGGATAGCTCGTCGTTCCAGCTTGACCATAACTTTCATGAAGACACCCTTTTTATCGTAGATGAGGCTTCTATGATTTCAAACGAAGGATTGTCCGGGGCCATATTCGGTAGTGGCAGGTTGTTGGATGACCTTATCAGTTATGTTTTTCAGGGACGAAACTGTAGTCTGCTACTTCTGGGCGATGATGCCCAGTTACCGCCTGTCGGTGAAACTGAGAGTCCGGCTCTTTCTTCCGCGGTCCTGAAAGGATATGGGCTGGAAGTCTCTGAATACTGTCTGGACATTGTTATGCGTCAGATGCACGAGTCGGGTATTTTGCATAATGCTACAACATTGAGAGGGTTTTCTTTTAATCCTTCAATGGTAGGGGGATTCCACTTCAGGACGGAAGGTTTCAAAGATGTTTTAAAGATAACCGGAAGCGAACTGGTGGAGAAACTTGGCAAGTGCTACAGTTGTGACGGTATTGACGAGACTATGGTTCTGTGCCGTTCAAACAAGCGTGCCAACATTTATAATAACGGGATACGCAACACTATACTGGACCGGGAGGATGAACTGTGTCGTGGTGACAGTATTATGATTGTAAAAAACAATTATTATTGGACCGAACGTCTGAGGGTAGATGGTGATGCTGATTCTTACATTGATTATCCATCCTTCATTGCCAACGGTGACATTGCGGTGATACGGCGTGTCAGGCGGCAGCGGGAGATGTACGGGTTCCGTTTTGAGGATGCCGTGCTGTCATTCCCCGATTACGATAACCTTGAGATGGAGGTTACGCTGTTGCTTGATACTCTGCATAGTGAATCGCCGTCTCTTACCCGTGAGGAGAGTGACAGACTTTTCAACAACGTGATGGAGGATTATGCCGATGTTCCTTCCAGGAAGGAAAAAATGAAAAAGCTGCGGGAGGACCGGCACTTCAATGCCCTACAGATAAAATACGCCTATGCTGTTACCTGCCATAAAGCCCAGGGAGGTCAGTGGAAGAACATATTCATAGATCAGGGCTTTATCTCTCCGGAAATGCAGGATGAGGAGTACTATCGCTGGCTATATACCGCACTGACCCGTGCCACCCAAACCGTCTACTTGGTCAACTGGCCGGATTAATTGATGGCTTGGGTGAGGGATTCTACAGCTGCATGAAGACCGTCGGGATTCTTGCCGCCGGCGGTTGCGAAGTGGGGCTGTCCGCCGCCTCCGCCCTGAATGAGCCTGGCTGCCTCACGGACCATCTGTCCTGCATTGAAGCGGCTGGTCAGATCCTCGCTCACACTTACGGTGAGCATAGGCTTGTCAGCTTCTACACTGCCTATAATCACTATTGTGGACTGCGGGTGTTCGGCACGGATGCTGAACACCATATCCTTGACCATAGCTGTTGTTCCTGGAATTACGGCGCTTATAACCTTGATTCCGTTTATGTCACGGGCCTGGCTGATGAGTCTTTCCTTAACCTGGGCGGCTTTCTCTTTGAGGAACTCCTCTACCTGTTTCTTAAGTGCGGCGTTCTCATCGATGGCCTTCTTTACAGCGGTCTCTATTGATGATCCGGGCAGTACGGCCTTCAGTGCCAGGATGGTATCCTGGATGCTATAGACCATATTCTCAACAGCCTCACCTGTGATAGCCTCTATGCGGCGTACACCTGCTGCGATTGAACTCTCGGATATGATTTTGAACATACCTATGCGGCCGGTTGATGAGGCATGTACACCACCGCAGAACTCTATCGAATTGCCGAACTGTACTACGCGTACACGGTCACCGTATTTCTCGCCGAACAGTGCGATTGCACCGAGCTTTTTGGCCTCCTCTATAGGAAGGTTACGATGTTCCTGAAGCGGCAGGTCCTCACGTATCTTGGCGTTAACCAGGCGCTCCACCTGACGGAGTTCCTCATCGGTCACCTTCTGGAAGTGCGAGAAGTCAAACCTCAGGCCATCGGGGGTTACCAATGAGCCCTTCTGCTCAACGTGCGTACCCAGTACCTCGCGCAGTGCCTCATCCACCAGGTGGGTTGCGGTGTGGTTGGCCTCGCAGGCGTGACGCTTGTCGGTATCCACGCAGGCCATCATGGGAGCCTCGGGGTGTTGGGGCAGTTTCTTGGTTATGTGTACGGGCAGACCGTTCTCTTTCTTGGTGTCAATTATATCGATTGTCTCAAATTCACTTACTATTACGCCCTGATCACCTACCTGACCGCCCATCTCGGCATAGAACGGAGTCTTGTCCAGAACTATCTGGTAAATTATACCGCTCTTCTGCTTTACCTCGCGGTAGCGCAGTATGGATGTCTCATATTCGGTAAAGTCATAGCCTACAAACTCGGTTTCACCTTCCTTGAGTACAACCCAGTCACCATTCTCAACTGCAGCTGCATTACGGGCGCGTGCCTTCTGCTTACCCATCTCCTCATTGAACTCGTTGATGTTGGCGCTCATGCCGTTCTCACGCAGTATAAGCTCAGTAAGGTCAAGCGGGAATCCGTAGGTATCATAGAGTGTGAAGGCGCTCACGCCGCTTATCTCTGTCTTACCGGTAGCCTTGGTGTCGGCCATAACCTTGTCAAGCAGTTTTATACCGGTGTCAAGGGTACGCAGGAATGACTCCTCTTCCTCAATGATCACCTTCTCTATGAGTGTCTTCTGGGCGTTCAGCTCGGGATATGCATCACCCATGTTGTCAATCAGTACGGGCAGCAGCTTGTACAGGAAAGCCTCCTTCTGGCCCAGGAACGTGTAGGCGTAACGTACTGCACGGCGCAGTATGCGGCGTATCACGTAACCGGCCTTGGCGTTGGACGGCAGCTGGCCGTCGGTGATGCTGAATGCTATGGTGCGGATATGGTCGGCAACAACGCGCATGGCTATATCAACCTTCTCATCCTTTCCGTACTCAAGGCCGGTCAGCGCACCTATCTGCTTGATGATGGGCTGGAATACGTCTGTGTCATAGTTGGACTGCTTGCCCTGCAGGGTGCGTACCAGACGCTCAAATCCCATGCCGGTGTCTATAACCTTGGCGGGCAGGGGCTCCAGTGAGTGGTCAGCCTTGCGGTTGAACTGCATGAACACCAGGTTCCATATCTCTATTACCTGGGGGTGGTCCTTGTTTACAAGGTCGCGGCCGGGTACCTGAGCCTTCTCAGCTTCAGAGCGTGAGTCCATGTGGATCTCACTGCAGGGGCCGCAGGGACCGGTATCACCCATCTCCCAGAAATTATCGTGCTTGTTGCCGTTAAGGATATGATCCTTGGGCAGGAACTGCTCCCATATGGCGGCAGCCTCGTTGTCGCGCTCCAGACCCTCCTCGGGGCTACCCTCAAATACAGTAGCGTAGAGGTTTTTGGGGTCCAGTTTGAGAACATCCACCAGATACTCCCATGCCCAGCTTATGGCTTCTTTCTTAAAGTAGTCTCCGAAAGACCAGTTGCCCAGCATCTCGAACATGGTGTGGTGATATGTGTCGTGACCTACCTCCTCAAGGTCATTGTGCTTGCCGCTTACGCGCAGACACTTCTGTGAGTCGGCCACACGGCGGCTTTTAGGGGCACGGTTACCCAGGATTATGTCCTTGAACTGATTCATACCGGCATTGGTGAACATAAGGGTGGGGTCATCCTTAACCACCATGGGGGCTGAAGGCACAATCAGATGCTCTTTACTCTCAAAGAAACTCTTGAAGGAATCACGTATTTCCTTAGCTGTCATCATGTATGTATAATTGATTGGGCTGCAAAGATAATGCATGGAGAGAGGAGAAAAAAGAAGTTTTCCTATTTTTTATACTGAAGTACCGGGATATCTGATGACACATTTGTAAAGATGTCCGCTTTTTACTACTTTTGCATTTAGAGTTCCGGTAATGGGCTTTATGGTTCAGGAACATGTTAGCGGATGAGAAAGGTTTATTACCAGTACGATGCTTCTGCCAGAGTCTATAAAAGAGTTTTTCCCACTCTCAGGCAAAAGTTCCTCCATTTCCTTGGGAGGCTCTTCTTTGCGGCCCTGTCGGGTGGCTTTTTTTTCCTGTTGTATTGGTTCTTGATAGACACTCCGTCAATAGGCAGCCTGAGAGAGCAGAACTCACGGTTGCAGTCACAGTACAGATTGCTCTCCCATAAGGTGGATGATGCACTGCTTGTACTGAGCGACATAGAGGAACGCGATGACAATCTGTACAGGGTGCTTTTGGAGGCTGACCCTGTTCCCGATGCAGTCAGACAATCCGGATATTATGGCACCAACAGATATTCCGAACTGGCAGATATGCCTCTCTCTGAGTTGGTAATCAGTACATCGCAAAAAATAGACCTCCTGGAGAAGAAGTTGTATGTACAGTCGCGTTCTTTCAATGAGGTGATGGAACTGTCACGTGAGCAGGACCAGAAACTGGCAAGTATACCTGCTATACAGCCGGTATCAAACAAAGACCTGAAACGAACGGCATCAGGATATGGTTACCGTTCTGACCCTATATATCACGTGACAACCTTCCATAAAGGTATGGATTTCGCTTGTGACACGGGCACTCCTGTTTATGCAACCGGTAATGGTGTAGTGACTTTCGCCTCCAGACAGTCAGGGTACGGGAATATGGTGGTGATAGATCATGGGTATGGTTATGTTACAAGATATGCACATCTTAGCAAGATTCTTGTCAGGAACGGACAGAAGGTAATACGTGGTGAGGAGATAGGCGCTGTGGGCAATACTGGAAAGAGTACCGGTCCTCATTTACACTATGAGGTGATAGTTTCAGGAAACAATGTGAATCCTGTAAATTATTATTTTATGGATTTGGACGCCAATCAGTACGAGGAAATGATTGAACTGGCCGAGAATCATGGTAGAGTATTTGATTGATAGCTTATGGCACTGAAGAAAGACAAAATACTCAAGAAGTATTACACTATAGGTGAAGTTTCAGAGCAACTCGGTATTCCTGAGAGTACGCTTCGGTACTGGGAGAAGGAGTTTAATGAAATTTCTCCCAAGAAATCAAAGAGCGGCAAACGCCAGTATACGACTGCAGACATAGATCAGATTAAGCTCATAAATCATCTTGTAAAGGAAAAATCACTTACAATCAAAGGTGCTAAGGACCGAATTAAAGAGAATCCCAAAGTCACTATGGACGTTCATGAGATAGTTAATCATCTGAAGAAAGTCAGGGAGGAGCTCTGGGCTATCTATAAAGAGCTTGACTCTATTCCTCCTTGCGGACAACCGTTGTGATATTTGAAATCTTCTTAAGACCTTTCTGGATATTCTCAAGGTCGCTCAGACTATGGACCATGACGCTTATGGTTCCTTCAAATAGTCCCTCCTTGGATTCGATGACAAGTTTATTCATGTTTACATTCATCTTTCGTGAGATGACTTCAGTCACCTTGGCCAGAGTCCCTATACTGTCAACACCTTTCATATAAATGGTGGCAGGAAACAGACTGTTTTCAATGTTCCATTCAACGGTGAGTATGCTGTTCCCCTTTCCGGCCTTCATCTTATTTGCCACCTCGCACTTGCGTTTGTGAATGGTTATATGGCCGGTTTCATCGGCGAAACCCAGGACTGAATCCCCGGGAACAGGATGACAGCATGCGGCGAATGTATATTTATGGGAATCAAGGTCATTTATAATAAGTGTTTTCCGGACATCCACTCTATCTTGCGTGATGGCCGGCTTTCCTCCGTTTTCACTGTTTTTGTCTTTAGAGGAGAAGGATGACCAGAAACGTTTGTACCAGCTGCCTCCGTTTTCACCTTTGAGAATATTACGCTCGGCATCACCCAATATTATTTTCTTCTGGCCAAGGGCTATCATGAGTTTGTCTCTTCCACTGATTCCGTGAAGTGTGCAGATACGGTCTATCTTGTCCGAATCCGATTCCAGTTCTTCCTTTGCAAGAAACTCATGGAATATAGCCTCTCCAAATTTTTGGTTGGATCGTTCTTCCTTGCGTAGCAGTTGCTTGATTTTACCTCTGGCTTTGGCGGTAGTGGCAAAATCAAGCCATTCCGGGATTATCTTCTGGTTCTTGGATGTAAGAATCTCCACCTGATCACCGCTCTGAAGTTCATAATTCACGGCCTCAAGCTTATGATTGACTTTGGCACCAATACAGTGTGTTCCCATAAATGTATGTATGGTGAAGGCAAAGTCAAGAACAGTACTTCCTTGGGGCATTGTGCGTAACTCACCTTTGGGCGTAAAGATAAATATTTCCGAAGAATATAGGTTGAGTTTGATCGTATCAAGGAAATCCATGGAATCCGGCTGCGGATCCTCAAGTATCTCCTTTATGGTCTCGAGCCAATGATCCAGTTCCGTCTCATCCTCTTCATATGTTGTCCCGTCCTTGTATTTCCAATGTGCGGCAATTCCCTGTTCAGCAATATCATCCATTCGGGTACTTCGGATCTGCACCTCCACCCATTGTCCGGTATTGCTCATAAGAGTTACATGTAGAGCCTGGTATCCGTTGGCTTTGGGGTGTGTCACCCAGTCACGGAAGCGGTCCGGATGTGATTTATATATTTTGGTCAATGCCAGATAGATGTCAAAGCATTCGCTTTGTTCATGTTCAGGAGAGATGGGTTCGAACACAATTCTTACAGCAAGGATGTCAAACACTTCCTCAAAGGTAAGGGAGTTCTTGTTCATCTTTTTCCAAATGGAGTACGGAGTCTTGATGCGTCCGCAAATGTTGTAGTGAAGCCCGAGACTGTCAAGTTTTGCAATAATCGGCTTAGTGAAGTCTTCATAGGTGCGATCCAGTTCACTGCGCAGAACAGAGAGCTTGTCCAGTATCTCCTTGTATTCTTCAGGGTGCTCGTATTTGAAGCTAAGGTCTTCGAGTTCGGTTTTGATCTTGTTGAGCCCAAGCCTGTAAGCCAGGGGGGCATACAGGTAGAGTGTCTCACCGGCAATCTTGTACTGTTTGCGGGGCAACATGCTGTCCAGTGTGCGCATGTTATGAAGACGGTCTGCTATCTTGATCAGAATGACACGTATGTCATCCGACATGGTGAGAAGCAGTTTCTTGAAGTTTTCTGCTTGTGCTGATGCTTTGTCTCCGAAAATTCCACCGGCAATTTTTGTCAGACCGTCAACGATCTGTGCTATCTTGGGTCCGAAAACATTCTTGATGTCATCAGTAGTATAGTCAGTGTCCTCCACAACATCATGCAGGAGAGCAGAGCATATAGATGTAGAACCTAAACCTATCTCGCTGCATACAATCTGGGCTACGGCAAGGGGATGCATGATGTATGGTTCCCCTGAGTGACGACGTATTCCTTTGTGGGCCTGACGGGCAAACATGAAGGCATTGGTGATTTTTTCCACCCTCTTCCTGTGTTTGGTCTGCAGATAGGAATCAATCAAATGCTGGAAAGCTTCATCGATCTGTCTCTCTTCGTCGGGCGAAAATAAACTATCATCACTCATTTTATCATGTAATTTATCGGTTATAAATTCTCAATGTCTTGCCAGCTCTTATGTTATCACTTTTCAAGTTGTTCCAGTTCTTTATGTTCCTGACGGTGGTGTGATATTTTCTGGCTATAGAGCCAAGTGTCTCTCCGGATTTGATTTTGTGGGTGACATAGGTGACACGGTTAGTCATGTCATCATTGATTGCGGCTAGCTTGGCTTTGGGAAAGAGATTTTCAGTGTCGTACTCATATAGCGAATCACCTGCCTCAAGCAGTGGACGTATGAATTGTTGCGGGAGGGTGAGTACACAGGTGCGATAGGCTCCGGGTATCACATCGGTGAGATATTGCGGATTCAATGCCTTCAGTTCATCTGTACTTATATCGCAAAAGTGGGTTATCTGACTGAAATGCAGGTTCCTCCCTATAAGTAATGTGTCAGTCTGTTGGGGACGGACTGATTCCATTGGGCAAATACCGTGCTCCTTGTAATAACTCATTGCATAGTTTACTGCAATGAATGCCGGCAAGTAGCCGCGGGTTTCCCGAGGCAAGTACGGATATATATCCCAGAAACTGGTTTTTCCTCCTGAACGGGTGATAGCTTTCGTGATGTTGCCAGGTCCGCAATTGTATGCCGAGATGGCAAGGGACCAGTCGCCAAACGTGTCATATAGATCTTTCAGATGGTGGGCAGCGGCATCAGTCTCCTTAATCACATCATATCGGTCATCAACCAGACTGTTTACGTATAGGCCGTAGTTGCGTCCTGTACTGTAGATGAACTGCCACATACCGGCTGCTCCGGCACGTGAGTATGCACGTGGCTTGAGGGCCGATTCCACTATCGGCAGATATTTGAGTTCTATGGGTACATTGTAGCGTAAAAGAGCCTCAACAAAAATTTCCTCGTACATGGGAAGCATTCCGAGGGCAAAAGCTACAGCTTTCCTGTTCCGGACCAGATATGCATCAATGGAGTTGCGCACAATACTGTTGTAAGGCATTTCCACAATGGTGGGCAGATTGTTCAGGCGAGCAGCATAGACGGAATCACTGAAAACGGGATTTACCGAACCGTCAATACAATCAGAGTCATAAGACATGTACTGTTTGGCGAACCAGAGCTCCATGAGACTATCCACATCAAAACTCATACTCTCAGGTAAGTCAGACATTAGGGAGTCAGCGGACAGGACATCAACATTTCCGGTTACGCTGTCTGTTGCATCGGAGGATACTGTCTGTTCCATTCCGACCAGAGTCATTGCCAATAAAAGTGAAGCGCTTACCATCAGAAACAGAATGCTAATGAGAATCCGGATGAAGCGGTTCCCCGGTTGTCAATAATGATATTGGGCTCCACGCGAAGACTCAGGTCGCTGGATATGTCAAAATGGGAGAGTTCGGCATCGACATAAGCGTCGATGGCTGAGATTATATACATACCTGCGAAAGCGAATATGCTGAGGTCACGGTATCTGCGATATTTGTCTTTACGCTTTTTGAATACGTCTTTGAGCCAATCTATAGTATAATTGTCAATCTCGTAGTGGGGAGGGAGGAAATCCTCATAACTTTTGGTAGAGGGGTCATTATCCATAATATCCACATAGGCATTCTGATAATCCTTGTATGTAGACTGGTTCCATGTCAACGCATATACACATCCCACAAATCCTCCATAGACTATGGGCAACTTCCAATATTTGTGATTATATATCTGTCCACCCCCGGGGATGAGCAACGACATCCAGACTGCTTTTCTCGGCTCAGGTTCCCAGTCCGGAGCGGAACGCAGGTACATGGCGGTCTGTATGCTGTCCTTATCTTTCCATGTGAGTCTCCGGTTTCCGGTCATGGGTTCATCGTTCGGAATCATTGTTGAATCGGAAGGCTGGTAGGAGGAAAGGTTCCTGATGTATTCAAGCTCCTGTTGCCATTGTGCAGTATCATTGAGTGACCTATACAAACTGTCGATACGGGCAGTCCGAAGAGTATCTTCATGAAGGTTGATAGGCCTGACTGCCCTCTGCGAATATGCCGTTCGCGCTACTGGCACAAGCAGTAGGATAAAAATTGACAGCTTATATAGGAGGGAACGGGTCATTTGTTTATTCTATCAAGCAATTCTATCACTCTTGCCAGTTCGGCCTCATTCTTGAAAGTTATGTTTATGCTTCCTTTGCCACTCTTGCTGCATTTGATGTTTACGTTAGTTCCAAAATATGAAGAAAGGTTTTTTTTCAATGGTTCAAACTTTTCTTCCATCTTTATGTTTCCGGTTTTAGCGTTGTTGTTCCCTTCATTGATTTTTCGGACTTTCTCTTCAACCATCCTGACAGAGTATCCGTACTGTTTCAGTTCATGGAACAGGCGGAGCTGTTTTATAGGATCGTCTATTGCCAGAAGAGCGCGTGCATGTCCCATGTCTATTTCCCTGTTCTTGAGAGCCATCTGTATCTCGGCAGGAAGTTTGAGCAGCCTTATGTAATTAGCTATTGTAGCCCGCTTTTTCCCTATTCTGGTGCTGAGCTGTTCCTGGGTCATGTCATAGACCTCCAGAAGGTGTTGGCAGGCAAGAGCCACTTCCATTGAATTCAGATCCTCACGCTGAATGTTTTCTATGAGTGCCATTTCCATGACGTTCTCATCGTCGGCTGTGCGTATATATGCCGGCATGGCCTCAAGACCTGCCATCCTGGCGGCACGGAATCGCCTTTCACCAGCTATAATCTGATATTCGTTCTCCGATTTCTTGCGAAGCGTGATGGGTTGTATGATTCCTATTTCACGTATGGATTCCGATAGTTCAATGAGACTTTCCTCATCGAAATCCCTGCGCGGCTGGCTGGGGTTGGCGTGAATTTGAGCAAGAGGTATTTCGCTTATTGAAGATGAACCGGATGTCCTCACAAGTTCTGTCGATATAAGCGCGTCAAGACCGCGTCCCAATGCTGATTTCTTATTTGTTTTCATTTGTATCCGTTCTTTTTCAGTATTTCTTGTGCCAGAGCAAGGTAATTTTTTGAGCCGCGGGATTCGGCATCATACATAACTGCAGGCAGACCGTAACTCGGAGCCTCGCTCAATTTGACATTTCTGGCAATGACTGTCTCGAACACCAACTCCTGGAAATGTTTTCTCACCTCCTCTATTATCTGGTTGCTCAGTCTCAGACGTGAGTCATACATGGTTAACAGGAAACCTTCAATGTCCAGTGACGGATTCAGTTTGGTCTTGATAATCTTTATGGTGTTTAGCAGTTTGCTGATTCCTTCCAATGCAAAGTATTCACATTGTACAGGAATAATTATGGAATCGGCGGCAGTCAATGAATTGACGGTTATGAGACCGAGTGAAGGGGAACAGTCTATTAAAATGAAGTCATAGTCGTCCTTTACGCTTGAAAGCATTTTCTTCATGACGGTTTCTCGTGCTTCCATGTTCATAAGCTCCAGTTCTGCACCTACAAGGTCAATATGTGAGGGCATAATGAAAAGACCCTCTATACAGGAGTTCAAAATAGCGTCTTCCGGATTCCTGTTATTGACCAGGCACTCATATACCGTACATTCAAGTTTAGTAATGTCTATTCCTAGTCCTGACGAAGCATTTGCTTGAGGATCAGCGTCCACAATCAACACCTTTTTTTCGAATGTGGCCAGTGATGCAGCCAGATTGATGGTGGTTGTAGTCTTGCCAACTCCGCCTTTCTGGTTAGCTAAAGCTATTATCTTTCCCATAAGATGTTTTTTTAACGCGTAAAGGTAATGGAAAAAAACGGCATTAGGGAAAAAATTACTATTTTTGACATTGTAAGAATCAGTTTATGAAATACTACATTGTAGCAGGAGAGGCGTCAGGTGACCTTCATGCCTCCAGTCTTATGTCATCTATCGGCAAAAGGGATACGGAAGCATCATTTCGCTGCTTCGGAGGAGATTTGATGAAGGTGGCCGGTGGCACTCTGGTAAAACATTATCGTGAACTCGCATATATGGGAGTATGGCCGGTCATTACCCATCTTGGAATTATAATCAGAGGTGCCAGACTTTGTTTCCGTGACATTTCAGAATGGAATCCGGATGTAGTCATCCTGGTGGATTATCCGGGTTTTAACCTCTCTTTGGCCCGTAAAGTACACAGTAAACTGCATATCCCCGTTTGGTACTACATTTCTCCCAAGATATGGGCTTGGAAGAGTTACAGGATCCGCAACATACGCCGTGATGTAGATGAGTTATTCAGTATCCTCCCATTTGAGGTGGATTATTACGAAAAATTGGGTTATCCGGTCAGATATGTAGGTAATCCCACTGTCGATGAAGTGAATACTTATCTGGAATTACATAAGGAACCACTTCTCTTCAAGGGAGAGAGTCGTAGGATAATAGCCCTTCTCGCAGGTAGCCGGCGTCAAGAGATTTCCCGTAATCTGCCTGTCATGCTCAAGGCTGTAGAGGGTTTGGAGAATATCCGTGTGGTATTGGCCTGTGCGCCGTCAATACCCGCAAGCTTCTATGAAGAGACAATCGGGGAGTATGATGTCGAGTGTGTTTATGGTGATACTTACGGCGTCCTGCAGAGTGCATATGCTGCCCTGGTGACATCGGGTACCGCCACCCTTGAAACTGCCCTTTTCGGAGTTCCTCAGGTAGTATGTTACGGAATGCCGGCCAAAAGGATAGCCGGATTGATCAGGCGAGTATTCCTTAAAACTGAATTTGTCTCACTTGTGAACCTGATTTCAGGTTATGAGGTTGTACCTGAGCTTATTGCAGACAGTTTTACACTAAAGAATATAGCGGAAAAATTCCGTCCGTTGTTGTCGGACACTGCAGAAAGACGTGCCCAACTTGAGGGGTATTCCAGAATGAGGGAGTTGCTTGGCCCCGCTGGCGCTCCGGAACGGGCATCGGCACAGATGATGGGACTGTTAAAATCTGCTCATTGCGATTGAGAGCCAGATTACTGTGGCCGGAATGGCCAGCAGAGCGCTGTCAAAACGGTCCAGCATACCTCCGTGTCCAGGTAGGATCTTGCCAGAGTCCTTTATGCCCATTTCCCGTTTCATAAGCGACTCTATCAGGTCACCCCATGTCCCGAACAGGACCACTGTAAATGCCATTCCTATCCAGATCCAAGCCGGCATGAAACTGTACCAATCCGGCATGAAGCGGTGAAGCATCAATGCAACCAGAATGGTGAGTAGTGCGCCGCCTATTGAGCCTTCCCAGGTTTTCTTGGGTGAAATTCTCTCAAACAGTTTGTGTTTTCCGATAGTACATCCTGTGCAGTAGGCTCCCACGTCATTGCACCAAAGGAATACGAACAGGGTGAGAGGAACCACTGGACTGTAACCTGTACCGGGGCCCTTGGCATCGAAAGCAAGCATGGATGTAAGAGCAAATGGCAAAGCTATGTAGATGACAGGGAACAGAGTGTGTACCCAGTCATTAATGGGACTTGGCTTTCTGTAATAGAGTTCACGCACCATTATCACGATCAGTGTGAATATGAACGGTAGGAATAGAGCTGCGCTGTTTTGCATCACGGACAATCCTACTATCGCTGCATAGAAAGTGAAAGCGGCCACAGTTGCCCAAAGGCGACTAACGCTTGTATGTTTGTATCTGTTGGCAAGACCTGTATATTCTATTGTAGTGAGAATGGTGCAGACTGCAAACAACCCTACAAACCATGGTGCACCTTTCAATATACAGAACAGCATTATGAAAGCGAACACAACTGCTGTAATAGTCCTTACAAGAAAGTTCATGTCAAGCTATGTTTACGGTTCAACCTTATTGTGGTTCTCAACTGTCGCCGCTGCTTCTGAATGCTTTTTGTCATCCTCAAGTATCTCTTCGCTGCGCGAAGCCCACAAACGCTTGCCGAAAATCTTTTCCACATCCTCGGCCATGATGACCTCGCGCTCTATCAGAAGCTGTGCCAGCTGGTGGTGCCCTTCCTCATGTTCGAGCAGTATTTTCTTTCCGCGTTCATATTGCTCGCTTATGAGAGCCTTTACTTCTTCATCTATAAGTTCGGCTGTCTTGTCGGAATACGGTTTCTGGAAGGCATACTCATCAGTGCTGCTGTAGTAGCACAGGTTGGCCAGCTTGTCACTCATGCCTGCATATGCAATCATCCCGTAAGCTTGCTTCGTGACGCGTTCAAGATCATTCATGGCTCCTGTGGAGATATGGCCAGTGAACAGTTCTTCGGCGGCACGTCCGCCCAGAGTGGCGCACATTTCGTCAAGCATCTGCTCCTTAGTGGTTATCTGGCGTTCTTCAGGCAGATACCAGGCGGCACCGAGAGCACGTCCGCGTGGCACTATAGTAACCTTAATAAGCGGGTTGGCGTATTCCAGGAACCAAGATAGGGTGGCGTGTCCGGCCTCATGAAGGGCAATTGTGCGCTTCTCGTCGGCAGTCAGCACCTTGGTCTTCTTTTCCAGTCCTCCTACGATACGGTCAACAGCCGAAAGGAAATCATCCTTCTCCACCTTCTTCTTGTCATGGCGGGCGGCAATCAGGGCAGCCTCGTTACATACGTTAGCGATATCAGCACCCGAGAAACCGGGAGTCTGGCGGGCAAGCAGATCCACATCTACATCCTTACTCAGCTTGATGTTACGGAGATGTACACCGAACACGGCCTTTCGCTCGTTAAGGTCAGGTAGGTCCAGATGAATTTGACGGTCAAAACGTCCTGCACGCAGTAATGCCTTGTCTAAGATATCCACGCGGTTGGTGGCTGCCAGTATGATTACGCCACTGTTGGTGCCGAACCCGTCCATTTCGGTTAACAGTTGGTTCAGGGTGTTCTCTCGCTCGTCATTGCCTCCCATAGCGGGATTCTTGCCTCGGGCGCGTCCTACAGCGTCAATCTCGTCTATGAAAATAATACACGGTGCCTTCTCCTTAGCCTGACGGAACAGGTCACGTACTCTGGATGCACCCACACCAACGAACATCTCCACAAAGTCAGAGCCGGAGAGCGAGAAGAACGGGACATCAGCCTCACCGGCCACAGCTTTGGCCAGCAGGGTCTTGCCTGTTCCCGGAGGACCTACCAACAGTGCTCCTTTAGGTATCTTGCCTCCCAAATCTGTATATTTTCTGGGGTTCTTGAGGAACTCCACAATTTCCTCTACCTCGGTCTTGGCCTCAGCCTGTCCTGCCACATCCTTAAATGTAACGCGGTCAGCTCCGCCCTTCTCATAGACCTTGGCCTTTGATTTACCCACGCTGAATACTCCACCTCCGGCTCCCCCGGCCCCACCGTTAATGCGTTTTGTCAGGATTATCCAAAACAGGATTAGCAGAAGGAACGGGAAAATGCTTATCAGGATGTCAATAGCTGTATGGGATTTTTTCTCATACTCTACCTCTCCTGTGAATGTGCCTGCAGCCTGAGACATGTCAATGAACTCTTGCAGATTGTCCATTGAGCCCACTCCCACCGTCAGCATTGGCTTAGCGAAAGGTTGTAGGGCAGTGGATTCGGGAAATACGTACTTGGCGGAATCGGGCTTGATGTACATATCCATAGTGCCCAGGTTGGGGTAAACTACAATATTGTTTATATATCCTCGTTCCATATACTCCTTAAAATCAGTATATGATGCCTTGCCTGTAAGCGCAGCGCCATCTTCCTTACTGAAAATAAGGATATATCCAAAACCGATAAAAAGCAAAATATAAAGCCAGGATTGCAGTCTTGGTCCCTTCTTGGGCTTATTGTCTTTTATGTCAGCCATATTTCATTTGTTATGGGAAAAACATGTCAAGGTGTCAGTGTAAAAACCATCAGATATCGGGAACCTCTTCTAACAGGGCATCGGCCCAAAGGTGTTCCAGATCATAAAATCTCCTCAGTTCGGGAACGAAAATGTGTACCATCACATCGCCGTAGTCCATAGCTATCCAGTGGGCAAATCTGGTCCCTTCAGTGAAATCAGGCTTGCGCTGCTCCTTTATGCGGACTGTCTCCCGTATGGAGTCATGTATGGCTATAGTTTGGTTAGGGGTTCCCCCTTCGCAAATCACGAAATACCTACATACGGTATCCTCAATGCCTGTGAGATCAACAATGGTTATTTTCTCACCTTTCCTTTCCTGGATGCCTTCAACTATGCTGTTAATAATACTCTCTCTCTTCTTTTTCGTCATTTATTGTATTGTGTGGTTGTTTTGTGCAAAAGTAATGAAAAAGTTCCACCATATCCTGAATACACCTTTTTTAATAGTGACCGGAACGGGTCATGATTCACTTTTCTTGTCATACAGAGGCAAAAAAGATGCCAAAAGATTTGGATACCGGAAAAAAGCAGTATATTTGCACCGCTTTAGAGCGGACATACTGGGCTATGGTGTAATGGTAACACTGCAGATTCTGGTCCTGCCTTTCCTGGTTCGAGTCCGGGTAGCCCAGCAAAAAGAAGGGGATGCAAACGCATCCCCTCTTTTTTTACCGTGAGTAGTACAGTTCCAGCAGCTTGTGTGCGGCGGCGAATGATGTCTGCTGGCCTCCCAGGACCTGAGCCTCGAACTCTGTCAGTTTTGCCGATATTTCAGGGTCATTGTAGAACCCGTTCCTGAGCGATTCGTTAATGCTCTCATACATCCAGTATTTGGCCTGCTCGTTACGGCGGTATTGGAAATAGCCGTTCTGCTTGACAAAGTCTATGTAGGCCCAGACCATATCCCACACCTCCTTTATCTTGTATTCGTAGAATCCGGAGTAGGTTATTACCTGAGGGGACCAGCCGCTTTCTGATGGTGGAAACAGATGCAGGGCGTTGCGGAATGAGCTGGCCGCCAGCTCGGCCTTAGGGGCGTTGTCGCCGTCGGCTTTGTTTATGATTATGCCGTCAGCCATTTCCATTATGCCGCGCTTAATGCCCTGCAACTCATCGCCGGTGCCGGCCAGCTGTATGAGTAGGAAAAAGTCAACCATTGAGTGGACGGCTGTCTCGCTCTGGCCCACGCCTACCGTCTCCACGAATATCTTGTCAAAGCCGGCAGCCTCACACAGGACGATCGTTTCGCGGGTCTTACGGGCCACACCTCCCAGTGAACCTGCTGATGGGCTGGGGCGTATGAATGCCTTGGGATGGACTGAGAGGCGTTCCATGCGGGTCTTATCGCCCAGAATACTTCCTTTAGTGCGCTCTGAACTGGGGTCTATGGCCAGCACCGCAAGCTTTCCTCCATCCTTGAGCACATGAAGGCCGAAAGCGTCTATGCTGGTGCTTTTTCCGGCTCCCGGAACACCGCTGATGCCTATGCGTACGGAGTTGCCTGCATGGGGAAGGCACTTTTCAATTACCTCCTGTGCAATAGCCTGATGTTCGGGCTTGAGGCTCTCTACCAGAGTAACAGCCTGGCTGAGAACAGTTACGTTTCCTTTTACTATGCCGTCCACGTAATCTTGTACAGAAAGAGTGGGGCGGTGGACATGATGATTCCTGAAATAGGGGTTTACTGAGCCGGGACTGATAACTCCGCTGTTCACGGTCAGCCCTTTGTATTCATCGCTGTTTTCGGGATGTTCCATAGGGTTATGGGTTATGGTTGAGTTGCGGCTTTATGGCCGTCACGGCGAATTATCTTGAGTGCAATCCAGGCAATGAATCCGCACAACAGATATATTAAGGTCTGGCAGAAATGCAGTATGAACGACATAATCTGTGCCTCGTTGGTCTTGGCACCGTATATGCCCAGCATCTTGACTATGGCCAGATTCCACGGGCCAGCTCCGTTAGGGGTTGGAACCAGTACCGCTACGCTGCTCGCTGCAAAACAGGCCAGCCCGCCCACAGGACCGACTGCAGCGGTTGACGGCAGGCAGTAGAATGCCAGGTATAGTTCCAGATAGTAGCATATCCAGATTCCTATCGAGTAGGCAAGGAACAGGGGCAGATGTTTTATTTGCTTGAGTGATAGGAATCCTTCCCAGAATCCCTGAATGAAATTCCTGACCTTGTCCCACAGGCGGAACCTTACGCAAACCCACCGGCAGACGGCAATGACGAGTATTATTCCTATGGTCCATAACCAGAACCTTGGGTTCCGCAGCAGAGGTATGCTCTGAGTGGCGGATGAAGCCACGTCGGTATCAGTGGGGGTTAGCAGCAGTTGGAACTCGTTCCATGATACCAATATGCCGGCCACTACGATAAGGCCCAGCAATACGGCATCGACCACACGCTCGGCCACCAAGGTGCCAAGACCTTTACTGAAAGGCACACCGGCATTCTGCTCCAGTATTCCGCAACGGCATATCTCGCCCACGCGAGGAATGATTATGTTGGCGGCATAGCCTGTGAACACGGTAAGGACCGTATCTTTCCTGGAAACATTGTATCCTATAGGTTCAAGCAGCAGATTCCAGCGCAGTCCTCGGAAAAGCGGGCCGAGTGCACTGAAAGCAAGGGCTGCAGCCAGCCAGCGCCAATTTATACGGCCCATATCGCTCCGGAACTGCGAGAAATCGTAATCGCGGTAAGTGAAATAGAGTATTACTGCCGATATGAGCAGCGGGATTACTATCTTTAGGGTGGTTGATGCAATCTTTTTCATTGTATGGTGTTCACCTTTCGGATGATTTTACCTACCTTTGCCATATGAATGCGGCGGGAGGTCAGCATTCAAACGGCAAATATACTATTTTTTGCCATTCGATAACCCAAAAGACTCTATATGGACGACGTTGATGCGGACAGTAAGACCGAAAAAGGCATTAGGCCAACATTTCCTGAGGGATATGGGTATCGCTCAGCAGATAGCCGGCACTGTTGATGTTCGTGCCGACCTTCCGATTCTTGAAATAGGACCCGGAACAGGGGTACTTACACAATTCCTTAGTCAGAAAGAGCGTGAACTGAAGGTGGTTGAGATAGACACCGAGTCGGTTGTTTATTTGCACGAAAACTACCCTGGGCTGAACGTGATTGAGGGTGATTTCCTTAAGATGGACCTGAATGAGGTCTTTGAAGGCCGTCAGTTTGTGCTTACCGGTAATTATCCTTACAATATAACCAGTCAGATATTCTTCAGGATGCTGGATAATGTGGAACTCATTCCCTGCTGTACCGGGATGCTGCAGCGCGAGGTTGCGCAACGCATCTGTTCCGGCCCGGGGAACAAGGACTATGGCATCCTGAGCGTATTCATCCAAGCCTGGTATGATACCGAATACCTTTTTACCGTAAATGAAAACGTGTTTGACCCGCCTCCAAAGGTCAAGAGCGCAGTCATAAGGCTCACTCGAAACTCCCGAACCGCGCTGGGCTGCGATGAGAAACTGTTCCGCAAGGTAGTTAAGTGCACTTTCGGTATGCGCCGCAAGATGTTGCGCAACTCCCTGCGTCAGGTATATGAACGCGATGTCCCTCTACCGGCGGACTGCCCGTATCTGGACAAACGTCCCGAACAGCTGTCAGTGGAGGATTTCATCCGTCTGACAGATATGGTTGAGGGCAGAGCGACCTGAGCGTCAGGGACACCTTAGAATACAATTAACAGTATCGTATGACAGGCCAGACTTCAATGGCCGAAATATTCAGAGACAATTATTATGGAGAAGGATTTTCTGGATAACATTCTTGAAGTGATTGAGAACCAGGATGCAGTAAAGCTGAAAGCCATCCTGGAGAATATGCACTCCGCCGATATAGCAGAGCTGTGTGATACGCTTGATGTTGATGAAGCACGGTTCGTTTATCGCCAGCTGGATAACGAGACGGCAGCCGATGTCCTTGTTGAGATGGACGAGGACAACAGGAAACGTCTGTTGGATGAGTTGCCCTCTGAACTCATAGCATCCAAGTTCATTGACAACATGGATACGGATGATGCTGTGGATATCATCCAAGAAATGGACGAGGACAAGCAGGAGGAGGTACTGGCGCATATCGGTGACATTGAACAGGCCAGTGATATTGTCGACCTGTTGCAGTATGATGAGGATACCGCCGGTGGTCTGATGGGCACAGAGATGGTGGTGGTTAACGAGAATATGTCTATGCCCGAGTGCCTGCAGGAGATGCGTAAGCAGGCTGAGGACCTGGATGACATATATAATGTCTATGTGGTGGATGATGACGGCCGTCTGAAGGGCGTGTTCCCACTCAAGAAAATGATAACCAATCCGTCAGTATCAAAGGTGAAATACGTGATGGATGAGGATGTGATAAGCACCAAGGTTGATACTCCCATTGATGATGTTGTGCAGATGATTGAAAAGTACAATCTGGTATCGGTACCCGTAATTGACAGCATAGGCCGCCTTCAAGGGCAGATTACTGTTGATGACGTGATCGATGAGTTGCGTGAACAACAGGAGCATGACTATCAGATGGCATCGGGTCTTACCAGCGACGTGGAGACTGATGACAGCGTGTTCCGCCAGATGTGGGCGAGGATTCCCTGGCTTCTGATAGGTATGCTGGGAGGTATCCTTAATTCCATGCTGCTGGGCAAATTTGAACCGACATTACAGGGTTATGTGGGATTGCTGCTCTTTATACCGCTTATCGGAGGTACTGGAGGCAATGTGGGCACCCAATCTTCGGCTATCGTGGTTCAGGGTCTTGCAAACGGCTCCCTTAACATTTCAAACATCTGGAAACAGGTATTCAAGGAGAGTGCGGTGGCTTTGCTGAACGCAATAGTGCTGTCGCTGCTGGTTTTAGGATATAACGTATACCAGTTCGGATTTACGGAAGCTGTGACTTATGCAGTTCCCGTAAGCCTGTTCGCCCTGGTTCTTATCGGAACCCTTTGGGGGACTTTGCTGCCGCTCCTTTTCGAAAAGATCCACATTGATCCCGCAATAGCCACCGGACCGTTTGTGCAGATAACCAATGACCTTCTGGGCATGGGTATCTACATGCTTGTCATTACACTTATTATATAGTCTTCCGCAGAAAAATGCCCGGAAATTAGGTGTTTTGCGGATTATTGTTTTTATTTGCATCTTTTGCAAGGTATTAACTAAGTAAATCATTCCCGATATGGAAGAGGAAGAGAAAAAAGATTTGGTTGAGGATGTGAAACCGGAGGAGCAGGTTGTCCCGGTTGAGAATCAGGTTGTTGAGGAGTTCAAGCAGGAGTCCGCCCACGATGTTGAAGTACAGGATGATGTCAAGGAGGAGAAAAAAGTGGAGGAGACTGTAGTTAAGGAAACCGCTATCACAAGAGAGAACATCATATCACGCCTTCAGGAGATGGTGAGTGACATAACATTGGCCAAGCGTCCTGAACTTGAATCGCTTAAGCAGTCATTCTACAAGTTACAGAGAGCCGCTCAGGAGGAGCAGGTGGCCGTGTTCGTGGCAGGTGGAGGTACAGTGGAGGATTTCAAGCCTGAGCCAGATCCTGTTGAGGAACAATACCGCAAGTTGATGAACATCATCAAGGAGAAGAAAGCTGCAGCCCAAGAGGCTCTTGAGATAGTCCAGAAAGAGAACTACAAGAAGAAACTGGAACTGCTGGACCGTTTCAAGTCTCTCATTGACAAAGCAAACACTGAAGGTGCTTCATATAGCGAGTTCAAGACATTGGTTCAGGAATGGAAGGAGATAAAGGAAATACCTGCTGATAAAGCTAATGAGCTTTGGAAGGCGTACCAGCAGTATGCTGAACAGTTTTATGACATACAGAAGCTTAACAACGAGTTCCGTGAGTATGATTTCAGGAAGAACATGGAGGCCAAGACTGCAATTTGTGAGGAGGCTGAAAGGCTTGCCGAGGATCCCGATGTGGTGTCAGCTTTCCGCAAGCTCCAGAAATTGCATCAGGACTTCCGTGAAACAGGTCCTGTATCCCGTGATTGCCGTGAGGAAATCTGGAACCGGTTCAAGGCTGCATCGACTACTATAAACCGCCGTCATCAGCAGCATTTTGAGGATCTTAAGAAACATGAGCAGGAACACATGGATCAGAAGATTGTCATCTGCGAGCTTCTGGAGGGAATAGAATATGATAAGCTCACTACTTTTCAAAGCTGGAACTACAAGACCCAGGAGGTGCTGGCACTTCAAAAGAAATGGAGGGATATAGGTTTTGCTCCTATTCGCCATAATCAGAAAATATTTGAACGTTATCGTGCCGCATGTGATGTTTTCTTCCGCAGTAAGGGTGAATTTTTCAAGGCAGCCAAGAACAGCATGGGTGACAATCTTGTCAAGAAAACAGCTTTGTGTGAACGTGTGGAGGCCATAAAGGATAGCACTGACTGGAAGAATACTGGTGATATCATTGCCGGCTTGCAGAAAGAGTGGCGAGAGACCGGTCCTGTGCAGAAGAAATATTCAGCCCAGCTCTGGAAACGCTTTTCAGAGGCATGTGACTATTTCTTTGAGCAACGTGACAAAAACGCCTCTTCAAAAAAACGGGAGGAGACGGCTAATCTGGCCGCCAAAAAGGATATCCTGACTAAGTTGTCGGCATTTGATGCGAATAATCTTTCTGATGATGATGTCCATACCATCCAGCAACTGGTGGATGAGTGGAATGCGATCGGATATGTACCGTTTAGGGTCAAGGATAAGATAGCCGCCCAATTCAAGACAGCTATGGAGCCTTTCTCAAACTTGGTGAGCACCCGACGCGGCCGTCAGCCTCAGCGTGCAGGCGCACAGCGTGATGCCAGTTCACCGAGAGAGAGACTTCAGCGCCAGTACGAACAGAAAAAGAGCGAGATCCAGACCTATGAGAACAACCTCGGATTCATGAACGCATCAAGCAAATCCGGTAACGGTTTTGTAGATGCCATCAAGGCCAAGATTGAAACCCTCAAGAAAGAGGCCGATGACCTGCTTGCCCAAATCAGGGATTTGGATTCAGCACAAGAGGAACAGTAAACCCTGTCGAGTGTAAATGTTGTTTGCCATACTGGTTTAAAAAAAAATCCCACCTGGGATTTTTTTCCAGCCTGGGATGAATCTCTTCCCCTCTTGGGGACTTTTACGTTGTCTATATTAAGTGAGCAGGATGTTATTATTGATTATTAAAGTTGACCAATATGCGGAACACTTTGCCTGGAGCCTCAACCCAGTTGCGCATTGCACTAAGGGCTTCCTGGGGTTCAACAACAGCTGAAATCAGCTTATCGGTGGGGCAGGAGCCGCGTTGCAGATAGCGGATTACGGCCTCAAAATCAAGAGGAGTGGCGTTTCGTGAGCCGTGTATATTGATTTCTTTCTTTACAAACAGGCCGGTGTGGAATGTAACGTCATTCTTTGAATAGCCTATGCAGACTACCCTGCCTGAGAAAGCTACTTCATCAATGGCTGCCTGATAGGTGGGAATACTTCCCACAGCCTCAATGACCACAGTGGGGCCGAGACCGCCGGTCAGCCTTGCAAGTTCGGCATGCAGATCCTGTTCTTTGGAGTTGATTGTGTGAGCTGCTCCCAGACGGCGGGCAAGAGCCAGTTTGTCATTATCCAGATCAACAGCAATGACGGTTGCTCCTCGCAGTGATGCACGTACTATGGCGCCAACGCCAATCATTCCGCAACCGAACACCAGCACGGTGTCAGAATCAGTTACACTACCGCGTGAAACGGCGTGGAAACCTACGCTCATGGGCTCAATGAGGGCACAGTCACGCTCCTTGATTTCCGGGGCGGGGATGAGTTTCTGCCAGGGGATTACCATATAGTCACGCATGGCTCCGTCACGCTGTACGCCCAGGGTCTCATTGAACTCACATGCATTGGGATGGCCAGCACGACAGGCTGCGCAATGACCGCAGTTGGTGTAGGGGTTTACAGTTACGGTCATGCCCGGCTTGAGGAAACCGGGTACTTGAGTACCTACTCTCTCAATGACCGCTCCAATCTCATGACCGGGAATGACAGCCTCTTTAGCCAGCAGATTGCGGCCCAGGAATGTGTTGAGGTCTGACCCGCAGAACCCTACATATCCTATTTTAAGAAGCACCTCATCGGCACCGCCCTGAGGTATCTGTGCCTCCTCAACTATCATCTCTCCCTGTGCAGGGATTCTAATCTGTCTCATATAAATAAATGAATTTGTTAAAAGAGAGAAGTCAGAATTGAGAAGTTAGAATTACGCACCGCATTCTCAATTCCTAATTCTCAATTAATCTTTTACTACGTGTCCGCGCCATCCGTACCATGCGCAAACCGCAAAGCAAACCAGCGGAATCACATACGCTATATTGGGGTTGGCCATTGATTTTTGTACGTATGCGGTAAGGATTGGCAGTATGGAGTTACCCACAATTGCCATAACCAGGAATGCTGAACCGCTCTTGGTGTCACCCTTGAGGTCTGTGAGAGCCAGTGAGAACTGTGTGGGATACATGATTGACATGAAGAATGATATGCCCATCATGGCATAAACGGCTGCCTTGCCGCCTACTATGCATACTACTATGCAGAGCAGCACATTGGCTATGCCGTAGAATACCAGCATGTTCTCCGGGCGGAACTTGACCATGAGCGTGGTACCTACCCATCGGCCCAAAAGGAAGAATAGCATGTAGAACCCGAAGAATGTGGTGGCCTGGTTGTTGGTCATGCCCACGTAGTTGATGCAATATACCAGGAACAGGCTGTTTACGGCAGTCTGGCCTCCGTTGTAGAAGAACTGGGCTATAACACCGTTGCGCAGATGGCTGCGTTTGAGAACACTGAATGAAATCAGCTTGTTGTTGCCATCATCGGCATCCTCTGCCTGTATGCGGGGCAGGTGGGTAAAGATGAATACCACCGCAATGACTATGAGCACTATGGCGAATATGGCGTATGTCATGCGGAATGTGTGTATCTCCTGCTCAGCAGTGCGGGTGGCCTCTGTGCCCAGAATGATCTTGCTCAGGAACATGGCGGCAATGAATGCTCCCAGTCCGTTGAATGCCTGGGCCAGGTTCAGTCGGCGCGGTGCTGTGGCGGGGTCACCCAGTTCTGTCACGTAGGGGTTGGCGGCTGTTTCAAGGAAACACATGCCTATGGCCACGATAAAGAAGGCGCACAGGTAGAGCGGGAAGCTGTGCATGCGTGTTACGGGCATGAACAGCAGTCCGCCTGCAGCGGCTATAAGCAGTCCCAATACTATGCCAGCCTTGTAGCTGAAACGCTTCATGAACATGGCTATGGGTATGGGGAACAGGAAATAGGCAAACCAATAAGAGGTCTCCACAAACTCAGCCTTAGCCTGGTCTATATCAAACAGGGTCATCATCTTTTTTACAACCGATGACAGCAGGTTGTTGCTTATTGCCCAAAGGAAAAACAGGCAGATTACCATTGACAGGGCAACGGTAAAGGTCTTTGATTTCTGATTATTGCTCATTCTGACATGTTTTTAATATAAGGTAAATCTAATTCTGTGTTGATTCCGTAGAACCGGGCTGCGTTCAAACCCAGGAACTGCTCCTTTTCATGCTCCGTAAGTTCTGCGGATTTGATTATGAAATCGTATGACATCCGGTAGGTGATGGCTGTTATGGTACGCGGATAGTCCGATCCCCACATCAGTTTATCCATACCCACCTCATCGGCTGCCTCACGGATGGCTTTAACAGCACCCTTGAAGGGGTAGAACTCACTGTTGAACAGCCAGGTAATGCCGCCAGATTCTATCATCACGTTCCTGTAACGGGCCAACTTTATCTGCTCCATCCATCCCGGAACGGTAACCATTCCAAAGTGCCCTACGGCTATCTTAAGGTTGGGGAACTGCTGTGTCACCTCTTCCATCTCAGGAACCTGAACCGCTCCATCCTCAAGGGTTATGGACAGGAACACACCCTTCTTTTCCATGAGGGTGAACAACTCTATCATATCGGGACATGTAAGGCTTATACGGCCCTGAGGGGTTTGCAGACGGTGTCCGGGAATGGCTATGCCTTTGAACCCCTGGGCTATCAGCTGCCTGGCCAGATCAAGCCAGCCGGGCAGACGGTAATCAGCCATTCCGCATACTATAAAACGGTCCGGGTAACGCTTTTGCACATAGGCCAGATACTCATTCTGAAGACCGTCTATGAACTCCTGCACCACTACGGCTGCCGTAACCTGGGCGTAGTCCATGTTGGACAGGAAAATCTCGGCTGTGTTACGGCCGTCTGTGATGAAGGGAGGCACCATCTGGCGCACCTCGCCCATGAACAGCGAGCGGCCGTTCTCAAGCGTGCGGATGGGCATACCGTTCACTATGGTATCCTGACGCAACCACAGATGTGAGTGGGTATCTATGATTTTCATGACCTTATTATGAGTTGCACCAGGTTACACGCTGCTGGTTGCCGATAATGTCACGAACCTCAAATACCAGATCCCAGTCAAGCGGCTCCTGTACCGCCTCGATGTTTTTGAGAACGTTGGCGGGATTGGCCGAACTGAACAGGTTGGTTGCTATGCGAGGATTGCTGTATGAATACTGTACAGCCAGTTTCTCGATGGATGTGCCGCGTGACTTGCAGTACTGTGCGGCTTTGGCGCAGGCCTCTACCAGAGGTCGGGGGGCAGGGTGCCAATCGGGTACTCCGCGCTCGGAGAGCAGACCCATTGCCAGTGGCGACGCGTTGATTACGCCTATGCCCTTCTGTTCAAAATAACCCAGATAGTCATTGAGCTTGTCATCGTTAAGGCAGAAATGGCAGAAGTTGAGTATGCTCTCAACAGTGCCTCCGGGAGCGTGGTCAACAACCCACTTGAGGTTTTCAAGCTGGAGGTCTGTTATTCCCACGTGGCTTACCACACCTTTCTCGCGCAGTTCCACAAGTGCGGGCAGGGTCTCATCGACCACTTTCTGCAGTCCGCCAGGCAAAGCTGCCTGGAACTCTATGTCATGAACGTTGATAAGGTCAATATGGTCTATGTTAAGCCGCTCCATACTCTCATAGACGCTCTCCGTGGCGCGTTTGGCGCTGTAGTCCCATGTGTTCATGCCGTCTTTCCCGTAGCGTCCCACCTTTGTGGAGAGATAGTATTTGCTGCGTGGAATCTCCTTTAGAGCCTTGCCAAGCACAGTCTCGGCCTTGTAGTGTCCGTAGTAGGGCGATACGTCTATAAAGTTAAGCCCGTTATCAACTGCTGTGTGGACCGCCTCAATGGCTTTCTTTTCATTGATCTCATGGAATACGCCGCCCAGTGATGACGCACCGAACGCCAGACGTGCCACTTTCATTCCGGTCTTGCCGATTTCATTGTAAAATAAACTCATATCAATTAGTATGTGATTAGGTTAATGATTGTTGTTATAATATTCCTGTATATAGTTGCGGCACTCTTCCATAAGCCATTTGGGTGTGGAAGTAGCACCGCATATCCCTACTGATTGGGATGCTTCCAGGAGGCTGAAGTCTATATCAAAACTGCTTTCTATAAGATATGACTTAGGGTTTACTTTCAGGCACTCGTTGAAAAGCACTTTTCCGTTGGAACTTTTACTGCCCGACACGAACAGTATCACATCATGGCGTTTGGCAAATTCGCGAAGGTTTTCCCTTCTGTGTGACACTTGTCCGCATACAGTGTCGTTGTGCACGAACTTGCGTCCTTCAGGAATACGGGTTGAAATCCTCTCTATCAATTGATTGTAGCTGGAAAGGGATTTCGTGGTTTGGGAATAAAGGTAAATATCTTTGTTAAAGTCTATCAGGTTTATTTCATCGGCCGATTCTATAACAATGGCGTTTCCATCTGTCTGTCCTACCAGTCCCAGCACCTCGGCATGTCCTTTTTGTCCGTAGATGATAATCTGTTGTGTTGCTATGTTAAGTTTCTCGAATTGCTTGTGGATACGCTGCTGAAGTTTCAGTACCACTGGACATGTCGCATCGATGAGTGTGATGCCGTTGGCATTGGCTGTCTCATAAGTGGAAGGAGGCTCGCCATGTGCTCTCAGAAGAACGCGGGCATTGTGAAGGGAACTGTATTTTTCATGGTTGATTGTTTTAAGACCCAGCTTTTCGAGCCGTTTGCATTCAATTCCGTTATGTACAATATCCCCCAGACAGAAGAGTTCATCTCCTTTCTGGAGCTCCTCCTCAGCCTTACCTATTGCGGAGAGTACCCCAAAACAGAATCCGGAGTCATTGTCAATTTCAACCTTCATTTTTCCGATACGGCTTTAATGTATTGATTCATGAGCCATTCGTCTTGTTCTGGGATAGTCATATAACTATTGTCAAGGATAATCGCATCATCAGCTTTTCTCAATGGGGAAACCTCGCGGTGTGAGTCTATGTAATCCCTTTCCCGGACATTCTTCAGGACATCTTCATAAACCGGATTCTGTCCTTTTTGCACCATTTCATCATAACGGCGATGGGCCCTAACCTCATCGGATGCAGTTACGAAAATCTTAAGGGCAGCATCAGGGAAGACAGTCGTTCCTATATCCCTGCCGTCCATGATGACAGCACCTCCATTTCCCATTAGTTTCTGTTCTGCTGTCATGGCTTCCCTTACGAATCCGATAGCCGAGATGGGACTAACCTTGGACGATACCTCCATTCCTCTGATTTCGGACTCAACGTTCTCTCCGTTCAGAATTGTGTATTGAACGCCATCGACATCCTTGCCGAATGATATTCTGATTTGCGGCATCTCCTGCCTGAGTGATTCTTCGTCAATCGAGTCGCCTTGGATAAAGCCGCGTCTCAGTGCGTATAATGTTACAGCACGGTACATGGCACCTGTATCAATATAGGTGTACCCGATCTTCGATGCAAGGGATTTTGCCATTGTGCTTTTCCCGCATGACGAATGGCCGTCAATCGCTATTATTATCTTTTTCATTTTTCCCTTTTTGTGGTTCATATCCAGAATGCAATGTTCAGTAGTAGTGAGGATTCCGAAACCTGATATTTTCCGTAAGAGATGTCAATGGCAAACCTCTCCATATCCAGTCCGGCTCCCATGCTGATGCCGGTAAGTCCACGACTGCCTTTCACTGACATCTCCTCTCTCCTGCATAAGTTGCATCCCGCAGCCAGGTAAAGTCGGTCTGTTAGTAGTATATCTGCACCGAAAGAAATATGTCTGCGGAGTATGTCACCGAAGCGAGGATCGGCATCATCGTCAAAATGAAAGTCATCTTTGTCCCATTCGGTGAGCCTTTCCATTGTAAGGGTTAGCCGCAAAGGTGCATGGGAAAGGTCCCATGTTACACCTGCACTCAGGTTGATGGGAAGATCTTGGAATGTGTTCTCAAAAGCTTTTATCTGTCCGCCCAAATTGGTCACAGCGAGTCCTATTGTTACACCGTCATTCTGTAAGTCATACATGAGTCCCATATCAACGCCGACGGCAATGGAAGTAAGTGAACTGTAACGGGAGCAGATAAAATTGCCTGTCACACCACCGCTCAGATTCTTGGAAAGTTTGTATGCGTAAGAAATACCGACAGCCATATCTTTAGCCTTGAATGAGCCGGTTACAGTTCCGTCAGGAGTCGTTTGGGCCATGTCTCCATAACTTACATATCTTGCATTCAAGGCATAACCTGAGTGTACGTCAATGGGACTACACCATTGTACGCCTGCCATTTTCGTGCCAGCGAACCAAGTCATTGCGTTTAGTCCCGCAGTCGGTGACACATATTCCGTTATCATGGCGGGATTGGATAGGAAAAGGGCAGAATTGGCATCGGATAGAGATACGGTATTACCTCCCAGTGAAGAGGCATGGGCGGAAACCGGTAGCCGCATGAACTCGAATGCAGTTTGCAAACTCTGGCTCCAGACTGGTGAGGCGCAGAGTGAAAGAAAAACGATAGCAAAATGTTTCTTTTTCATAACGACATGACAAAATTAGTCATTTGGTTGTCAAATCGGCTTTATCAGTGCAAAAAAAACATAATAATAGGTTTTGATTGTTTTTTGAAAGAAAAAAGTGCTACATTTGCCATTGAAAGAGTAAATGCGTGAGGTAAATTAAAAAAACGTCTTATATGGAACTAAAGAAATCTGAACGCGCGGATCTTGAGAAGGGAAAATCAACATCCCTACTCATTGGTTTCGTGTTGGCGCTTTCGGTAATATTCGTGGCGCTGGAATGGTCCCAGAGTGAGAAAGAGGACAATTCGGATATCTATGCGGTAGTTGACCTGCATCTTGAAGAGGAACTTATTCCTATTACACTTCCTGAAAAGAAAACAGTACCGCCCCCACCACAGTCAACCTCGCAGGCTGACATAATCGAGATTGTTGAGGATGACGCCGACATTGAGGAGGATGTCATAGCATCAACTGAGGATCAGGTGGAATATATCGATATTACGGAAGTGGAAGAGGTGATAGTGGAAGAGGAGCCTGAGGAGGAGACGATCTTCATGGTCGTTGAGGAACAGCCAGAATTCCCGGGTGGTCAGGCAGCTCTCATGGAGTATCTGCGTAAGAACATCAAGTATCCCTCGATTTGCCGTGAGAACAATATTCAGGGCAGGGTGCTTATCCAGTTCGTCGTAAACAGAGACGGGTCTATCGTTGATCCTGAGGTCGTGAGGTCGGTTGATCCGCATTTGGACAAAGAGGCTCTGCGTGTGATCTCCTCCATGCCAAAGTGGAAGCCGGGACTACAGCGTGGCAAACCCGTGCGCGTCAAATTTACGGTGCCGGTTAACTTCAAACTTAGCTGATTTTAAACCAAAGGAGGGGCGGCAAGCCCCTTCTTCTTTATCATTGCCAGACCATTATGTTGTATAGCCCGGATGAGATAAGAGAACGGTTCGAGACTTTCTTTCAGAGTCTTGATTATTCACATGAACCTGAAACTTTGTATGAACCTGTCCGTTATATTCTTTCTCCCGGAGGCAAGAGAATCAGGCCGGTGCTGTTGCTGCTGGCTACCAATATCTTTTCTGATGAAATAGATGATTCTCTTCTGGCTGCCGCGGGAATAGAGATATTGCATAATTTCAGTCTGATCCATGATGACCTTATGGATAATGCTGACATGCGTAGGGGTATTCCTACCGTCCACAAACGCTGGAATCGGAATGCCGCCATTCTTGCAGGTGATGTCATGCCCATGATAGCATGTCGCTTTCTTTCGGATATAGAGTGTACAAGACGAAAGCAGATTATGGATCTTGTTTTGGAGACTTTCATTGGTGTTTGTGACGGGCAACAGTATGATATGGATTTTGAGAACCGTAACGATGTCACTACTGAAGAGTACATAGAGATGATACGTCTTAAGACATCTATAGTAATTGCTGCATGTCTCAAGGCTGGAGCCCTTATGGGCGAGGCTTCGGAGCTTGACGCGTCATTATTGTACCGCTTCGGAGAAAAAATAGGATTGGCTTTCCAATTGCAGGATGACCTGCTTGATGTTTACGGGGATCCCGTAGTCTTTGGTAAGAAGATAGGGGGTGATATTCTTTGTAACAAAAAAACTTACCTATATTTATCAGCACGCGCATGTGCGAATGCCGCCTTGCATGAGGAGTTGGATCGTTGGGGCCTATATGCCGGTCCTGATCCTCAGTCCAAGATTGACGGTGTGAAGGCTGTTTATGATGCTCTTGGCGTGAAGGAACAGTCCGAAAGACTCATAGGTGAATTGTTTGCGGAAGCTATGGGAGTTCTGGATGCGGTGGGTGCTCCCACAGAGCGGAAAACTATCCTGAAAAAGTATGTTAACAGTATGATGAACAGGGGAAAATAGGAAAGGTATGCCATACAGAAGACTTCCGAATACAGACAAAGCCAGAATCCGCTCTCTTTCGGCTGCGGTTGGCAAGATGAAGAATAATTATTATTATGCACCGGTGCTTCAGCCGGAGTTGCTTAATAGAGCGGAGAAGAGACTCCAGTTATTCAGCGAGGCAGAGGACCGCTATCTGAAGTCACTTGAACGTCAAATTAGCTATTCCAAATCAGAACTATACCAATCCCGGCTGAGAAACGCCAGAATGTATGTTTCCCATTTCCTTACAGTGTTTAACCTATGTGTGAAGCGCGGTGAAATCAAATCTTCGGACAGAGCCTTTTACTCCCTTGATGAAGATAATGGTGAATTGCCTGAACTATCAAGTGATATTGCGGTAATACGCTGGTGCGAGAACACCATCCAAGGTGAAAGGACAAGGACATCAAAGGGGGGAACACCCATTTTCAACCCCACAATTGCAAAAGTAACAGTTCATTATGAACTTTTCAAGGAGTTGTACGACAAACAGTGCGAATTGCGTCAGCTAACTGAGGAGAGTCTAACTGTAGTTTCCCTGATGAGGCCTCAAGTGGATGAGCTTATACTCGAAGTGTGGAATTCCATTGAAGATTATTTTTCTGATCTTGAAGGTGAAGCCAAGATGAAAGCCTGCTGCGATTACGGTCTGATTTATTATTACCGTAAGGGTGAAAAGGCTGATTGACACACATTGTCATGTCTTTGCCGAGGAATTCAGACAAGACATTCATGAGGTAATCAGCCGTGCTGTAGAGAGCGGCGTTGAATACCTGCTTCTGCCTAATATAAACAACCGTTCTGTTGTTGACATGATGGTCATATGCGATGTATGGCCTGATCTATGTAAACCAATGATAGGGTTACACCCGGAGGATTTGGAGGAAAATTTTCATTTCCAACTGGATGAATTGAAAAGGATACTTGATGCTGACAGAGGGAAAGATGGCGCCTGCCGATTCATAGGAATCGGCGAAACGGGTCTTGATCTTTATTGGGACAAAGCTAGGATAAACGATCAGATAGAATCTTTCCGTATCCAGTTGGAATGGGCTCTTCAGTATGACCTTCCGGTATCGATTCATTCAAGGGAGTCTTTTCCTCAGTTGATTGATGTCCTTTCGGATTATAGAGGTAGATGCTTAAGGGGAGTCTTCCATTGTTTTTCAGGCAGCGTTGAGGAAGCTAAGGTCCTGTTGGGATTTGAAGGCTTTATGTTCGGGATAGGCGGTATCGTCACTTTCAGGAAATCTCCTCTTCCGGAGATACTCCCCACTGTTCCGCTTGAGAGGGTGGTGCTTGAGACGGATTCTCCATATCTGACCCCGGTTCCATTCAGAGGAAAACGTAATGAGCCTTCATTTTTGACTTTTATTTCATCAAGGATTGCACAGATTTACGGATGTTCTGATGATTATGTGGCCAGTGTTACATCACAGAATGCCCGTAACCTGTTTCGTCTCTGAGTGGGTCTCAAATACAATATCAATATACGTTTTGCGTTTATTCCTTTGCCGGACGCTTGGGCTCCGGATGTAGAAAATGAGAAAGATTAAGGAATTCAAACGCATAAGGACAGGGTTGATTATACTGGCGATAGTGATTGCGTTCATTTCACTGTTTGTTTCACAGTCACTTGTCAAGGATCTTTCGCGTGAGGAGCATTCAAAAATGGAGATCTTTGCAGAGGCCTACAGAACGCTGAATGCTGCCGATGATGATACTGAATTGAACCTTGTATTGGAAGTATTCAAAGGGAACAAGACAATCCCTGTGATTGTGACCGATGAGAAGAACAGAATCATTAACAATACTTTCCTGAACATAGATATAAAGAAAGGGGATACATTGGAATACCTTAGTGCTTATGCCGAAAGAATGCGTCAGGCTGGTAACTCAATCAAGATTTATCTTGATGAGGCCGATGAGGATCATTATTATGAGGTTTGTTTTGACGAATCACTCCTTTTGAATAGGCTGACAGTATATCCGTATATACAGATGGCCGTTGTAGTACTGTTTGTGCTGATAGCCATTTTTGCGTTATTGAGTTTCAAGAAGACGGAACAGAATAGAGTTTGGGTGGGTCTTTCAAAAGAAACAGCTCATCAGCTCGGAACTCCCATTTCATCGCTTATGGCATGGTCGGAGTTGCTCAAGGACAAATATGATGACCCTCTAATTGGAGAGATGGAGAAGGATGTACGAAGACTTGAAATGGTAGCAGAAAGGTTTTCCAAGATAGGCTCTATGCCCGAGCCTGAAACAGCTGATATGGTGAAAGTGCTGAACAACGTGATAGAATATGTGGAACATCGTTCTCCAAAAAGTGTTGATTTCGTCAAGGTTTTCCCTGATTCTCCGGTATATGCGAAATTGAACTCCTCCCTGTTCGGTTGGGTGATTGAGAACCTGTGTAAGAATGCAGTAGATGCGATGAATGGCAAAGGAACCTTGACTTTGATTCTTTCCGAGGAGAAACACTGTGTAACCATTGATGTATCCGATACAGGAAAAGGTATATCAAAGAATTCATGGAAGAGTGTCTTCGACCCCGGGTTCACTACTAAAGAAAGAGGATGGGGGCTCGGGCTTTCACTAGCTAGGCGTATAGTCACTGAATACCATAAAGGTAGGATATATGTGTCACATTCTGAAATAGGCAAGGGTACTGTCTTCCGGATTGAGATTCCCAAATGAAAGGATTTGCTTTTTCATTTTAAAACCCAGACAATGTCAGTTTAAACAAAAAAAACTGTAATATTTTCAGTTTGAAAAATAATATTGTAACTTTGTGCCCCGAAAAAAATATCAGATGGGAAGACTGGACATATATAACGTTGAACTTAAAGGGGTTAAGGAGAAGCCTGTTTCTTATGGCTGGACTGTCGGTCAAGACTTCTTCGAGGCTGTTCAAGCGGAGGATGTCCGTAGAGGCAATGTTGATATCGCACTCACTCTTACAAAACGGTCCGGTCTTTTTTATTTGAGTTTCGTACTTACTGGGGCAGTTACGGTCACATGTGACCGTTGCCTTGATGACATGTCTCTTGACATAGACACCAATGGTGAGATAAAAGTCCGTTTAGGTGATGATTTTGCCGATGACGGCGATGTCATAGTGGTTCCGGAGAAAGACGGTTCAATCAATGTGGCATGGTATATATATGAGTTCATAGCCTTGGCTATTCCGATCAAGCATGTTCATGCTCCTGGCAAATGCAACAAAGGGATGATGGACAAGCTGGGTGGACATTTGGTCGGTGATGGTGAGGATAATTCTGAAGAATCCGAATCCACAGATTCCAGATGGGATGTTTTAAATAGTATTGTAGAAACAGATAACGAATAAAAACAGAAGAAGATGGCACATCCTAAAAGAAGGCAGTCAAACACTAGGACTGCGAAGAGAAGGACCCATGACAAGGCGGTCGCACCAACACTTGCAATCTGCCCTAATTGTGGAGCATGGCATGTTTATCACACCGTATGCGGTGAGTGTGGTTATTACAGAGGCAAACTTGCAGTTGTCAAAGAGACAGCAGCCGAGTAATGACAAAACATGAAAACGCATCCTTCCAGATGCGTTTTTTTTGACTCGTGACAACAAACATGCACAAAGCCGGATTTGTAAATATTGTAGGCAATCCCAATGTGGGCAAATCCACTCTGATGAATCTCCTTGTTGGGGAGCAGATTTCTATTGCCACTTTTAAGGCTCAGACTACCCGTCATAGGATAATGGGCATTGTGAACACAGAGGAGTCACAGATTGTGTTTTCTGATACGCCGGGAGTGCTGAAACCTAACTATAGGCTTCAAGAGTCCATGCTTGCATTCTCCGAGTCGGCTCTCATTGATGCTGATGTACTTCTGTACATGACCGATGTGGTAGAAAAGGCCGATAAGAACAGTGAATTTCTTGAGAAGGTGGCGGGCATCAAAGTGCCTGTACTGGTCATAATTAATAAGATTGACCTGACCAATCAGGAAAACCTGGAGAAATTAGTGGCTTCATGGCATGTTAAACTGCCCAATGCCGAGATAATACCAATCTCAGCTACAAACGGTTTTGGAGTCCAGACCATCTTACGGAGAGTCAAAGAACTCTTGCCGGAATCTCCACCATATTTCGATAAGGATCAGCTGACTGATAAACCCGCTCGTTTCTTCGTGTCGGAGATAGTAAGAGAAAAGATACTGCTGCATTATGAAAAGGAGATTCCATACTCTGTTGAAGTGGCTGTGGAGCAGTTTAAGGAGAACAGGAACCGCATTCTGATAAATTGTGTCATATATGTGGAAAGAGAATCCCAGAAAGGGATTCTTATAGGCCATGAAGGTCAGGCTCTCAAACGAGTGGCTATTGAAGCCCGTCAGGACCTTGAGAAGTTCTTTGGTAAGAAGATATTTATGGAAATATTGGTCAAGGTTGATAAGGACTGGCGCAGTTCAGAGCGTGAACTAAGGATTTTCGGGTATGAACAGAGATGAATCTGTTCTTTAATGATCATAATAACAGAAATGAGTAACCTTGTAGCGATAGTTGGTCGTCCTAATGTGGGAAAATCCACACTGTTCAATCGTCTGACGCAGTCACGTCAGGCTATTGTAGACGATGTGGCTGGTACTACCCGTGATAGGCAATACGGAAAATGCGAGTGGAACGAAAGGGTGTTTTCTGTGGTCGATACAGGAGGCTGGGTCGTAAAATCCGATGACGTGTTTGAGGAGGAAATCCGCAAGCAGGTCAGTATTGCCATTGATGAATCCGATGTGATTCTGTTTCTTGTTGATATCCGGACCGGGCTAACTGACTTGGATGATGAAGTTGGCAATATCCTCCGCCGTTCCTCTACACCAGTCATACTTGTGGCAAACAAAATGGACACTTTTGATTTGCAGTATGGAGCAGCAGAGTTCTACAAGCTCGGTTTGGGCGATCCCATAACCATATCCGCAGCAAATGGCAGCGGTACTGGCGAACTGTTGGATGAGATATTGCGCCGTCTCCCAACGGATAATGAGGAGGAGACTGATGATGAGATACCACGTTTTGCCGTTGTAGGAAGGCCGAATGCCGGTAAGAGTTCTATAATAAACGCTTTCATTGGTGAGGAACGCAATATCGTGACGGATATAGCCGGTACAACTCGTGATTCTGTCTATACCAGATACACCAAATTCGGGTTTGACTTTTATCTTGTTGATACTGCAGGAATAAGAAAGAAGAACAAGGTTGAGGAAGATCTTGAATTCTACTCTGTGATGCGTTCCATCAGGGCAATAGAGAACAGTGATGTCTGCATACTCATGCTTGATGCCACCAGGGGAATAGAGGGACAGGATTTGAATATAGTTTCCTTGATCGTAAGGAACCAAAAGGGACTTGTCGTGGTAGTAAACAAATGGGATTTGATTGAGGACAGATGTGCTCAGGTGATGAAGAACTATGAGGTAGCCATCCGTACACGTCTTGCCCCATTCACTGATTTTCCGATAGTGTTCACATCGGCCATAGAGAAACAACGCATACTGAAAGTACTGGAGTGTGCCAAAGAGGTATATCAGCATAGGACAATGCACGTATCCACTGGCAAGCTTAACGCCGAAATGCTTCCTCTTATTGAAGCTTATCCGCCACCTTCGACCAAGGGCAAGTATATCAAAATAAAGTATTGTACCCAGCTTCAGGGACCAAGTATTCCTTCATTCGTATTTTTTGCCAATCTGCCTCAGTACGTAAAAGAACCTTATAAGAGATTCCTTGAAAACAAAATAAGGGAGAAATGGAATTTCAGTGGGACCCCGATCAATATCTTTATAAGGCAGAAGTGAGGCTCAGAACCTCACTTTTTTTGTTTTTCCGTCTTTCCTGATAAGCCATATCCCGGATGAAAGCGGAAGCTGTTCAACTGGTAAGTCGGAACTGAAGGATCCCGCGGGCTTGCCGGAAAGATCAAATACATGAATTAAACCTTTGTCGCTGTCTGCCATGGGAGAATGTATACCATCAACCGTGCCAGATCTACCGAGTGTGAAACTGACAACACCTCCGCCGTTCCGGATTCCGGTAATCGGATAGGTGATATAATTGCCGTCATAAACCTTAAGTTCAGGTGTACTGAACATAGTAATACTGTCTTTACTGTAGTAGGGAAATAAATCACCGGTTTCATTATCCTTGCCGGATTTGTTGTCGGCAGGAATGACAGCATAGTTCCTTGAAGAGACATTCACTTTATTCCACAACCATTTGGTCTTATTATATGAAACCGTCGTTACAAGGAGCCCGGATCCTTTCTGATAACGGAACCAACCCTTTTGCTGATGGTTCTCCAGTATTATGAATTTGTCTTCATCATCTGTGCTTAGGCGGTAAGCGTCGGCTTTATCATCAAGACTCTCGATAAAATATTTTCCGACGGTATTTGCTTCAGGAATCTCCATCCATCCCAATGAGTAACGTTCAAATGCGGTGTATCCTGAAGGAGAGAATCCAAGGTTCCCGTATAATCCATAGTCCATTATACTCCACGAGCCGAGGCAATCAGTATTCCCAGAGGCGGTGTCATAAAAATCAGGCAGACCGAGAATGTGTGAAAACTCATGACAGAAAGTTCCGATGCCGTCAATGATATCATTAGAGTCCCAAAACAGTTCGCAGGTAAGCAGATAGTTGACCTTTGTCAGGCCGTCAATACCGACAATTCTCATGTCATACTGATGGGGCCAAATGGTATTAGGGTCAGAGCCGTAGTAATTCTCGCCCCGACCTGCAAAAATTATTGCCAACAAATCCACTTCACCATCGTAGTTGTTATCATAGGTCTGCATATCAGCAAGTGAATTAGCGACGATTGAATCACACACCTCCTTAACAAGTTTGATGGCATTTCCTGTGTCGTTTCCGGTACTGTTGTTGTTATTCTTGCCGTAATAGGCATATCCGTGACTGGCGTGTATAGGACCTATTATGTCGAATTCTGGAGTCAGGAGCCCGTATGATTGGCTTTCGAAATAATCCCTCACACTTCCGCTTGCACCCTGGAAAGTGTCACCTTTGTATGTAATAGTATCTGTGTAACCCTTCTTGTTGAAACGGTCATCAATCATTCTGACTATTGTCTCATTATCCGCTGAAAACTTCCGGTCAGTGAAATCGACCAGAACCACAAGGCATCTGGGACTTCCTGTAACTGGAAAGTTTTGGATTTTGTAACTGCCAGGTTTGGTTGATGTTAAAAGTCTGGGTGGAGCCGGTCTGTCAAGAACAAGAGTTTTGTGCCAGACCCCATTCTTTCCTTTTTCCATTACTTCGCCTTCAGGATTGACGTAGAATGTTCCGAATTCGTCGCCAAGATATGTCAGCTTCAGTAGTTTGCCGTCGGATTGGATTACAGTAACAGTGTCCCTACGCACAGGTACGGCATGACATACCACTGTGGCGATGAAAAATATGAGTGAATATGTCATAAACCGCAGCGCACGCATAGGTATCACTTCTGGAATGTCTTTTTTTTCAGTTCGAAACTTTGGCTGAGGTATTTTTCTCTTACTATAGGATTTGATGCCAGTTCTTCAGGAGTCCCCTGGAACAGTATCCTGCCTTCGAATAGAAGATATGCCCTATCAGTTATGCTTAGCGTCTCATGTACATTATGATCGGTGATGAGAATCCCTATGTTACGATCCTTTAGCTTCCATACGATTTGCTGTATATCCTCCACAGCGATAGGATCAACTCCGGCAAACGGCTCGTCAAGCATTATGAACTTGGGTTCTATAGCTAGACAGCGGGCGATTTCGGTACGACGCCTCTCTCCTCCAGAGAGTCGGTCACCCAGATTTTTGCGTACCTTCTGAAGACTGAACTCATCAATCAGGCTTTCAAGCTTTTCCTTCTGGTAATCCTTGGGTTTTCCTGTTAGCTCAAGAACCGATGCAATGTTATCCTCAACACTCATTTTACGGAAAACGCTTGCCTCTTGGGCAAGGTAACCGATGCCCGCACGGGCACGCTTAAAAACGGGGTATTCAGTTATGTCCTGATCGTCCAAATATATTTTCCCCTCATTAGGGGTTATCAGACCTACTGTCATATAGAACGATGTAGTCTTGCCGGCTCCGTTAGGACCCAGCAATCCCACAATCTCTCCTTGTTTCACGTTTATGGATACATGGCTCACAACTGTACGTTTGCCGTATCTCTTTACGAGGTTTTCAGTTCTAAGAACCATTTCTCCTCCAGTTACATCAACGGTGATGTTATCATCCATGTCTGAAATGCATTTGATGCAAAGGTAGCTAAATTAGATGATGACAAAACAATAATATAGTCTATGAATGCAAAAAAAATACAAATTATTTTCTGTTTGTGAATATTGAAGTAAATTCGCGCTCTAAAATAAGTGACAACACAATAGTAAGGTTATAACAAATTAGAATCACAGAATGGACTTAAAGTTTGAGAACGTAAGTAAGGTACAAGGCCTGCTTAGTGTTAGTATTGAGAAAGCTGACTATCAAGGAAATGTAGATAATGCGCTTAAAGAAGCAAAGAAGAAAGCCCAAATGCCGGGCTTCCGTCCGGGAATGGTTCCTATGTCCTTGATACAGAAGATGTATGGCAAGTCCATCAAGGCAGATGAGATAAATAAGATACTTCAGAATAAGGTTTTCAGCTATATAAAAGAAAACAAGATAGATATGCTTGGGGAGCCGCTTCCCAATGATGAGAAGGAATCAGGGATGAGTCTTGATGATGATGACATGACTTTCTGGTTTGACATAGCTTTGGCGCCCCAGTTCGACGTTAATGTCGGAAAAGATGACTCTATAACATATTATGAGATAAAGGTTACTGACGAGATGGTTGATAGTCAAGTTAAAGGCTATACGCGTCAGTTCGGAAAATACGAGCAGTCCGACACCTATGCTGATGGCGATGTCGTAAAAGGACTTCTTACTGAGCTTGAAGCTGACGGTTCCTCCAAAGAAAACGGTATATTAGTGGAAGGTGCTACAGTCATGCCGCAGTTCATGAAAGACGATTCACAAAAGGCCCTTTTTAGAGATGCCGTCAAGGGCAGTAAGGTGGTTTTCAATCCTTCTAAGGCTTATGAAGGCAATGATGTTGAGATTTCCTCGCTTTTGAACAGAAAAAAGGAGGAAGTGGCTGGGATTAATTCGGATTTTTGTCTCGAAATTCAGGACATCACCCGTTTTGTAGAAGCTGAGCTGGGTCAGGAATTGTTTGACCGCGTTTTTGGCAGTGGTTCTGTTGACAGCGAGAGTGCTTTCCGCTCCAAGGTGGAGGAGTCAATTGCCGCATCTTTCGTTCCTGACAGTGATTATAAGTTCCTGTTGGATGCCAGAAAGTATCTGATGGAGAAGGTCGGCAAACTGGATTTCGCCGATGAACTCCTGAAACGCATAATGAGGGCCAACAGCAAGAACAATGACAAGGATAATATCGATGAGACATTTGATCGCAGTATTGAAGAACTTACCTGGCATTTGATTCAGGAGAAGTTGGTTGAAAAGTACTCCATCAAGGTTGAGGACGATGATGTCAAGGCTATGGCCCGCGAGGCAACCCGCGCTCAGTTTGCCCAGTACGGCATGATGAATCTGCCAGATGAGCTCCTCGATAACTATTCAAAGGAGATGCTTAAGAAACGTGAGACAGTTGACGGGCTTGTGAACCGTGCAATTGAGAGTAAGCTCACGGCGGCTCTCAAGAAGGACGTAAAGATAAAGAAGAAGAAAATTAGTGTCGATGAGTTTAACAGACTGTTTGATACTAAATAATCCTAAGCGATTATAGACTGAACATGGACGATTTCAGAAAATACGCCATAGGCCACCTTGGCCTTAACAGCCAGAGTCTTGATGATGTCATCAAGGCCGAGTCCCAATATCTGAACCCATACATCCTGGAGGAGCGTCAGCTTAACGTCACTCAGATGGATGTATTCTCGCGTCTAATGATGGACCGCATCATATTCCTAGGCACAGAGATCAGTGACTATACTGCAAATACCATACAGGCGCAGCTTCTTTATCTGGATTCGGTTGATTCCTCCAAGGAAATATCCATTTATCTGAATTCACCTGGCGGCAGTGTGACGGCGGGATTGGGAATATATGACACCATGCAATTTATCACCAGTCCAGTGGCAACCATATGCACAGGTATGGCTGCAAGTATGGCTGCAGTTCTTCTTGTAGCCGGACAGGAGGGTAAAAGAGCCGCTCTTCCCCACAGTCGTGTTATGATCCATCAACCGCTTGGAGGTGCCCAAGGACAGGCCAGCGACATAGAAATAACCGCCCGTGAGATACAAAAGATGAAGAAGGAGCTATATACCATAATTTCCGAGCATTCCCATACTCCTTATGAAAAGGTTTGGGCAGACAGTGATCGCGATTATTGGATGACAGCTCATGAAGCCAAGGAGTATGGTATGATTGACCAGATTTTGGAAAAACGCAAATAATAACGTAGAGCGGATAGGATGGCAGGAGTAAAAAAGGGTAAATACTGTGGATTCTGCGGCCGTTCTGACAAGGAAGTTGAACTTCTCATCACAGGTCTTGACAGTTGCATCTGCAATGAGTGTGCTGAGCGCGCGGCTGAGATAGTACATGAATCCAAGCCTACCATAAAGAAAAATGCATTTCGGCTTGACAAAATCCCCAAACCTCAGGAAATCAAGAAATATCTTGATGAGTATGTAATAGGTCAGGATGAGGCCAAGAAATACCTGTCTGTAGCCGTTTACAACCATTATAAGAGAATAACCCAGTCGGTGACAGAAGATGATGTGGATATTGAGAAGAGTAACATCATTCTGGTGGGTGCCACTGGCACGGGCAAGACGTTACTTGCCAAGACCATAGCCAAATTGTTGAAGGTACCTTTCACTATCGTTGATGCTACAGTCCTTACTGAGGCCGGTTATGTCGGAGAGGATGTGGAGAGTATCCTTACACGTCTGCTTCAGGTTGCTGACTATGACGTAGGTTCTGCCGAGCATGGTATCGTATTCATTGATGAGATAGATAAGATAGCCCGAAAGAGTGACAATCCGTCAATAACTCGTGACGTAAGCGGTGAGGGTGTACAACAGGGACTTCTGAAACTCCTTGAGGGGTCGGTCGTTAATGTCCCTCCACAGGGGGGACGCAAGCATCCCGAGCAGAAGTTCATAGAGATTGATACAAAAAACATCCTTTTCATCTGTGGAGGAGCTTTTGATGGGATTGAACGCAAGATAGCCAGACGTCTCAACACGCAGGTGGTGGGATTTGACTCGGTAGGGCAGCGCAGCAAGGTGGACTTCAACAACATAATGAGGTACGTGGCTCCTCAGGACCTTAAGGCTTTCGGACTTATACCTGAGATAATAGGACGTCTTCCGGTAGTTACAAGCCTTGACCCCCTTGACCGTGATGCTTTGTTGAGGATTCTGACAGAGCCCAGGAATTCAATCATAAAGCAGTATATCAAGTTGTTCGCAATAGACGGAGTGAAACTCTCATTTGAACCGGAGGTTCTTGATTTTGTGGTAGATAAAGCAATTGAGTTCAAATTGGGAGCCAGAGGCCTCAGGTCAATAGTCGAGACAATAATGGTGGACGCCATGTACAACACGCCTTCCACCGATTCCAAAAAGTATGTAGTCACCCTCGATTACGCTAAAGAGCAGATAGAAAAGGCGGACGGTACGATTTTAGATAAAATCTGATTTTTTTTAATGCAAAAAGTTTGCAAGTTTGACTGACTTGTGTATAACTTTGTTTTCACTCCATTTTACGGATTGAACTACTTTTTTCAGACAATATGGCAAGAAAAAACATAAATCTTGCAGAGGTGCTTAAAGTCCATTTCGGATTTGACACATTCAAAGGTGACCAGGAGGCCATTATTAGGAACCTGCTCGCTGGAAGGGACACCTTTGTACTCATGCCCACAGGTGGAGGCAAATCACTTTGTTATCAGTTGCCTGCTATCGTTATGGACGGAACGGCTATCGTGATATCCCCGCTCATTGCTCTTATGAAGAATCAGGTTGATGCTATGCGCAACATGGGGGAAGAGGACGGAATAGCCCATTTCATAAACTCCTCTCTTAACAAGGCTTCTATAGACATGGTGAAGGCTGATATTATAGAAGGTAAGACCAAGCTTTTATATGTGGCACCTGAGTCATTGACAAAGGAGGAGAACGTGGACTTTCTCAAGAAGATAAAGATTTCCTTTTATGCTATTGATGAGGCACACTGTATTTCGGAATGGGGGCATGATTTCAGACCCGAGTATCGTCGAATCAGGCCTATTGTCAATGAGATTGGCAATGCTCCTATCATAGCCCTCACAGCTACTGCAACCAATAAGGTGCGGGATGATATTAAGAAGAACCTTGGTATTCAGGATGCGGATGACTTCAAGTCCTCGTTCAATCGGCCCAATCTTTACTATGAAGTACGTCCCAAAACTAAGAATATAGATAAGGAGATTATCAGGTTCATTAAGTCCAATCCCGGCAAATCCGGTATCATATATTGTCTCTCCAGAAAGAAAGTTGAGGAGCTGGCTGAGATTCTTCAGGCGAATGACATATCGGCAATGGCCTATCATGCAGGTATGGAGGCCGCAGCCCGTTCCAGTACACAGGATGCTTTCATCATGGAGAAGATAGACGTGATTGTGGCTACTATTGCGTTCGGGATGGGCATAGACAAACCGGATGTCCGCTACGTAATTCATTATGATATTCCTAAAAGTTTGGAAGGATATTATCAGGAGACAGGTCGAGCCGGGCGTGACGGTGGTGAGGGACAGTGCATAGCTTTCTATAACAGCAAGGACGTCCAGAAATTGGAAAAATTCCTTGAGGGTAAGCCTCTCGCAGAACAGGATATAGGCCGTCAGCTGCTGGCTGAAACCACAGCTTATTGTGAATCTTCAGTTTGTAGGCGCAAGTTGCTGCTCCACTATTTCGGTGAAAACTATGAGGTGGAAAACTGCGGCAACTGTGACAATTGTCTGAATCCCAAAAAACGCGTTGAGGCACAACAGCTTCTTGAAACTGTTCTGGAGGCTATTGTTGCTGTGAAGGAGAATTTCAAAGCTGATTACATTGTGGATATCCTGCTTGGCAAGGAGACATCGGCCGTTGTTGACCATATGCATGATGACCTGGAGGTTTTTGGGTCAGGATCTGACGAAGAGGAGAAGACTTGGAATGCGGTTATACGTCAGGCTCTGATAGCAGGCTATATCAGGAAGGATGTAGAGAACTATGGACTGCTTAAGATAACAGAAGAGGGACGTGATTTCATGAAGAATCCCAAATCATTCATGATTGTGGAGGATAAAGATTTTGAAGATGAAGAGACCGAAGGGCCTATCCGTGGAGGGGGTTCCTTCGCTGTTGATCCGGAACTTTATTCTATGCTTAAGGACTTGCGTAAGAAATTATCCAAGCATCTTGAGCTTCCTCCATACGTGATTTTCCAGGATCCTTCACTGGAGGCAATGGCGACTACGTATCCTGTTACCATGGAGGAACTGCAGAACATTCCTGGCGTGGGTGCAGGTAAGGCTAAGCGTTACGGTCAGGATTTCATTGATCTGATAAAACGACATGTCGAGGAGAACGAGATCGAGCGTCCTGAGGATTTGAGGGTCAGGACAGTTCCCAATAAATCTAAACTCAAGGTGAGCATAATCCAGAGTATAGATATGAAAGTGGCCCTTGACGATATTGCCATAAGTAAGGGCATTGACTTTGATGAGCTGTTAACGGAGGTGGAAGCCATAGTCTATTCAGGCACTAAACTGAACATTGACTATTTCATTGACAGCGTGATGGATGAGGATCGTGCCGAGGATATATATGATTATTTCCGGGAGTCGGAAAGTGATTCCATTGAGGACGCACTTGATGAACTGGGTAATGATTATTCCGAGGAAGAGATAAGGTTAGTCCGGATAAAATTCATATCGGAGATGGCCAATTAAAAAAAGTAGTAACAATTTAAAACATAACAAAATGTCATTTTTAGAAGATAGGGTACTGATGGAGGGACTGACTTTCGATGATGTGTTGCTGATGCCTGCATATTCGGAGGTACTTCCCCGTGAAGTGTCACTTGCATCGCGTTTTTCTCGCAACATTTCACTGAACCTGCCGTTCGTGACGGCCGCCATGGATACTGTAACAGAGTCAGGTATGGCCATAGCCATAGCTCGTGAAGGCGGAATAGGTGTTATACATAAGAATATGTCCATTCAGGAGCAGGCTCGCCAGGTGGCTATAGTAAAACGTGCGGAAAACGGCATGATTTACGATCCTGTGACAATACATCGCCATAATACCATTAGGGATGCTCTTGCCCTGATGGCCGAGTATCATATAGGCGGTATTCCGGTCGTGGAAGAGGATGGTACCCTATGTGGCATAGTCACCAACCGTGACCTCAGATTCCAGCGTAACTATGATGTCAGAATTGAAGATGTCATGACCAAGGAGAATCTGGTTACAACGTATCAGCAGGTTGATATGGAAGCAGCTTCCCAGATCCTACAGGAGAATAAGATAGAGAAACTGCCAGTGGTTGATAATCATGGAAAGCTTATAGGTCTTATCACCTATAAGGATATTACCAAAGCTAAAGACAAGCCTATGGCATGTAAGGACAGCAAAGGTCGTCTCAGGGTGGCTGGCGGTGTTGGTGTCACAGCTGATTCCATGGACCGTATAGAGGCGCTCGTAGAGGCTGGTGTGGATGCAATCGTGATAGATACGGCACATGGTCATTCACGTTCGGTGGTTGAGAAACTTAAAGAGGCAAAGGCCAGTTTTAGGAATATTGATATAGTGGTTGGTAATATCGCTACGGCCGCTGCCGCCAAGATGCTGGTCGATGCTGGTGCTGATGCTGTTAAGGTGGGTATCGGTCCTGGGTCAATCTGCACTACCCGTATTATTGCAGGTATCGGCGTACCCCAGATATCAGCTATCTATGATGTCGCTAAGGCAATCAAGGGCTCAGGTGTGCCTGTAATAGCTGACGGCGGTCTTCGTTATTCTGGTGATGTAGTAAAGGCTCTCGCCGCAGGAGGTGATTGTGTTATGTTCGGCTCTCTTGTTGCCGGCACGGAGGAGTCACCAGGTGAAACCATCATATTCAACGGCCGTAAGTTCAAGTCATATCGCGGGATGGGCTCGCTTGAGGCCATGGAGAACGGATCCAAGGATCGTTACTTCCAGTCGGGTGAGAAGGATGTGAAGAAACTCGTACCTGAGGGTATCGCTGCACGTGTTCCGTACAAGGGAACTCTTTATGAGGTCATTTATCAGCTTGCAGGAGGCCTTCGTTCCGGTATGGGCTATTGTGGTGCATCTAATATTGAGAAACTGCACGATGCAAAGTTCGTTCGCATAACCAATGCTGGAATGAACGAGAGTCACCCGCATGATGTGGCAATCACGAGTGAAGCTCCCAACTACAGCCGGCATGAGTAATTAATTTGGAATCATGAGAAGATCTGTTCCGCTAATTTTTATACTATCACTCTTGACATCGGCCATCTGTGCGCAGGTCGCTGACCCTGTTGTCATGAAAGTCGGGGAAAATGAAATACGCAAATCGGAATTCGAGTATTTTTATAGGAAGAACTACACTGAAGAACCGGATCAGAAGAATGATTTGGAAACATATGCTGACCTCTACCTTAATTTTAAGCTTAAGGTTCAGGCTGCAATCGATGACGGCATAGAACTTAAGGAGTCATTCATAAATGAATACAAGGAATATCGTGACATGCAGGCTGAGGAGTATCTGTGTGACTCAGCGTTCCTTGAGGAGACAGCCCGTCAAACCTTCCGTATGTCTGCCGAAGAGGTAGGCCCCGACGGCATAGTGGAGGCTTATATTCTCTCCATACAAATAGCTGAACCCACTCAACAAGCATTTGATGCGGCAGTACAGAGGATAGACTCAATATATGGATTGCTCCGTGAAGGTGCGGATTTTCGCGAATTGGCAGCCAAGCACTCAGATGATGGAGCAGCCCGTAACGGAGGTTATATAGGATGGACTTCACGCGGACAGCTGCCTGAACAGCTTGCCGATGCAGCTTTTGCTATTAAGGACGGTGAAATCAGCACTCCGTTGCGCTATGAGAACTATTTCGTCATCATAAAGGTGGTTGGTCATCAGGATTTTGGTCATTATGAAGATCATAGGAACTCCATTTATGAGTGGATGAAGAATCAGCCGGCAATCATAAAGGATGCTAAACTTTCGCAGGCCCGCAAGATGTCGGAAAAATACGGTTGGAACCTATCTCCAGAGGAGGCATTGCTGCGTGAAGATTCTCTACTTGAGACGCTGATTCCAGAGTTCGGCAATATTTCAAGGGAGTATCATGACGGTTTACTTATGTTCGAGATTAGTAGCCGTGAAGTCTGGGAGAAGGCTGGTGAGGATAGTTTAGGCCTCCTTGATTTTTTCCGTAAGAACCGTAAGAAGTACTCTTTCGATGAACCTCGTTACAAGGGTATGCTCATTTTCGCCAAGGATGCAGATGTGCTTTCCCGGGCTGAAGACGCTGTCAGAGACCTCCCGTACAACGAATGGGAGGATGTACTTGCGGCTTTTAATGATGAAGGGCCGCAGATTCGTGTAATGAAAGGTCCGTTTGAAAAGGGCCATAACAGATATTCAGACAAGGAGATTTTCGGGATAGGATCATACGATCCGCTTGAAACCTGGCCGTATATCGGTGCGGTGGGACACATGATCAGAATGCCTGAGGAACCATCGGATTTGGGAGGACAGATTGTTAATGATTATCAGGACTATCTTGAACAGCAATGGCTCAAACGGCTTAAGAAAAAGTATAAGACAAAGGTGGATAAGAAGGTATTGAAAACCGTTACGCTTGGAGATTGAGATGAGGGTAGCCAGAGACCATAACCGTAGATTCTTGTTCGGAATAATGATACCGACAGTGCTTCTGTCGGTTTTGTTGCTTTCCTGCCGATGGGATTCCACCACCGGTTACGACCGCGGAAAGACTCCTCTAGTGAAACTCAATGGAAACGTGCTTTACGCGGAAGATCTCCTGCAAGTGCTGCCGTTGGGAATCACCGGACAGGACAGCGTGGAGTTCTCGGAAAAATACATAAGGAACTGGGTAGAGGATGTCATGTTCTATCAGAATGCAGAGCGTAACATTCCTGACACAAGGGATATAGACAGATTGGTGGACAATTATAGGCGTTCTCTTATAGAGCATGAGTATCAGCGCCGGCTTCTGGAACAGAAATTTTCGACTGAGATAACAGATGAGGAGATAGAGAATTTCTACAATGATAATTCCGGAATGTTCATTCTGAACGAGTCTTTGGTCAAGGGACTTCTTCTCAAGATTCCAGCCAAAGCTCCCGACCTTCAGAAAATCAGGACATTGTTTACTCAGACTGATGATGAATCGTTTGAGGAGATAGAGAAGTATTGTATCAGGAATTCGGCACGATGCGAGTTCTTTTATGACAATTGGCGCAATCTGGCAGAGATATCTGCGCTTATACCGCAGTCTGACACTTCTTTGGAGGATCTTATTGAGGAACGGAAGAGTTTTGAGATGAGTGATGATGAGAATATCTATCTGCTTAGCATAAGCGAGTATCTCGGCAAGGGTGGTGTTGAGCCCCTTGAGTATGCCAGAGAAAAGGTCAGAGTGCTCCTCATCAACACAAACGAAGTAAGTTACATGAGGAAAATAAAAGAGGAACTTTATAAGAGTGCCATAGATAAGGGTTTAATTGAATATTACAGAGTAGAGCAATGAACATACGTCATATTTTTTTCTGTACTGTTTTTGTCGCATTGACAGGTGTCTCATATCGTTCATCGGCCCAGAACAACGTCATTGATGAAGTAGTATGGATTGTTGGTGATGAGGCCATTTATAAGTCTGAGGTGGAGGATGCGCGTCTGGAAGCTTCCATGTCCGGAACCCGCTGGGACGGAGACCCATACTGTATCATTCCTGAGCAGCTTGCCATCAACAAACTGTTCCTGAACCAGGCTGAGCTTGATAGTATTACTGTCAGTCCGGATGATGTCAACAGTCAGGTGGAACTCTACTATAATTATTACGAGAGTAGGGCAGGTTCCAGGGAGAAGCTGGAAGAGTATAGGAAGATGAGTGCAGAACAGATCAGGCTCAAGCTTTATGAATCCTGTGAGACGGAGATGATAGTAAGCAAGGTGCGTGACAAGATCATGGAACGTGTCAAGGTGACCCCAGGTGATGTCCGCCGTTTTATGAGGGATATCTCGCCTGATGATATACCTTACATCAATCCTCAGGTTGAGGTCCAGATTATCACCATGGATCCTGTTATACCTCAGGAGGAGATTGACGCTGTCAAAAGTGATCTGAGGGAATATACTGAAAGGATAACCTCCGGTGAGGTTCCCTTCTCCACTTTAGCCATTCTCTATTCCGAGGATCCCGAGTCTGCCAAAAACGGAGGAGACTGCGGATTCATGGGACGCGGAGAGATAGTGCCGGAATTCGCAGCAGTGGCATTCAATCTAACAGATCCTGAGAAAGTATCCAAGATTGTAGAGACCGAGTATGGGTTCCATATCATCCAGCTGATAGAAAGGCTTGGTGACAGAGTAAGGGTGAGGCATATCTTGAGAAAACCCAAGGTCCCTATGACCAGTGTGGAGGAGTGTCTGTTAAAGCTGGATACGATTGCCCAGAATATACGGTCCGGGAAATATACATTTGAGAGTGCTGTGGCCAGTTTCTCATCGGATAAAGATACTCGTAGCAATAACGGTCTTATGGCTAATCAGTCTGAACCGGGAATGCCCATAACCTCGAAATATGAGATGCAGCAGCTTCCGCCGGATGTGGCTAAAGTTGTGGATCGTATGCACGTGGGTGAGGTATCGGACCCATTTACCATGCAGCTTAGGAACGGTAAGGTGGTTTGTGCCGTTGTTAAGCTCAAGAACAAGATCACCGGTCACAAGGCAACTATGGCTGATGACTATGAGAGGCTTCATGACATAGTGGCTGATTACAAACGTCAGGAGGCCATTGACAAGTGGATCCGGGATAAACAACGCACCACTTATGTCAAGATCAGCGATGGGTGGAACGATTGTGAATTCATGTATCCCGGTTGGGGAAAGCAATAAATTATTAAACCATGAGACCTGTCCTGCGGATTGCTGTTTTGTTGTCAATGCTCTTTGGGGCGGCACTTCCTGTTTGCAGTCAGGAGCAGGACTCCTTATCAATTTCATTGGAGAATGACTCTTTGAAAAATGAGAAGACAAGTTTTGTCTATCTCTTAAACTCCGATATCCTCAGATTCGATAAGTATAGGAATCCGGATGCGCAGATCCTCATAGGCAATGTTGTGTTCAGGCATGACAGCATGTACATGTATTGTGATAGCGCACTTTTCTATCAGGAAGCCAATTCGTTCGAAGCTTACCACAACGTCCGTGCTGAGCAGGGTGATACGCTTTTCCTTTACGGTGATTCACTCTTTTATGACGGCAACACAAAACTCTTGCGTGTGAGGGACAACGTGAGGCTGGAGAACCGCAGTATGGTGTTGCTCACGGACAGTCTCAATTATGACCGTAACATAGGGATAGGCTGGTTCTTTGACGGAGGTACGCTGCTTGATGAGCAGAGCACACTCATTTCGGAATACGGACAGTTCGAGACGGAGACAAAATTGGCTACTTTCATAGAGGGAGTTACACTGGAGAGTCCAGACTACAATCTCTCATCTGATACACTTCACTACAATACTGACCTTCATAAGGCATTTATTGTCAGTCCCACTACAATCATCAGTGATGACAATATAATACATACCTCCCGAGGTACTTTCCTCTCTGACTCCAGGGATGCCGTACTGCTTGATCGTTCAGTCGTGGAACAGGATGACGGTAGTACCAGAATGACGGGTGACAGTATTATCTACACCGAGAGTTCAGGAAGCGTATTTGGATATGGCAATGTGGTAATCAATGACTACAGTGACAGGATTGACGTCTTGGGTGATTATGCGTGCTATTTTCAGGATACGGATTCCGCTGTCGTGACAGGGAATGCCTTACTTATAGAGTATTCGGCAGGTGACAGTCTCTTTCTGCATGCTGACACCTTCCGTCTGCTGACATTTTACAACGAGACAGGCGATACTGTAATCAACCGTCATGTAAGGGCCTTCAACAAGGTCAAGGCTTGGAGAAGCGATGTACAGATGGTGGCTGATTCCGCACAGTTCTGTACAGCCGATTCCACCCTCACGCTTTTCAAAGACCCTATCCTTTGGAGTGACAACCAGCAGATTCTGGGTGAGAAAATGATTTTTTACATGAATGACAGCACAATTGAGCGTGCTGAAGTTATAGGACAGGCTCTGTTCATACAGGACAATGACTCATTGCATTACAATCAGATAACCGGTCGTGAGATGTATGCCTGGTTCAAGAACGGGGAGATAGACAAAGCCGATGTCAAAGGTAATGTGTTGGCTATTTTCTATCCTGTGGATGATGCAGACTCCTCTATGATAGGAATGAACACTCTTGAGGGTTCGCATCTTACAATCCATTTCCTTCACCGAACAGTTGAAAGCATAGTGGTACACGGGCGCTCAAGCGGAATCATGTATCCCATGAGTCAGCTGGAGGAGAAAAAGATGTACCTTTCCAATTTCAATTGGTTTGACCGTTTAAGGCCTATCAGTCGCAGTGATGTCTTCTACTGGAGGGCAAAAAGGCCTACGGAACAGCTAAAACAGACTTCAAACAAGACAGTGCCGTTGCCGACGCTGCCTAAAATACAGGGAGATTGATATGGGAATGTTTACAGTAAGAGAGCCACGTCGTTTCGAGCATAAGTACATCTATTATGATGAGCGGAAGGACAGGTTGGCCAAAATGGAGGAGAAAGCCAAGAGAGAACTTGGCATGCTTCCGGAAGAGACATATAATCCGGAGAATATTCGTGGTAAATTCATTGAGGGAACCAAGCATCTCAAACGCCGTAAGGAGAACGGTGGTCCCCGCATGACCATCCAGACATCTGTGGTGCTTATACTGGCTCTTCTGTTCGTGTTGCATTGGCTCATGACCGGGAAATTTTTCATCTGATTGTGACCTATGGGTGAAGTTAGGATCCTGTCACAGAATGTGGCGAGCCAGATTGCAGCTGGCGAGGTTGTCAACCGCCCGGCATCGGTTGTGAAGGAACTCATGGAGAACGCAGTGGATGCAGGAGCGGACAGCATTAAGGTTATTCTGACTGATGCCGGCCGTACCTCCATTCAAGTCATTGATAATGGTTGCGGTATGAGTGCTTCAGATGCCCGCCTGGCGTTCGAACGTCATGCCACATCCAAGATTCGTAATACAGACGATCTATATTCTCTCACTACATTCGGGTTTCGTGGTGAGGCCTTGCCCTCCATAGCCGCTGTGGCTGAGGTGGAGCTCCGGACACGCACTTCGGACAGCGATATAGGAACCTCCATAACCATAAAGGCTTCTGAGATAGTACATGAAGAGACGTGCGTATGTCCTGTAGGCAGCAGTTTTACCGTACGTAACATATTCTACAATGTACCGGCCCGGCGCAAGTTCCTCAAGAGTAACCAGACAGAATACGGTCATATTTTGACTGAGGCAGAACGTCTGGCTTTGGCTCATCCGGAGGTAGCTGTAGAGCTTATCCATCAGGGTGAACATGTGCTGTCATTGCCGGTTTCGGCCATAAAGCAGAGGATAATCAACCTGTTTGGCCGTAGGATGAATGAGGCTATGCTCCCTGTAGAGGTTGAGACATCAGTTGTGAAGGTTAGCGGTTACTGTTCCAATTTGGAAAATGTTAAAGGCCGTGGTGCCAAGCAGTTCTTTTTCGTGAACGGCAGGTTTATGCGTCACCCCTATTTCCACAAGGCTGTCTTGAGTGCATACGAGGGACTTGTGCCGGACGGTGAACAGCCTTCATATTTCATCTTCCTGAATGTCCCCCCTGACACTATCGATGTCAACATTCATCCCACCAAGACTGAAATAAAGTTTCAGGACGAGCAGGTGATATGGAAAATCCTCATGGCAGCTGTAAAGGAGACAGTGGGTCGTTTTGAGGATATGCCTACCATAGATTTCAATACGGCGGACATGCCTGATATCCCTATCTTTGACTCATCACGTCCCGTGATACAGCCCAAAGTGAGCTATAATCCCGATTTCAATCCGTTTTCAGGCCATAGGAGCGAGTCTGCCCATGCAAAAACCAATAGTGATAATTGGGACAAGTTATACGGAGAGGTCATAGAACGCAAGGTGAATGACAGGACAGTATCATTCACCCCCATGAGCGAGACACTTATCAAGGCGGAGGAAGAGCCGCTCAAACCATATCAGTTTGCTGACCGTTTTATTCTTGTTCCTTCAGAGCAGGGACTTATGATAATAGATCAGCATCGTGCCCATTTAAGAGTTTTATATGAGCGTTTTATGTCCGATGCTGACAGCAGCAAGGCCGCTTCCCAGGGACTGCTTTTCCCTGAGATATTCCAGCTCTCCGTTACTGATGCCGCTGTCTTTGCTGATTTGAAACCTCGTTTTGCCGATCTGGGATTCGATATTTCTGATATGGGACGTGGAGCAATTGCTGTTCAGGGTGTCCCTTCAGGTCTAGAAGGACAGGATTATGAGCGTCTTGTCACCGATATGATTGCTGACCTGCGTATCAACCCTACGCAGGAGGAGGAACGCCAGCTTGAAGGTATGGCATTGGCTATGGCCCGTAAGGCTGCCATCCCCATCGGCCGCCATCTGTCAGAGAATGAGATGCAGGAGCTTGTACGTGCTCTCCAGGCATGCAGCATCCCTTCCCGCACTCCTGACGGAAGGACAGTTTATGTAATTAAATCTGAACAGGAAATCACAAAGTGGTTCTAATCAGCCTATAGGGCCATGCTTATGTTTATTCCAGAGCCCGTATATCTCACTGACATTACCGGCGGTGATGAACCCGTGGATATCGTTCTTTTTCATGAAGTCCATCAGTCTTGAGAACTCATCCTGTGTAAGCAGGGCCTGAATCTCAGTATTCTCCTTGCCGCTGTATCCGCCGGTCACTTTATAGAGGCTGCATCCGCGGTCCAGTTCTTCAATTATATATTTGCGCAATATCTCATGGCTGGAGGATATGATGCACACTCTTTTACGCTTGTTTATGCTGGCCGTGAAGTAATCCACGACAATGCCGTTAATCCATGTACCTATCAGACCTACCACTACCATCCTGAACGGATTAATTATAAAAGCCGTACAACAGATGATTGCCCCCGCCACAGATATGGATGCCCCTATGTCAAAGTGAAGGTATTTGTTTACTATCTTGGCCAGTATGTCCAGTCCTCCGGTGGAGGCGTTAATGTGAAACAGAATGGCCTGTGATGCACTGAGCAATAGCACAAAACAACACAGGTCCAGCCATACGTCACCCATGACCGAAGTTCCATCACTGATAAGTTCAGAAGCCGGCATTATTTTTTCCCATAGGTCCATGAGCGGACCTAGAATCATGGCAGTATAAACAGTCTTAAGGCCGAATTCCTTGTCGATGAGCAGATAAGCCATAATAAGCAGAATGGCGTTTATGATCAGAATCACAGTTGAAACCTTAACCTGCATTCCAATCATTTCGAAAATACCGCTTATCACAATTGACAGACCTGATATGCTTCCAATAATCAGCTTGCCGGGAACCAGAAAATAGTTCACGGCCAGTGCCGCAACAGCCATACCTGCCGTCATTATGAGAAGTTCTTTCCAGAACTTCCATGTTTGTACCGCGTTCCATGCGACATTGGCAGCATCACTTATCTTGCTCATTGTAATTGGTTTAATGGTGTCGCTTAATAGACTTTGAAGCCAATTATCTGACGCACCTCACGCAAAGTCCTGGATGCGCTCTCACGGGCCTTCTCGGCCCCTGCACGAGCTATTTTGTCAAGTAGTTCATTATTGCTGGAGAAATCCCTGATACGCTCGCGTATGGGATCGGTGGCGGCCACTATATCTTCTGCCAGTTGCTTTTTGAGGTCACCATAGCGAAGTGTGCAGTCATTCCATTTTTCGTTGAAATAATTGTAAGTATCGTTGGTGGAAACCACACCAAGCAGAGTGAACAGGTTCTGAATGACCTCCGGTTTCTCACTGTTCGGAATCTGTGGACCGGCATCGGTCACCGCTTTCATAACCTTTTTACGGATTACTGATGGTTCGTCACACAGATAGATGCAGTTACCCTCGCTCTTGCCCATCTTGCCAGAACCGTCCAATCCCGGAATTTTTATTCCGCCCTCCTTGGCCAAAGAGAACGATGCAGGTTCCGGGAAGAAATCCACTTTATACATCTGGTTGAAACGGCGGGCAAATTTGCGTGCCATCTCCATGTTTTGCTCCTGATCCTTTCCTACCGGCACCTTATTGGCCTTGTGGATTATGATGTCTGAAGCCATCAGAGTGGGGTAGGTAAGCAAACCTGCATTTACATTGTCAGGTTGTTTCCTTGCCTTCTCTTTGAATGATGTAACGCGCTCAAGTTCACCCAAATAAGCATTCATGTTGAGATAGAGATATAATTCAACCACCTCAGGGACATCACTTTGGACGTAAATGGTGGCTTTTTCAGGGTCAAGACCGCAAGCCAGATACTCAGCCAGAATGGTGCGGACGCTGTTCTGAATGTTCTCAGGGGTAGGGTGTGTGGTCAGGGAGTGCCAGTCTGCAATGAAAAAGAAACATCTGTATAAATCCTGAAGCTTAATGAAGCTTGTCACTGCACCATAGTAATTACCCAGGTGAAGGTTTCCTGTAGGGCGTATGCCGCTGAGAACTGTTTCCATCTCTTAATAGTTTTTTTATGCCGCGAAGATACTACAAAACGC
>DBYG01000003.1 GCA_002310175.1 Bacteroidales bacterium UBA1192
ATAAAGTTCAAGTTCAACACACCCGTTGACCTCAGTAAACTGCCCGAGGGCTTTGACGCATACATCATATCCAACGGTACACCTACCGCCCGTGACCTCAAGATTCCCGGACGTGAACTCAAGGGCGTATACTTTGCACTGCAGATGCTGACACAGCAGAACCTGCGTCTGGCAGGACAAGAGTTCAGCCCAGAGGAGACCGTATCGGCCAAGGGTAAGAAGGTACTTGTGATTGGCGGCGGTGATACCGGCAGTGACTGCATAGGAACATGCCATCGTCAGGGTGCCGTAAGCGTTACACAGATTGAGATTATGCCCAAGCCCCCAGTTGGTTACAACCCGGCAACACCGTGGCCCCAGTGGCCCAACATACTCAAGACCACAACCAGTCATGAGGAGGGCTGCGAGCGCCGCTGGTGCCTTACATCAAACAAATTCCTGGATGACGGCAAGGGCAATCTTAAAGGCGTTGAGGTAGAGACTGTGGAGTGGGTACCGGATCCAAACGGTGGCCGTCCCCAGATGAAACCTACAGGCAACAAGGAGATAATAGAGTGCGATATGGTGCTGCTGGCTATGGGATTCCTCAAGCCCGAGCATCCGCAGTACGCCCCGAACGTATTCCTGGCAGGTGATGCCAAGAACGGTGCCAGCCTTGTAGTCCGCGCTCTTGCCAGCGGACGTGAAGTAGCAACACAAGTTGACGCATACCTTAAGGACAAGTAATATGGGCGTAATCCGTTTCATCAAGATGCAAGGCCTGGGCAATGACTACATCTACGTCAATGTCATGGAGTGCTCCATTGCTGATCCCGAGCAGTTCTCCATACGCTGGAGTGACCGCCGCAAAGGAATAGGATCTGACGGACTTATCATGATAGGACCGTCAGCCATTGCCGATTTCAGCATGAGAATCTTCAATGCCGACGGCTCCGAGGCACGTATGTGCGGAAACGGTGCGCGATGTGTCGGTAAGTATCTGCATGATAAAGGATTAACCACCAAGACTGAAATAAAGCTTGAGACCCTTTCCGGCATCAAGATACTTAAACTGCATTTGGGCCAGGACGGAACGGTTGATACGGTTACCGTAAACATGGGTCAGGGTCTGCCGCTTAAGGTAAATCACGGCTCCGGCACACTGGTAGGTGAGAAACTTAACGTTGGTGAGGGACCTACCGTATGCTCTGCCATAGATATGGGTAACCCGCATCTGGTAATGTTCGTAAAAGATGCGGAGATGGCGCATGTAAATGAGGTGGGTCCGTTTATGGAGCACAATAGGATGTTCCCGGACCGCGCCAACATAGAGTTTGCCCAGGTGATTGACCGCAAGCATATACGGATGCGTGTATGGGAGCGCGGAAGCGGCATTACGTTTGCCTGCGGAACGGGCGCATGCGCTACGGCAGTGGCATCGGCCATGCAGGGATATACCGATGCTGACGGCTGTGATGTGATAATGGACGGCGGTACGCTTACGGTCCAGTGGGACCCTGAAACAAAGGAGGTTCTGATGACCGGTGCTGCAGAGTTTGTGTTTGAAGGTACTGTAACAGAATAAGATACATGATAAAAGCTAATCTGAATTTTTCAAAACTGCCACAGAGATACCTCTTTCTTGATATAGCAAAGAGGGTTTCTGCATATAGTGAGAAACACCCCGGTGCAGATATCATCCGCATGGGTATAGGTGACGTAACCAAGCCGCTGGCTCCTGCCGTGATAGAGGCTATGCACAAGGCTGTCGATGACTGCGCAGCATCTGACACTTTCCACGGTTATGGTCCCGAGCGCGGTTACCTTTGGCTGAGAGAGGCTATCGTAAAGGGTGATTACGCTCCGCTGGGAGTAAAGATGGATGCTGATGATATTTTCATAAATGACGGCGCCAAGAGTGATACAGGCAATATAGGCGACATACTTGCCCCCGGAACAGTAGTAGGAATTACCGATCCCGTATATCCCGTATATGTTGACACCAACCTTATGCGCGGCAATATAATCAAGTACATCACATGCAGTGCGGAGAACGGTTTTACAGGTGATATACCTAAGGAGAAACTGGATGTAATCTATCTCTGTTATCCCAACAACCCCACAGGTGCAGTTATAACCCGCGGCAAACTAAAACAGTGGGTTGACTACGCCCTTGAAAGCGGAGCCCTGATAATGTACGACTCAGCCTACGAGGCATTCATACGCGACCCCGAGATACCCCATTCCATCTACGAGATAGAGGGAGCCAAAAGCTGCGCAATAGAGTTCCGCAGCTTCAGCAAAACCGCAGGATTTACTGGAATAAGATGCGGTTACACCGTTATCCCACAAGAACTTATGGTCAAGGATGAAAGTGGTAAGACTGTGAGTCTGAACGCCCTCTGGGAGCGCCGCCAAAGCTGCAAGTTCAACGGAGCCTCCTACATCTCCCAGCGAGGAGCCCTGGCCATCTATTCAGAAGTGGGCCGAGCCCAGATAAAAGAAACCATAGACTACTATCTTGAAACCGCCCGCATAATCAGAAAGAGTATGGATGAGTTGGGTCTGAACCCCCAAGGAGGAGAAAACGCCCCCTACATCTGGGCCCAAACCCCGGGTGGAATAACCTCATGGGATTTCTTTGACCTCCTGCTGGAAAAAGCCCAGGTCGTCATAACGCCAGGAAGCGGATTCGGTCCCGCCGGCCAAGGCTATTTCCGAATAACCTCATTCGCTGACCGCCAGCGCACAATAGAAGCAATGGAAAGAATTAAAAACATGATAAAGCCTGCATAAAAATTTATATTGTGGTCTCAAGACCCGTCGCCACCCTCGGCGCGTCAGAGGGAGGGGCCCCTGCCGAAGGCTTTTTGCGATAGCAAAAATAAAAAAGGTCTTCCCATTGGCTGGAAGACAATGGGATAGGGCCAAAGGGGCCGTAGGTCTGGAGACTACAATATAAGTTTTTATCTGATAAACTGAAAAATGGAGAAAGAAGCAGTATTAATTCTTGAGGATGGTACAATGTATCATGGCCGCTCGTTCGGCTATGAGAAGTCCGTATCGGGCGAGTTGGTCTTCTACACAGCCATGACCGGCTACCCCGAGAGTCTGAGCGACCCCTCATACAAGGGCCAGATCCTAGTCCCCACATTCCCCCTGATAGGAAACTACGGAGTGCCGGGAGACGAGACAGTAAACGGAATTTCAAAGTTCTATGAGTCGGACAGAATCCAGTGTTCGGCTCTTGTCATATCTCAGTACTCGGCCGAATACAGCCACTGGGACTCAGAGAAAAGTCTGGGTGAGTGGCTCAAGAAATGGCAGGTGCCAGGCATCTACGGAATAGATACAAGAGCGTTGACCAAGCGTCTGAGAGAGAAAGGAGCCATGATGGGCAAGATAGTGTTTGGCGAAGAGGATATACCCTTTTATGACCCAAACAAGGACAATCTGGTAGCCCAGGTGTCATGTCCCGAAATCAAGCAATACGGAAACGGCCGTTACAAGGTCCTGATGGTGGATTGCGGAATGAAGAACAACATCCTGCGCTGCCTGCTCCAGTATGACGTGACAATCAAACGAGTGCCCTGGAACTACGATTTCAGCCATGAGGATTATGATGGCCTCTTTATATCAAACGGCCCCGGTGACCCCGCAATATGCACCGAAACAATAGAGCATCTGCGTAAGGCTCTCCAGCAGGACAAGCCCATAATGGGAATCTGCCTCGGAAACCAGTTGATGGCACTAGCCGCAGGAGCCAAGACGTATAAGTTGAAATACGGACACCGTGGACACAACCAGACCGTACGCATTCCCGGCACCCATAAGTGCTTTGTGACATCGCAGAACCACGGTTTCGCCATAGATGACAGCACTCTGCCCGCAGACTGGGAACGCATGTTTGAGAATCTGAACGACGGAACGAACGAGGGCATAAAGCACAAGACCAAGCCCTTCTTCTCAACACAGTTCCATCCTGAGGCATCAAGCGGACCAACCGATACAGGCAATCTGTTCGGCATGTTTGTAGATAATATTAGGAAGTACCGTAAAGAATGAATGATGCTATGGAAGATGTAAAGAGAGTACTTGTGCTCGGATCAGGAGCACTCAAGATAGGACAGTCAGGTGAGTTTGACTATTCAGGATCACAGGCCCTCAAGGCCCTGCGTGAGGACGGCAAGTTCACCATACTTATAAACCCCAATGTGGCAACGGTTCAGACATCCGAGGGTGTGGCCGATGCCATCTATTATCTGCCCATTACTCCCGCATTCGTGGAGAAGGTAATCCAAAAGGAGCACCCCGACGGCATTATGCTTGCATTCGGTGGCCAGACCGCCCTGAACTGCGGTGTGGAGCTCTTCAAGAGCGGCATACTGGACAAATACGGAATCAAGGTGCTGGGAACTCCGGTTCAGGCCATCATCAATACCGAGGACCGTGAGCTGTTTGCTGATATGATGCGCTCCATAGGTGTAAAGACACCGCGCAGCGAGGCCGTAAACAACATGGAGGAGGCTCTGAAAGTAGTCAAGGAGATTGGTTATCCGGTAATTGTACGTGCCGCCTATACGCTGGGCGGTCTGGGTTCCGGATTCTGCTCAAATGATGAGGAACTCAAGAAAGTGGCCGCATCGGCATTCTCATACTCTCCGCAGATACTGGTAGAGGAGTCACTCAAGGGATGGAAGGAGATTGAGTACGAGGTGGTACGTGACCGCTATGACAATTGCATCACAGTTTGTAACATGGAGAACTTTGACCCGCTTGGCATCCATACCGGCGAGAGCGTGGTTGTGGCTCCGTCACAGACCCTAAGTGACCATGAGTATCATAAACTGCGTCGCATAGCAATCGATATTATCCGCCATGTGGGTATAGTGGGAGAGTGCAACGTACAGTATGCGCTGGACCCCGATTCCGATGATTACCGTGTGATCGAGGTCAATGCCCGCCTTAGCCGCTCATCGGCCTTAGCATCAAAGGCAACCGGTTATCCACTGGCTTTTGTGGCCGCCAAACTGGGCCTGGGCTACGGTCTGGATGAGATTCCCAACTCCGTGACCAAGGTAACATCGGCCTGCTTTGAGCCAGCCCTGGACTACGTGGTATGTAAGATTCCGCGTTGGGACTTGGGTAAGTTTGAGGGCGTGTCACGTCTTATTGGCTCCAGCATGAAGTCGGTGGGTGAGATAATGTCCATAGGCCGTACCTTTGAGGAGGCTATCCAAAAGGGTATGCGTATGATAGGGCAGGGACTGCACGGATTTGTGTGCAACAATGTGCATGTGCCCGATATCGAGACTGAACTGGTGAATCCTACCGATCGCCGTCTGCCGGCCATAGAGCAAGCTTTTGACCAAGGTTATTCTGTGGATAAGCTGCATGACCTTACTAAAATAGACAAGTGGTTCCTTTGGAGGCTCTTCAATATCCACCGTATCAAGGAGCAACTTTCTGAGGCTGCTGACATAAAGAGTATAAGTGAGGACCTGCTGCGTGAGGCCAAGTGCATGGGATTCAGTGACTATCAGATAGGTAAACTTACAATTAAGGGCGATAAACTGAATCCGCATGAGAAACAGGCTGCAGTACGCAAATACCGCAAGGGGCTGGGCGTTCTGCCTGTTGTAAAGCAGATTGATACGCTGGCAGGCGAGTATCCCGCATTCACCAACTACCTGTACATTACCTATAACGGAACTGAGAACGATGTTACGTTTGAGCAGGACAGTAAGTCTGTAATCGTTTTGGGTAGCGGCGCTTACCGTATCGGCTCATCGGTTGAGTTTGACTGGTGCGGTGTGGCTGCGGTCAAGAAGATCCAGGAGATGGGTTACCGTGCGGTCATGATAAACTATAACCCGGAGACCGTTAGTACCGATTACGATACCTGTGACCGTCTGTTCTTTGATGAACTTACCCTTGAGCGTGTACTTGACATCTGCGATATGGAGGCTCCCAAGGGAGTGATAGTATCCACCGGCGGACAGATTCCAAATAACCTGGCTCTGCTGCTGGATCATGAGGGTATCAACATTCTGGGTACATCGGCCAAAAGCATAGATATGGCCGAGGACCGTCAGAAGTTCTCGGAGATGTGTGACTCTCTGGGCATAGACCAGCCCCGCTGGAAAGAGCTTACCAGCATGGATGACATCTGGAGTTTTGTGGATGAGGTGGGTCTGCCCGTGCTTATCCGTCCATCGTACGTGCTGTCCGGTGCCGCCATGCGTGTGGTCAGCGACCGTGCGGAGCTGGAGACCGCCCTGAACAACGCCGCTGTGGTAAGCCAGGAGCATCCGGTTGTGGTGACCGAGTTCCTGCAGCGCGCCAAGGAGGTGGAGATTGATGCTGTGGCCCAGAACGGTGTTATCAAGTGCTACGCCATAAGCGAGCATATAGAATTTGCGGGAGTGCACTCTGGCGATGCCACTGTGGTATTCCCGGCTCAGAAGCTCTACTATGAGACCATCCGTCAGATCAAGAAGATTTCCAAGAAGATTGCAGCAGCCCTGAACATATCTGGCCCGTTCAATATACAGTTCCTGGCCAAGGAGAACAGCATCAAGGTTATCGAATGCAACCTTCGCGCCTCCAGAAGCTTCCCGTTCGTAAGCAAGATCACCAAGTTCAACTTTATAGGTATGGCTACGGAGATTATGCTGGGCCGTGAGGTGGAGCCGTTCGGCAAGACGTTTGCCGACATAGACTACGTGGGTGTAAAGTGCTCACAGTTCTCGTTTGCCCGTCTGCTCAAGGCCGATCCCATACTGGGTGTTGACATGGCATCGACAGGTGAGGTGGCGTGCATAGGCGACAATTACCATGAGGCTCTGCTCAAGAGTATGATATCGGTAGGCACTCGCGTTCCTTCAAAGGAGAAGGGCATACTGCTGTCATCGGGCCCCACCAAGTCCAAGATTGACCTGCTGGATGCCGCCCGTATCCTTGATGATTACGGCTATAAGATTTACGCAACAAGCGGTACGGCCAAGTTTCTGGAGGAGAACGGCATAACGGTTAAGGAGGTGCTGCACTGGCCGGATTCGGACGAGAAACCCAATGTGATTGATTATATGCGCGGCGGAAAGATTGACCTGGCTATAAACATTCCCAAGAACAACACTTCGCGTGAGCTTGAGAACGGATACAAGATACGTCGTACGGCGGTTGATTTCAATATCCCGCTCATTACCAACGCCCGCCAGGCCAGCGCTTTCATCTACGCTTTCTGCAAGATAGGCATAGATGGTCTGGCTATAAAGCGCATTGACGAGTATATCTGATGTGACGCAAACCACGCAAAAGGATCATTTTCTAATGCATGGTGACGCCTTGGAGTGGCGGAGTTAGGTGGAGTTCCGCCCCGACCACGCCCCCGTTCCGCTGCACCAGAATGTCGTTATGGTCGGGTTTTACTGTTGCATATCTCGCTGAGAATTATTATTTTTGGTCCCAAACAGATTAATAGGTAGATAGCAATGGAAGGTATTCTCCAGAACAAACAGCCCTACGAGACTCCTAAAGTGCAGGTTGTCAATTTGACCGAAGAAAACAGCATTCTTGCCGCCTCCGATTATTGGTCCGAGCCACTAGACTAATGCATCGTCGGTATTCGCCCCGACCACGCCCCCGTCTTGATTTTCTCCGGAGGATAAAGTATCTTTGTGTTGGGTCTTACGGGAAATGAGGCGACTTGTTTCTATAGCAAACATTTATGTGTGATGCCAGTGAATTGGACGGAAGGGAGGTCAAGTGCGATGTGTTTTGTTATCAACTTCGTTTTACTCTCGCTCTACCCATAGAGTTGCCATAGGTTAGCCATAGGTTAGCCATACCCATTTAGAATCCATACTGCCTACACCTGCTGTGCTTTCGAAGGAAGTCCCTGGCTGATTGAATCCAAGGTGTCCGTTCTCGCCAAGGCCCAGGATGAGCAGATCAATGCCTCCTCTGTGCTGCAACTCATCGGAGAAATGCTTGCAGTCAGCATCCAGATTATCACTCTCTGTGGGCAACATCAGGAAATGTTCTTCATCTACCCCCAAATCATCAATGATTTCCGTCTTCAGCATTGTGTAGCATGCGCCAGAATAGGAGCGCGGCACACCTGTCACCTCATCTATTCCAAATAATGTGGCACGACTGGCATCAAAAGGTTGGTCTCGATGGATTTGGGCCACCAGCCGGTGCATATTACCTGTGGTACGTCCCGTGGAGAGTCCTATCACACTTTCCGGCTTCTCTTTAATCTGCTGTACAATCCTTTCAGCAGCAGCGAGGTCGAAAGCCTGTTCGTTTTTTTCTATGGTTATTCTCATAGTGTCTATTAGAAATGAGGAGAGGCTTTTCTTTTATTTCTTGAATGGATCGCCCTGTGGGTCACGGCTCACCACCCAACGGAAGGCATTGACAAAGAGCAGGTTTTGGGAGGCATCAATGAATTCCTCGTCGCCATGTCCCATGTTTAAATAGACCATGCGGTACTTCGTGTTGGTCCAGACGATGGGAAAGTCACCAAACTTCACCACGTCTTTCAGACCGAAGGGATACATCTTGGTAGAGATGGAGAGGAGAACTTCCACGTCAGGGTTCTTCCTGGGACTTGGCTGCCACTGATAGAACTCGCTGGCTGGTACCACGAAGGACTGAGGCAGAGAGCAAGTGACGGGATGCTCCTGAGTCTCGCATTCCACCAAAGCGGGCTGTGGAGGCCAGTTGTTGCAGTAGAAGGCTCCGCAGCCCAGGAACCGATTGAACCAGGGCCACTTGGTATTGCGGTCGTTATAGCCCGAGGCGTGGAATCCAATCCATCCGCCGCCGTTCTCCATGTATTTCTCAAATGCCTCGCGCTGTGCCTTGCCGCCTGGCGAAGCGTTCAGGCTGATAATGATGCTGTACTCCTTCAGCTTCTCGTAGGGATAATCTCCCAGCGAGGTGGTGATATCCAGAATCCATCCCTCGCCGTAAGTCAGTTTATGAAAGAACTGTATGGCCTGTTTGTCGAACTGTACATGGGCCTCTTCGGCTCCCGGTTCGTAGTGCAGGAGGGCTTTGAAGCGTGGGGCACGGGCATAGTTGGCGGCGTATTCGCCGTTTTCCTGTGCGGTAAGGACTGCCGTGAAGCAAAGGGCTGCAATCATCAGCATGAGTTTTTGGAAACGTGTCTTCATATCTTTTATAGTTTATGTATTAAGGTAGCGTCCGCAGAGCGCAGCAGCCTTTCCGGTGGAGAGGATAATCGCCTCGTTGCCGTTGAATATACTGAACCAGACGGGGAAGAGGCGACAGGTCATTCGACGTCGCGCAGGGTCCAGTGCAGAGCGTTCTCGAAAAGAGTGAGGAAGGCAGGGTTCTCATACAGCGACTTGCTGTGGCCGAACTGGAAATAGACGTTGCGGGCTCGCTTGTGGGGATTGGTCCAAATGACAGGGTGGTCGCCCATCTTGATGTCGGTCTTCAGCGTATAGCTGCATTCATCCACGTGAGCCAGCACATGCACGTTGGGGCGCGGGTCGGTCTCGTAGGTGTACCACTCGTCTTCAGCCACTACAAAAGTGCCTGGCACGTTCTGCATGACCGGGTGCTGGCGGTCTTCTACCTGCACCGTGCCGTCGCTCTTTTCGGCGATATAGTTCTTGTAGCGGATTTTGCCCATGAAGTCAGAGAACCAAGGCCACATCTTGTAGCCGTCGAACTCGCCCAGCAGACTGGCGTGGTGGAAGCCGATGTAGCCCCCCGTGCCGCGGTCGATATATTCCTGCATGTCCTGCTGCGAAGCCTCGCTCCAGGCGTAGGGCGGGTAGTTCAGCTGCAGCACCAGGTGATACTTCCTGAGCTCGCCCTGCGGAATCTCCTTGGCCGAGTTCAGAATCGTCAGTTCAATGTTGAGCCGTTCCTTTTGGTCCTCGAGCCACTGCAGGCCGGTTGCGGTGAATCCCTCGTGCAGTCCTCCGCGTTCGGCCAGTACCAGTACGCGGCGGGGCGGGATAGTGGCCTGGCGGTTCTTCATCAGGCTGAGGCAGAGGGTGCGGCTCTCATCGCCCTGCGGGTTGACGCTGGCATAGTCCCAGTACATGCCTCCGCGCAGGTTGTTGTCGAGGATGAACTTACACTTCGCGGCCAGTGAGCGTGTGTTTTCATAGCCCCAGACGAATTCACCCTTGTCGTTTACGCGATAGGGCACCATGCCCTTTTCGTCCCAACGCTCTTCGTAGCCCTGAGGAAGATGCCCAGTACGGTTATACTGCCGCAGGCCTTCATCCTCGCTCTTGCCTTTTCCGTAGAATGGCACTCCCATCACCAACTTCTCGCGAGGCACGCCGGCTTCCAAATGCTTCTGAACAGCTTCCGACGAGGTGCAATAGCCCGATATGTCGGAGGGATAGAGGGCTGCGTGGTGATTGCTGGGATTTCCCATGTCGTAGGCCATCACATTAACGAAATCCATGTACTGGATGCAGCTCTTGAAGTCTATGAATTGTGCTGAGCTGACGGTTGCGGCAGTGAGCAGTTGCTTCTTGCCGAGTACTTTGCGCAGGGTAGCCATCAGCAGGGTGAAGTTCTTTGTGTCGTCGGGCGAAGAGGAGATGCCCGCTCCGCCCTGGGTGGGATATTCCCAGTCGATGTCAATGCCGTCCAGTCCGAACTCGTTCACCACGCGCCGGCAGTCGAGCGCAAAGGCCTGCCGGTTCTCCTGGGTGGCTGCCATCTCGCTAAAGCGTCCGCTACCCCAGCCTCCTACGGACAGCATCACCTTCAGGGCCGGATTCTGCTGCTTGAGACCGATAATCATACGCAGGCGGTCTGGATTGTCGATGCGAACGCCGTTGAACGTTTCGTTGACGTGTCCGAAGGCATAGTTGATGTGGGTCATCACAGTGGGGTCGGGCACTTCGTTGGTCCACGACGTCACGTAAGCTACAACAACCATGTCCCTTGCTTCTTTTTTCTTTCCGTAGCAGGTTGCCGACAAACAGCATGTGGTCAGCAACAGAATAATTTTGGCGGGTGTTCTCATTTTTTTTCTGTAAAGTTTATGAGTTTATGAGCGATTGCACAAACCGTACGACGGGGGGCTTCTTTCATCTTGCCTCTCGCTCCAGCCTGTCGATCGCTAAGGATGCAAGCATCATGCACTCAAATACACGTTTGTAGTTCCTTTTAATTGAATACGTAGATGGAGCAAAAGGTAGTCCAGTTGCTTCCATTAGAAAATAGTTAGATCTACCTTGATCCCATCTCCATAGCATATTTTGATCGTATTAAAGTTGAACAAAAAAGGATGACAATCACAATTAATCAAATCATGTAAGATTATAAATCTTAGGTAGTAGATCTATTATGAATGCAACACTCTTTTATGAATTCAAAGATAATAAAACACTATAATAAATGACGAACAATTGGATAGCATAATTTAAGTTATGTTTATTTTCTTGTATCAAGGGCATTATCTGATAATAGCGCTCAAAGGATACCACTTATTCGACCAAAAACTATTAAATAATCAAATTATTTTTGATTTTTTCCAAGTTTTTGATTAGTTTTGTGTGCAAATAAACGCAAGCAACAGAGATGCAACGTAAAATCACACAGAATCTGATTGACTGGAAAAACAACCCCAGTCACAAACCACTTATCCTTCAGGGGGCAAGACAGGTTGGTAAGACTTATATTCTTGAGGAGTTTGGAAGGCAACATTATAAGAATTACATAAAAGTCAGCCTTGACCTGGTCCCTGACGTCAGGAATTTCCTTAAGAACAATATCAATCCGCAAGAAATCATAGCCTTTCTTGAGTCTCTTTACAATACTCGCATACTGCCGCATGAGACACTAGTAATACTTGATGAAATACAGGATTGCAGGCGCGCACTTCTTGCACTCAAGTATTTTCAAGAGGATATGCCGCAGTATGACATTGTTGCGGCTGGCAGCCTGCTTGGGGTGGCGGTAAACAGCGGCAATAAACCCGATGAGGAGGAAAATGACACAGAGGATAATTTCTCATATCCTGTAGGTAAGGTGGATGAACTGCGGCTGTACCCTATGGACTTTGAAGAATTTCTCTGGGCTACAGGGAATGATATTCTTGCTCAGGAGATACGGTCACACTATGACTCAAATGAGGCCATGCCTGCCTCTGTTCATTCTCTGGCACTGGATATCTACCAGAAATACCTTATTGTGGGAGGCATGCCTGAGAGCGTAAAGAAATACGTGGACACTCACAGCTATCTGGAGTGCCGGGCCGTACAGCAATCCATACTGAATGGTTATAATGCCGATATGGGAAAATACGCAAAGCCTGCCACCACAGTGAAAATACGTGCATGTTACAACTCCATACCGACCCAGTTGGCCAAAGATAACCGCAAATTCCAATACAAGCTGGCCATGAAGGGAGGTACTGCCAAGATATTCGGAGAAGCCATTGAATGGCTCATCCTTGCTGGAACCGTATATAAATGCAAACTCATATCCCATGGTTTCATTCCTATTTCAGCTCATGAAGACGACAGTGATTTCAAGATATATATGAATGACGTTGCACTTCTTAATGCCAAGGCTCAAATGCCCGTCCAGATGCTTTTAAACTCCATTGAGACCGATAATACCTTTCTGGGATCAGTGGCAGAGAATTATGTTTGCCAGGCATTGGTGGCAAATGGCTTCACACCCAGATACTGGAAAAATGACAATACGCAGGAGGTAGAATTCATTCTTCAGAACGGGATGAATGTCATGCCTATAGAAGTGAAGAAAGGAAGGAAAGTAGATGCAATCAGCCTGAACAACTTTAAAAAGAGCTACGATTGCCCCTTTGCATATCGTATATCGGGTAAGAATTTCGGTTTTGCCAACCAAATCAAGGCCGTTCCTCTTTATGCAGTCTTCTGCATTGAGACAAAAGAATCAATGTGAAAAAGGGGACTGTCCCCTTTTTCACATTTCCCCTTTTTCACATTCAAACTTTTTCTTGTATCTTCACAAGTTCAAATTGCGTACTGTATTTCACATTGATTTCAAATTAAATATTCAACATAACAATGGAAAAGAAAACTGAGAAACAAAAGTATGAAAAGCCTGTAATCCAGGTGTTTAAGTTAGAACAGACTCAGCAACTGCTCACAGGTAGCAAGCCGGATTATGCCCCGGAAGAATGGTAAGTAGTTATTAATCTTAAATCTTTCAAGACAATGAAAACAAGAATAATATTGGCCCTAACAGCCCTTACCATGGGATCAATGATTTCATGCTCTGATAACAACAAACTGATAGAAACCCAGGAGCCCGCAGAGCCCGCCGCCCAGAAGGAGGCACCCGTCTGCTATATTAACCTGACCGCATCAATAGGCGATGCCACCACCAAGGCACTGACTATCGATGATAATGCCACCACCTTTGCTTTTGAGGCTAGTGACAAGGTTTATGTTTATATTGAGCGTGCCGGTACTACTCCTGCTTTTGGTTATGATGCCGGCGCTTTGATTCCTTTGACCATCGATAATATTAATGGAGCAACATGTGATCTAAGCGGTGCGTTGAAATTCTACTATTCAGATGGTGGTCTTGACTATGACCCTTACGTACCTAATACAAATGATGTGGTACATCTGCTTTACAACCCTCATAATCCTTACAGCAAAAATTTGCCCTGTGTGCAGATAAGTGCCCTGTCAGGCGCCAAGAACGGATATGTTGATCCTGTTGGTTTTGGAGATCCTGATGATTATTACTGGGGTGCTGATCATTTTGACTGTGCTGAAGCTGTCATGATAGTGACAAACGTAGATGTTGATGTTAATTCAAATTATACACTGACACTTGGCAAGGTTGGTAACACAACCGACAACAATGTCAGTTTCAAGAACCTGCAGTCCATGTTCCGCCAGAATCTCACACTCAAGGATGCAGGAAACAACACAGTAACTCCTACAATAACAAAGTTCAGAATCAATTCTTCAAACAACAGGATAATATATCATTATTTCCCGTTTTATGACAACAATTCGCCACTTTACTATTATTATGGGAATATGTCTTCCGATCCTTATCTTGACATATTGAATCCTGTAATCCATAATGGTGATATCTATTTCCCATTGATGTTCAATGACGAGAACAAGGATGATGCGCTCATTCTTTCTGCCTATGATAATGCCGGTAATGTCTATTCAGTTACCAAGAACGCTCCTGGCAGCGGTTTCGCCAACGGCAAGTACTACTATGGTTCTTCAACTCTCACCTGGCAGAAATGCATAAAGCCTACTATCACAGGTACAAGTGCCACACCAATTTACGACGGATACTACTCAATTGAAGAGAATCCTGTTAACCTTACCATTAGCGGTAATAGTGAAGATTATTGCTTTGGAATTATTGAAGGTCACGGTGGAACCATCACCCTTGATAATTTCACGGCCTTGTATGGTAATTATCCTATCATCAGCCAGGTTGACAACAATCCCAATCCAAATGCAGACATCACTTTAGTCCTGACCGGTTCTAACAACATCACTTGTGTTGGTAATATGGGAATTCTGGTTCATGGAAATCTCAATCTTAGCTGCACCGGAGCATCCGCAACGCTCACGGTTACGAGTGCTTATGATTATGATACGTATTGTGGAATCTATGGAGCCAATTACACTCCCTCAGATGATTCAACTGACCCCACAGCTAACATGAATGGCACTACCACACAGCTTGATGTCACCGCCCAGCTGGCCGCTCCCGGCTTCACCGTTACCCGCAGTGCCCGCGTTGACGGACCGGATGCCGATTCAGACGGTCACCCTGACTACTACACCTGGACCTACACAGTTGAGGACCACAGGGTGCAGCTTAATAATCTCTCCGGCAATTACGTGGCCCAGAATGGTGACTGGCTGATGGGTACACTTGAAAGTAACTATCAGATTTCAATTGCCGAGGGCGCCACTGTTACGCTCGCGGGCGTGAGCATCAATGCCGACGGAGCATGGGATAATGATGCACATGCCGGTATCACTTGCCTGGGCGATGCTACCATCATTCTGGCCGATGGCACGACGAACACAGTGAAGGGCTTCGGATATGCTTGGCCTGGCATTTATGTACCTGGCGATTACTTTACCTCTACCTATAGCACCCTGACTATCCAAGGCACCGGCACGCTCAACGCCTGCGCTATAGACGATGCTCCGGGTATTGGTGGTTCAAACTCTTGTGACGGTGGCAATATCGTTATCTTGAGTGGTATCATCAATGCCACTGGCAATGATCAAGGTGCAGGAATTGGTGCTGGTAGCGGTTACAGGCTCGGCACCATCACCATCAGCGGCGGTACAGTGACTGCTACAGCTGGTAGCATTCAAGGTGGTGCGGGTATAGGCACGAGTGGGGTTCATAGCGATTGTGGAGATATTATTATCAATGGCGGAACAGTTACTGCCATTGGCGGCTCAAATGGTCCTGGCATTGGAGCAGGATATTCGTACTGCAGTTGCGGCGAAATTAGAATTGCCACCACCATTACCAGCGTAACAGCCATTAAGGGGGTTAATACTCCATACTATGATGGGTCTAATCCTCAATACGATTTTGAAGAATCGCACTGTATAGGAGGTGTGTACGGTGGTCCGACTAGTGATATTTACTGTGATGGTATCTATTTCGGAAATGTCAAGGTTTATGATTATAGTTTACATTGGTCCAATAATATGCCGACACATAGTGGCACTTACGGTGGCCTTTATGTTACCGTGTCCGATACGAACGGTCACCAATGCGGCTGGGACACCTGGACATTGACTCCTACACAGCCCTAATTGCAGGAGTCAAAAGGGGAACTCAAAATGATGTGACCCCCAAAAGTTTTTTGTCTAACTTTTGGGGGTCACATCACTATAATGATAGTATCGCTCAAACGGTACCATCATAGTGTTTTGTACTGAAATAGGTGGTTCTTCCGCAATTTAGTTGAAAGGCTGCCCTTAGCCATAGTCCAGGCTCGCTCTAGGCTCGCTTTAGGCTCGCTTTAGGCTCGCTCTAGCCATACTCTAGGCTCGCTCTAAGCTTACTCAATGAGTATGGGTAGGGTATGATCCGTTCATATTAAAATTGTAATCAGTCTTAAGTTCCTTCTTATTGGGGAATACCATACCCAGAAAGCCCACGCTCGCAGTCATGGCCCCATCGGTCTCATTCTTTAATCAGAGGATGATTTCAATCTTTGCGGTCTCGCCTGCCTTGAAGGTGTACTGGACATGGTCGCCGTCCTTGGTCAGCTCCTTGCCATTCACAAGGATGCGGCAGCCTTCCCGGCGGTT
>DBYG01000073.1 GCA_002310175.1 Bacteroidales bacterium UBA1192
CCGAGTATCGAGGCTGACTTGAATCGGCGAATTCTTCCTAAACTCTATACACTGAAGAGTAGAATTTCTTCTCAAATTAGCATTGGGTATCGTATAACGATTCCTATTTCCTGATGTTATAAGCCATCAGGGCTGTGCCGCGGCGTACATAGAGTTTTCCGTCAAAGATAGTTGGGTGTGAGAAACAGGCTCCTGAGCCGTCTGTTATGCGGAACTCACTTACCACATCCAGTTTCTCGGGATTGATGCGTGCCAGTCCCATGGTGCCGCGACGCTCATCGAACATATAGAACATACCGTCAGCCATGATGAGTGCGCCGCGTCCTTTACCTCCGGCCCACTGCTCGTGATAGAGCACCTTGCCTGTCTCAATATCCACAGCCGCCCATTTGTGCTTATCGCCCGTGCTGCCATAGATCACGCCGTCAATCTCGACCATTCCGCCCATATAGAAATCAACCTCCTTGTTCTTCCAAAGCAGTTTGACACCCGACAGGTCATCGGCCATCTGGTACATGGTACAGCCGTGACCGTCACCCAGACTGACCAGCAGCTTGCCCTTGTAGAACACCGGAGTGTTGATCATGGAGTAGAGCCATCTCTTGGTGGCGGGATCGGAAGTCCACTGGCTGTCGTTCCACACCATCCTGCCGGTCTCGGGATCCACTCCGAATATATGCATCTCTGTTCCGCTTATAATCTGCCGATGTCCGTTCCACTCTATGATGCGGGATGTAAAATATGTAGCATTATCACCAAACCCTTTTGTCTCCCAGATTACATCGCCGGTCAGTTTGTTGAAAGCCGCCATACATATCTCCTTGCCGCAGGTGGTCACGATGACCTTGTTACCGTCAATCAGAGGATGCTCACATATACCCTGGTCATTGGGAGTAAGGCCATACTTGTTCCAGTAGTCTATGGTCCAGAGGATCTTGCCGTCAGCACGGTTCAGGCAGACCAGCTCACCCATATTGCTTACCATATAGAGACGGTCACCGTCAACCACAGGAGTGGAACGCGTCTCCTGGTAAGACTTGGTCCAGGCATGTCCGTATTTGACCTGCCACACCATTGTGCCATCCAGTCTGTAGCAGCTCAGACGCTCCTCCTGCTCATCATCGGTAAGTCCGGCTGTATAGATAAAACCGTCACTCACCAATGCGCTGGAGTTACCCTTTCCGGCATCATTCACTACCCAAAGTTTCTCAGGGCCGCCTTCAGGCCATTCCTTAAGCAGGTTTTTCTCATTAGGATATATTCCGCAATGGTTCACGCCACGGAAATCAACCATCTGGGCCTTAAGACCTATTGTCATAAAGGCAACGCTTAGTAATAATAAAGTACGTTTCACAGCAATATCCGGTTAGTAATTCACAACAATTGATTGTATCATTTACTCAGAGCTTCACCTCTATGCTCTTGAGGTCCTTGTCAAGCGATGAACCACCGTAAAGGATGGCATAACGTCCGGGCTTGAACTTTAGTCCGTCAGTCTTCTCGTCATAGAAACTGAACGCATCCTTACCCAGTTCCACCTTCACGGTCTTGGTCTGACCGGCAGCGATATTCTCACGGGCGAAACCCGCCAGGGACTTGATGGGAGCGTCGGCATCATCAAGAGACTTCACATAGACCTGTATAACTTCATCACCATCAAGCTTTCCGGTGTTGGTAACAGGAACTGTCAGTGTCATGTTCTGTGCCTTACCCGCGGTCTTGGCATCACCGTAGCTGAATGTGGTGTAGCTCAAGCCGTAACCGAAAGCGTACAGGGGCTGCCCCTTGAAATAACGGTAAGTGCGGTTATTCATGGAGTAGTCCTGGAAATCGGGCAGCTGGTCAGTCGATGCGTAGAAGGTTACAGGCAGACGTCCGGCAGGATTGTAGTTACCGAACAGCACGTCACCTACAGCCTGACCGCAAGCCTGACCTCCGTACCATGCCTGGATAAGAGCGTCATACTTGCTCTCCACATTGCCGAATCCTATGGCACTGCCTGACACATTGACCAGAACGACGGGCTTGCCTGTAGCATCCAGTTCCGCAAGCAGCTGCTGCTGAACCTCGGGCAGTTCAATCGATGAACGGTCATGTCCCTCACCCTCAATGTCCGATGATATACCGCTTACCATCACGATGACATCGGCTGCGGAAATCCTGTCAATAACCTTGGCGAAATCCACCGGCCCGCGGCTGTAGATATCAAATGAGAATGATGCGGAACGTGCCTCGGGCTGTGAGAGCTCAATAGAGATATCGTATGTCTTGCCCTTCTCCACCTTGAATGTGGTAGCAGGAGCACCGCCACGGCCGAAACCACCGAAACCACCGAAACCGCCACGGCCGCCGCCCTGACCCTGATTCTCAGCTATGGTCTCACCGTTCACCTTGAATGTGTAACGGGAACTTCCGCGTACGCTGTAAACCATATCGCCGGTATAATCAGCTGTAAAGCTGCCTGTATATTTGGCTGAGAAACCGGTCATGTTCACGCCGTCGGCCCATGGGCAGTCCTCATGTGCCAATGCGGGCGATGTGGTGTTCAGTGTAAGAGGTTCATCATAGTCAACACGGGCAACCACACCTCCGGTCCAGTCAAGAGTGTTGTAATACTCTGCGTGCAGGCCCTTGCCTCCGTTGATCTGACCCACATAGTGTGTGGTGATGGAAGCGGCGTTCAGGTCACAACCCTTCTCATAAATAATCTCCGCATTAGGAGCCGCCTCACGGATACCGTCCAGGATGGTCTTGGTGTTGGCAGCCGTTGGATAACCGTTGTAGTTACCCAAGATTACACGGGCATCATCGGCATTAGGGCCTACAACCGCAATCTTCATGTTCTTGCGGAGCGGAAGCAGGTTATTGTTGTTCTTGAGCAGAACTATAGCCTCATGCGCGGCCTTGCTGGCCAGAGCCGTATGGGCCGGACTGCTCAGGTCATCAAGTCCCAGGTTTGCCCAAGGCAGAGCTTCGGCAGGATCGAACATACCCAGCTCAAAACGGGCCTTGAGGATACGCTTTACGTTCACATCAATATCAGCTTCAGTAATGAGTCCCTGTTCAATGGCCTGTGTCAGGGCGCGATAGCTGGTTCCGCACTCAATATCGGCACCGGACAGAACGGCATCGGCCGATGCGCTGGCGGCATCCTTATGAGTGCCGTGCTGGCGGGCGTTGAAGAAATCGCCTATGGCACCGCAGTCAGTCACCACAAGACCCTTGTACTGCCACTTGTTACGCAGGATATCCACCAGCAGACGGTCACTTGCGCAGCAAGGCTCATCCTCATAACGGTGATATGCGCACATCACCTCCTGAACATTACCGTCCTGAACAAGACTCTTGAAAGCAGGAAGATAAGTCTCCCAAAGGTCACGGCCGGAAACGCTCACATTGAACTGATGACGCAGAGGCTCAGGTCCGCTGTGCACTGCATAATGCTTGGCGCATGAGTGCAGCTTGAGATATTTCTTGTCAGTGCCCTGCATACCCTTTACAGTCTGGGTACCCATCACGGCATTCAGATAGGGATCCTCACCCGGAGTCTCCTGGCCGCGTCCCCATCGGGGATCACGGAATATGTTCACATTAGGGCACCAGAATGACAACCCCTGATGCCAGATACTTCCGTTAGGCTGTCTCACGCCCAACTGATGATGGTCAGTGGTGTTCCATACGGCACGTGCCTCATCGGACACAGCGGTATATATCTCCAGCTGCTGGGGAGCATCGAAAGTGGCGCCCAGGGCAATCACCTGCGGAAAAACCGTAACATCATCATAGCAAATACCGTGACAGGCCTCATTCCACCAGTTGTAAGCTGGAATGTCCAGACGGTCAACAGAAACAGAACCGTTCATCATCAGTCCTATCTTCTCCTCAGGCGTAAGCAGGGAAAGCAGATTATCGGCCCTCTTGTCAAATGACAGCTTAGGGTTCTGGAACGGATACTCATAATTCTGGTCATTGCAACCCGACAGCAACATCACAGTTGACATAATGCCCAATAGCATGATACTTCTTTTCATAATATAAGGTCAGTTTTCAGTTAATAATCATTCTTTCTTTTTCCACATCCGGTCAGGAAGACATACATATCTGTCCTATTTCCGGAAAAGCATCTGTACCATCTCGCTCAGATAGATACGCCATGGGCCCCAGGTATGTCCTCCCGGCGTCTCACGGAAATAGTATCTGAAATCTATATCATCCAGCTGCCTGTTGTAGTTCAGGACACTCCTGTACAGGAAATCATCAGTGCCGCACCCTATGTAATAGAGCTTGTAACCATTCTTCTTCATGTCCAGGATCTTCTGTTTCTGGGCCGGATCACTGATATTGCTGCCTGCGGCCGAGAACAGTCCCACATAGTCAAATGTTCCCGGATAATCCTTGGAAATGGTGAAAGCATGACCGCCTCCCATGGAAAAACCCGCAATGGCGCGTCCCTCTTTCCTGGTTATGGTGCGGTAATTGCCGTCAATGAATGAAATCACCTCCTTGAACGAATCAGTGAACGATGCTATTCCCGGACGCGTATTGGCATTGGTGTAGGTATCCCCGAAATAGGCCGGAGCCGCCTGCTGGGCAGGATTGCCGTTTGTCATCACCACAATCATAGGCTCAGCCTTCCCCGCAGCTATCAGATTGTCCAGGATCTGAGCTGCACGTCCCAGGTCAAGCCATGAATTCTCATCGCAGGCATTACCGTGAAGCAGGTACAGTACCGGGTATTTGCGTTTCCCGTTCTCATAGCCAGGTGGAGTGTAAATATTCATCCTTCGGCGCATCTGGAGCGTGGAACTCTCATACCAGCGTGACGTTACACTTCCATGAGGAACATCCTGGACACTGTAGAGGTCCCCTTTCTCTCCGCCTATTATAAAATAGTTCATCCAGCGTGGAATATCCTTCACCACTGAATAGTTAAGATCCAATATAGGTTGTCCGTCCACTGTAAGACTGTAGAAATACAGCTCTGATGCCAGCGGAGCTGTAGTGTACGTCCATACACCATCCCTCTCCGTCAGTTCCGCGGAACCATCCATAAATTCCCCGGACACCTCCACCTTCACCGCCTTGGGATTCCTGTAACGGAAAGTCACGCTGTTGTCCGGATTGATTACGACACCGGTAAAGACCTCATTCTGAGCCGCAATGTCAAAAACCATAAGTAGCATCAAAGCAACAATCAGACTTTTCTTCATAACTCTATCCATGTCTCTAAAATAACTTGAATACAAATATAAGCAAACCTTTTTGTAATATCCTCACAAAAACCAGCATTTCAACACCAAGAATCTATCGTCATCAACTTCGTTTTACTCTCGCTCTACCCATAGGGTTGCCATACCCATTTAGTATGGCACAAAGCAGCCTGGACTATGGCTAACCTATAAGACAAGACAGAGAAATATAGTATTGCTTATCCAATCTACATATCGAGCGGTTCAAGCGTTACAGTTATTACAGTTGTTACAGTTATTTTATAGCGTACACACGAATATTTATTGGGATAACCATGATTTTAACTGTAACACTGTAACAACTGTAACAATTTAGGCCTTTTTTTCCTGAAAAGGTTGACATTTTCCTGAAAAGGTTGACAGTGCCGGAATATTCAGGAAATAAAAAACATTTACAAAGTAACAAGAAAGGGGGCCAGACCCTTCTGTACTACTCGTATTGTCATTATGAACGGAAAAACTTACGCTCCAGTTACTATGTTTGCACTGGCTAAC
>DBYG01000083.1:0-45440 GCA_002310175.1 Bacteroidales bacterium UBA1192
AATTGGGGCCTGACCCCTTTTGCACACTTTTGCACACTAGTACACGCGGATGCGGAGTTTGGCGTATGCGCGTTCTACTTTGGCCAGGGCTTTCTCCACGGTTTCATCGCGGGCCAGGAGGACTCCCATGCGGCGGTGACCTTTTATGAAGGGCTTGCCGAAGAGGCGTATCTGCACGTTCTCCTCGGACAGCACCTCATCCAGGTTCTCAAACTCTACCATTGTGGTATCGCCCTCCACTACTATTGCTTTTGATGCGCTGGGGCCGTAGAACGTGATATTTGGGATGGGAAGGCCCAATACTGCGCGTGCGTGAAGCGCAAATTCGGAAAGATCCTGGGAGATCATGGTAACCATGCCAGTGTCATGCGGTCTGGGTGACACCTCGCTGAAGAGCACGTCATCGCCGCACACGAACATCTCCACTCCGAATATGCCGTATCCTCCCAGTGCGTCCGTAATCTTACGGGCAATGTCCTGCGCCTGCCTGAGGGCTTTCTCGCTCATGGGCTGTGCCTGCCATGATTCACGGTAGTCACCATCCACCTGATGATGCCCTATGGGGTTGAGGAATGTGGTACCGCCTGCGTGACGGACCGTGAGGAGCGTAATCTCGTAGTCAAACTTTACGAATCCCTCCACTATGACCTCACCGCCGCCTGCGCGTCCGCCTTCCTGCGCTATCTTCCAGGATTTGTCCGCATCCTCCGGGCGCTTGCACACGCTCTGTCCGTGACCGGATGAACTCATGATGGGTTTCACCACGCAGGGCGTACCCACCTCACGTATGGCGGCGTCAAACTCCTCACGCGTGGCGGCAAAACGGTAGTTGGATGTGGGGAGGCCCAGTGTCTCATGAGCCAGCTGCCGGATGCCCTTGCGGTTCATGGTGAGGAAGGTGGCGTTAGCCGTCGGGATGACGTTATACCCCTCCTTCTCAAGAGCTATCAGGGTGGGGGTAGCTATTGCCTCCACCTCAGGGATGATCATGTCCGGATGCTCTTTCTCTATTATCTCACGCAGACGGTCTCCGTCCAGCATGGAGAGTACGTAACTGCGGTGGGCTATCTGCATGGCCGGAGCGTTCTCATAACGGTCCAGTGCTATCACCTCCACTCCGTAACGCTGCAGCTCTATGGCCACTTCCTTTCCCAGTTCTCCTGAGCCGCACAAAAGGGCCTTCTTGGCCACCTTGGTGAGCGGTGTTCCTATCTTTACCATATTATATAATATATATAGGGCAAAACTACGCACTTGCAGTTATCCGGCAAAATGAAATCCGCGGAAGTTATCAACATACGGTAATACACCTCTCTCAGTCGTTTAACACCGGTTAACGAATAATGTTCGGAAGTTCACCCCACAAATCTGGCAAAACTCTTTATTTTTCCATTTAACCTTCCGTTCCTGCCTATATATAATAATAGGTGTGATTTTAAAATCGTCCATTAGCGGTTGATGATTTTAAAATCCTTGATTTTGAAAATGTATTTAGAATATGTGCATTTTTGCTCTGTTTTGAACATTTTAAGGGTTATTTCTTTTCAATTAAACAATTTTGAACCGTTTTTTTTTTGAATTTACAAATTCGAAATGAAAAAGTAACTATTGGACGAATAAACATCTCTTTTTGGATACAATTACAAAAATTCGTAAAAAAAAAGGTAAATTATGCGTCCATTATAAAAAAAGGCCGTATCTTTGTCCCGCTTTATCACTCATACGAGCGCGTATATATAAGAGTAAAAATAAAAAAAACATGGCAATCGCAGGTAAAATGAACAAACTGGTCAAGACACTCTGGCTTGCATTCGTGACAGCAATCCTTGCTGCGAATGTGGCTTGTGAGCGTAAGGACCTTTATCTGCGTGTTGACCAGGTTGAGGTGAGCATCGCCATTTATGACATCCAGCTTGAACTCCTGTGGTCAGCCACCTGGAGCACCGAGCTGAATTACGAGTGGGTGTCTGAGTACGGTTATCTGGGTTATCCTGAGGAGCCTGAACTCGTTAGAGGTACAGTCTATACCCTGGATTCCATCAGCAAGAAAAAGATCAGCTCGTTCTTCAACATCTTCAGTTCCAAGGGCGGCCGTGTCAGCCTGACCACCGGAACCAGCTATGACATGCTGTTCTACAACTTCGGCACAGAGTGGACCCTGTTCCAGCAGGATGAGAACTTCCAGTTCTATAACGCCACCACGCGCTCCAGTTCACAGCCGTCATGGATAACCACCAGGAGTGAGAGTTCGGACAGCGAGATGCCGGATACCATCAAGCATTACATCGATTACAACCAGCCGGATGTCCTGTTCGGTTGTCAGGTGCAGGACCTGTATGTAAGCGAAGATCCGGATGAATACGAGAGAATCGTGGATCCTGACGGAACAGTTGTCTATCTATATAAAGTAAACGCCGTCCTTGACCCGTACACTTTCATCTACGTTTTCCAGTTCATTGTAAAGAATAATTACGATGAGAACGGACAAATCATCACCGGAGCACGCGGTATGACCGCCACCGGACTGGCACAGGGAGTGGACCTCTTCACCCGTAAGACATTCACCAACACGATCTCTATTTCAAGTGAGGACATCAAACCTCTCCAGACACATACTGACATACAGCTTCCCGATGACACTGCCTCATATGAGGGCGACATTTTCGTGTGCCGTATGCTCACATGGGGACTTCCCGGAATCAATCCTCTGGAAGAACTTCAAAAGGGTGGACCTGTGGAGGTTTTGGATAACAACTATGTAGGTGTGGGCGTAACCCTCAGGAACGGTAACACCCATGTTTTCACGCGCGATGTCACCGAGCAGATGCACAATCATCCCACCGGTGGTGTCATAACCATAATACTTGACGGCGGAGCAATCCCCAAGAAGGAACTGGAACCCAAACCCCAGCCCGGCGGCGGCGGATTCAACGCCAAGGTGGAGGACTGGCAGAACGAGGTGGAAGCTGAGGTGACCATCTAAAATGTGAGAATTAATTGAGTTACTAACAAACAAGAAAAAAACAAAAACAAATGAATATGAAACAATTTGCTAACAAAATGGACAAGAGAGTCAAATGGCTTTCCGTAGCCGCAGTTGCAGCCATGTTTGCAGCTTGCTCTAACGATGAGGTCCTCCGTGACGAGGCCCTGATTCCGACCGATGCCCCCAAGGCAATCGGGTTCTCCTCCTACTCAGAGAAGATCACTCGTGGTGATGCTTCAGTCAACACTAACCTTGAGTACTACCACAACACTTTCGCAGTGTACGGAACCAAGCAGTCAGTTAATGACGCTACTGATATCCAGTATGTATTCGGTGGCAAGGCAACAGCTGCCGGAACTCAGGACGGTGTTACCTGCACATACCAGGCAACAACTGCTGATCCAGTTCTTGGTGATTGGAAATACACTGATCCCCGTTACTGGGACAAGCAGGCCACATATGATTTCATAGCCTACGCTCCGGTATCGGCCAACAACCCCATCCGCTACAACTACAGCGCAACAAATGCTCAGGTGGCTGATGCAGGTAACGAGTTCAAGACCACAAGCACCTATACACTTGCAGGTACCAACCTTCAGGCTACAGCTACTGAGGCTGAGAAGGTAAAGGGCTTCACAGTTGAGGCTGCCGGTGACCTTGACCTGATGATTTCAGCTTCCAACGCACAGAACGGAGACGGACATACTGAATATGTCAACCTGGTGTTCCGTCACATCCTGTCCAAGCTGAACGTGACATTTGCCAAGTCCAGCACACTTGATAATGCAACTGTAAAAATCAACACAGTTACAATATCAGGTCTTGATGACAGCGGTGATTATGAAGAGAGTGATTATGATGCAACCGCCACTCCTAAGGTAAGCGGATGGACATCATCAAGTGTGGACGCCACATATGCTCTGAATTACAATGCAGCAGGTGGTCAGGTTCTGAATGCTTCCACAGCCAACAAACCATACTTCTTCATTGAGTCACTGGTTATGCCGCAGGAGATAGCTGATAATCAGGTAACCCTGACTGCCAAGTACACCATCACCTCCGGTTCATACAGCGAGAACTACACCTACAAGCTCGACCTTTATGATGTAGCTGCCCTCCAGAAGTTCTATGATGGTTACAACTACACCCTGAACTTCACAATTGATCCTGACGTGATTAAGTTTGATGCTACCGTATCCACTTGGGATAATCAGGCTGCAATTAACCAGACCATAGATTAACACAGTGATTGATAGAAAAAACAAAAGATTAACAATAACATTAAAGAAAAGAGAATTATGAAAAAGAGTTATTTGATGATCGCAGCTGCAGTACTGACCTTTGCAGCTTGCTCTCAGGATGTTCTCGTCGAAGAGAACTTGATAAATGACGCTGAGCAGCCGTTCATCTTTGAAGCATTCGCTGATAAGACAACTCGTGCTGACGAAGCCAATTCGACCAATCTTTATGATTTCTACAAGACATTTGATGTCTATGGATGGAAAACTGTAGAATCAACGCCCAAATCTGTATTCAGTCATGTGGCAGTAGGTCATTTTACTGGTGATACTCAGGGTGAGGTTGTTTATAAAACTTCTCCTGCAAAACCCAGTGACGAATGGGGCGCAACTATTGCCGCCGGTTGGTATTACGAGAATGTCCGTTACTGGGATAAGGTTGCTACAGGATATGAGTTCTTTGCAATAGCACCTTACGAGACTACTCCTGCTCCTGCTTTAACAGTGGCTGCTGGTGCTACTAACATTGCCATTGGTAGTAGCACTGATAAATATGACATCAGCACAGAGAAGAATCTTGTTAGTGGCGCAGCTGTTACCACAACTACAGGTATCACCCCTATTGCTGACAAGAAGTACTTTGGCTTCAATAAGGATTATATGTTGGCTGATAAGAGCACTACCAAGAATGCTTTAGTTGCTCTGAACTTTCATCATATCCTCACAAAGCTCAACGTGAAGGTAACCAAGCAGGATACTTATAAGGGTGCTTCTGATCTTGTTATCAATGAGATAAAGATTGCCAATCTGAAGAAAACAGGTTATTTCGCATATACCACCAATATGACGACATGCGGTTGGACTTCGGACGGAACATATAATCTTGTTAATACCGGTGATTATCTTTTAGCTACTAAAACTACTAATCCGGTTTATAACGGATACTACTGGATCCAAACCCTCATATTCCCGCAGACACTTACCTGCAAGGCCACAGGTGCTAAGTCCAATGCAACAGCTCTTACCGATCGTTACCTCTATGTAAAATATACCATTGGTGGAGAAGTGTTTGAGGCATACTATGACCTTGCAAATGCATTTGGTAAGACTGCAGCTGATCAGACTTATGAATTTGCTCAAGGAAGTGAATATACACTTAATATCAAAATTGGACCAGATCCTATAATCTTTGATGCTACGGTTACTCCTTGGACAGTTGTAGAAGAGGTAGCGCATGTTGTTAATTAAGTTTTTCGGTTTTGTAATTTTAAAAGAAATATAATATGAAAAAGAGTTTATTTTTACTGGTAGCTGCTGCAGGGATTGTAGCTTGCTCACAGAGCGATGTGATTAATATGAACGTCGCTGAGGAGATAGATACTCCTATTAATTTCACTAAGGTTTACCTTGACAATTCAACCAAGGCTATTACTACCGGTGCTTATACTCAGGCAAACTTTGAAACTTTAGGTAATACATTTGGTGTATTCGGTTATAAGAACACAGCTACTCAGTCAAATTACTTGTCATTTAATGATGTAAAAGTTGAGTTTAAAGCTGGTCATACCGTTTCAACAAATGGATATGATGCTGTAAACGATTGGGAGTATTCTCCATTGGTTTATTGGGACAAGACTGCTACCAGTTATAGCTTTTATGCTTATGCTCCCCATGAGGGCGATTTTACAGGATCTGCTGCGCTTTCAGGCAATACAAAGACCGGATTCTCCATTACAGGTTTCCAGCAGGCTACAACTTCCAATTCTGCTATGATTGACCTCATGACAGATCTTGATACCCACAGTCCTTTTACAGGAACAATCGGTACAAATGATGTAGCTTTCCAATTCAAGCACATTCTGTCAAATATCACTGTTAGAATGGCTGTTAGTGATGTTCTGAAATCTGACAATACAAATAATCCTGTTACTGTTGTAAGTGTTTCAATTGGTGCTGTAAAAATGGATGGTAGCTATGCCTATGATACAGATAAGTATAAGTGGACTTTGGCAAGTACTCCTACTACTGCTACATTTAATGGAACAAAGACAAGTGGAAATGTATTTGCTAGCGATGCTTTGACAAGCAAAACAACTGGCTTCACAAATGTTCCAGGTTTGGTAGATTTGCTGTTTGTACCTCAGTCAGTTGATGCTGGTTATAAGATTGAGATTCAGTATAAGATAAAGAACGAAACATATGATGCCGAAATACTTCTTTCTGCATTCAAGAATGGATCGAACGCATCTTTGGCAACATGGGAACCCGGATACAAATACACATATGACATAGTAATAGGTCCGGATCCAATACTGTTCGATATTAATCCGACTACAGGTGTAGCTGGTTGGGCAGATGGTGGTGCCTACGAGTACACCATCAACTAATCTGTAATCATCAAGCAAACTCTTTTCTTTAAATAGGCCGGACGGGGCTGACCCCCCTTCCGGTCACCACGAGGAGGAGCGGTGAAGAAACCAAAAGAACCAGACCAAAGAACCAAAACCAAAACCCGAAGAAGGAAGGTAGTAGTAAGGTAGTGGTAAGGTAGTGGTAAGGTAGTAGAAAGGTAGAAGAAAAGAGTGGGTGAAACCAAAACAGGAACAAAAACAACAAAACGAATTAAAACAACAAGTAATAACAACAACTCTGTCAGGGACAGCTTCCTTACGGAAAATAAAACTAAAAGAGAAATGATTAGACTTAACCGCATAATAGGAACAGCAGCATTGACCTTGCTAAACGTTTGGTCAGTGGCATGGGCCATTGATGGTTCAGTCCGTCATGATGCTGTTTCCTCCACTGGTGCTGCTTACAGTGAGATAGCCGCTTCATATAATGATGCTGCTATGGCGGCTGCGTTCGGGTATGACGATACCGACGCTGAGACTCAGCTGGCCTGGGAGAAGGATCTTCCCGGTGGTTCCACCTTTATAGCCATTGAAAGCGCTGACCTGAGTGCTGAGTCATCCGATGAGATCCGCATAGAATATGATACCGTACACACACGCACACTGAATACTGTCTATCTGGAGTTCAATTTCAGGTTTGACCGTTATGAGCTGGACATGAATTATATGGATAACAACACCATTCTGCGCCAGCTTGACAGGATTCTTGATTCCATAGGGATTGAGAACATCACAAAACTGGAAATCCTGAGCCAGTCATCGCCCGAGGGTGTTTATGAGCATAACATCTGGCTGTCCGAGCGTCGTTCAGAGACCATGGGCCGCTTCATGAATGAGAACTACCCCGAGCTTTCAGGAATAATGAGCACATCGCCTGACGGTGAGTCCTGGCAGATGCTGCGTGACTATGTCTCAAAGGACACGCGCATGGAGAAGGTCTCAGTCAATAAGGTTATTGATGTGATTGATTCCGATGTCAACATCGGCACTAAAAAATGGAGAATGGAGAACGCGCTTGGCTCTGATGCCAACGTGGGCAATATATACAAGTATCTCTATAGGACGTACTATCCCAGGATCCGTTTCTCGGGTCTGACCATAGACCTCTACAAGGATACCGTAGAGCTGGTGGAGCGTCAGGTTGTGGTCAAGACTGAGCCCGTTGTGGAGCCTGACCATACTGAGGAGGTTCCGGTCATTCCGGTGCAACCCACTCACCGCCGCTTCCCCAAGCTGGCTCTCAAGACTAATCTGGCATACGATGTTTTCTTCACACCGGATCTGGGTTACGCCCCCATCCTGAACGTGGAGTATGAGTATTACTTTACTGAGAACGGTCACTGGTCCACAGTGGGTGAGTATGAGTTCCCGTGGTGGTCCGATGAGAGCAAGCATCAGTACCTGCAGATGCTCAACTGGCAGCAGGAGATGCGTTACTATCTGAAGAGCGGAAGATGGCACACCGGTCATTACCTGAGCCTGTATGGCGGTTATAACCTCTATGATATCTGTTTTGACAGTAATCTGGGCAACGGTTATCAGGGTGAGGGCGTTCACGGCGGTCTGGGTTACGGTTATGTACTGCCGCTCAACAGGAAGCACACCTGGAAACTGGAGTTCTTTGTGAAGGCCGGTTACTATGAGTCACATTATGACAAGTATGACGCAGGTGTTCCCTTCCACGGTAAGTACTACTACCGCTGGTACCAGAACCCTAATGATCTTGTTCCGCGTAACTGGAGGTTCCGCTGGTTTGGTCCCACAGGTGCCGGTATAACACTGAGTTATGACATTATTTACAGGCGTAAGCTGAATGACACTAAGGCAGTGGACGTCCTGAATAAATAAGAACGAATATAGAGTGAGAGTAGGTTTTATGAAGATGTATAACAGGATTATGATGCTGATGGTTGCGGTGGCTCTCACCGTGACGGGATGCCAGTCTGAGCTGCTGACTGAGATCAGTGAGCAGAGCCAGGCGGATCTCTTCTCAGCCATTGACTTCGGCAACGGCCTGATAGATAATCCTGTTAGCACACGTGCGGTGACCCGTCTGTCAGATCATACCACCAGCATGGGCGTATGGGGCTGGCAGGCACTTGATGATGATGAGTTCACTCTCTTCAACAACGAGTACGTGTTCTATAGTGACAGTATTGACAACTGGACTTATAAGAACAAGCGTTACTGGGATTCCAAGAGCACATACCGTTTCTATGCGTACGCTCCGCACAGCCGTTCAGTGGATGGCGCTGAGGTAAGCATAGACAGTTCCACCGGTGTGTTCACCATCAACGGTGTGGAGCTTACCGGAGGTAATGCTGTGGCCGATGGCGGTTCACGCGCTCTGCTGGGCAGCTTCAGCGGTGTGACGGATGTGGACTGGATGATAGACCGTGCCGGTAAGACCGGAATAAGCGGCTATCGCGCCCAGAGGGTGGTATTCAACATGCAGCACATACTCTCCAAGTTCAACGTGCTGGTCAAGACCAACGGAGCCATCTCCTCCGATGCAGGCACGACCATCACCGTGGACAGCATCATAATAGGGGAGTTCAGGGGACAGGCTGATTTCGTTCAGCGTCTGGACCACTCACCTAACCCTGACAACACTCTGGACCGTACCATGGTAGAGTGGAGCCTCTATGCCTCCGGCAGCAGCTACTCCATCCGCAGTGCGGAGGGTGTGGCAGTGGACGGCAAGGGTATGTACGTCATTGAGTCACTCTTGATTCCTCAGGCCACCAGAGCTGACCAGTTCATCAAGGTGTGCTATACCATGAGTACTGGCGGCGGCCGTGCAGAGCGGTTCACCAGCATTATGCCTCTTGATATGTTTGACAGATTCATGTCAGGATGTAACTATACGCTCACGCTTATCATAGGTCCGGACGTGATCACGTTCGATACCGGCTGTGAGCAGTGGACACAGGGTGCCGATGCTGCGGGATACATTTATTGATTGGGAAAAAAGAAAAAAAGAAATAGTTTTAACGATGAAAAGGAGTAAATTTCTATTTGTTGGTGCAGCGCTGATGCTGTTCGGTGCCTGCCAGGAGAGCAAGGTCATGTTTGAGTATGACTCTCAGAACGCGGACCCCAGTGCTTTCATTGAGTTCAATGATTATGTGAGCGGCATTACACGTGCCTCCAAGTCCTCCGGCGCCACATTCGTGGCAGGCGACGCTATGGGTGTCTTTGGTTTCCAGACCATGGATGAGAACCTCTCATTCCTGTTCAACAACCAGCTGGTGACCAACGCGAGCACTGCTGCTGACCCCAACCTCTGGACATACGAGCCCAAGAAATACTGGGACGGCGGTTCCACGTATGATTTCTACGCTATTTATCCCTACAGCGCTACCAATTACGCTTTTGACAGTGATGCACGTCTCTTCAATGTGAAGAACTTCACTGTGAAAAGTGAGGCCGATGAGCAGACTGACCTGATGATAGCTCAGAGCGTCATTAACGCCCGTCCGTTCAACAAGGTGAATTTCGTGTTCAACCATATCCTGTCCAACGTGAATTTCTACGTTAAGACATCGGAGGAGTTTGACGCTGACGGTATCACCTCAGTCACTGTGCTGAACTTTGACATAACAGGCCTTTACGGTGAGGGTTCATACACCCAGACTTCCTGGAAAGGCTCAGAGCCTGTGGGTACATGGACTGCCGACAACACATCCGTATATGACCTTCCTGAGGTCAAGAACGTGAATTATGTGATTGGCGCCGCCAAGTCATCACTTGTTGAGGATCTCTTACTCCTGCCTCAGAACATCAGTGATGATGCTATGGTGAACGTGACGTATAAGCTCAACTATGAGAACGGTGACGAGTCAGTATTCCGTCGTTCAGTGAGCCTGAACCGTATTCTGGGCGTGAAGCGCACAGCCAACACTGACACTCTGGTCATAGCATCATGGGATGCCAACTATCGTTACAACTATATCATATCAATTGACCCGTCAGTGACTGACCAGGGCGGTCATCATCTGGCTATTGCTGATCCTGACCACGACCAGCAGGACCATCAGGACAACCCCGGTGCTTATCCTCCCACTGTGGATATAATGCCCGTGGATACTGACGGTGACGGTACACCTGATGATTATTGGATTGACGAGGATATGGACGGCACTCCTGACTACCCGGTGGTATGGGATGATATCGACGGTGACGGTAAGGAAGAGGGTATGCCTGACCGCGATGGTGACGGCCAGCCCGATGATTCCGACGGTGACGGTAATCCTGACGTGATCATGCTTGACACTGACGGTGACGGTTTTGTGGATACTGAGCTGGAGCGTGACCTCACTCCTTCAGGTCCGGATATCCCCGATACTCCCGCCAAGACTCCGTTTGCCGATTTCAACGGTGGTGTGGATGACTATATGCACGCTGCGGCTTACCTGATGACTGATGATGAAGGTGAGTACTGGATTGACCTGGACGGCGACGGTAACGGCGATGTGCACATCCTGTGGAAGGATATTGACGGTGACGGCCTGCTGGAAGGTATTCCTGACAAGAATGGTGACGGCCTGCTCACTCCCGCTGACTCATACGATAACGATGGTAAGGACTATCTGGGTAATGACAATGACTATGACGTAGTGCTTTATCTGGTGAAGAACGAGACCACCGGTGAGATGGAGTGGAAGGAGCTGGAGCGTCCGGACAGCAGCACCGGCGGCGACGGTCCCGATGTTCCTGACACTGATGTTCCCAACACTGACCATAACGGTGCAGTGGACGGTTACAAGAACCCCACCACATACCTGATCAAGGACACTGATGGTGAGTACTGGATTGACGAGGACGGCGACGGTGACGGTGAGATCCATGTAGTATGGAAGAACATCGATGATGATGATATGCTGGAAGGTATCGCTGATAAGGTCCAGGATGGTGTGGCCACAGCTGCCGACAGCTATGATAATGACGGTAAGGACTACAAGGGTAATGACAATGACTATGATGTGGTCCTCTATCAGGAGACACCCGGCGGTGAGTGGAAGGAGCTGGAGAAGGAGGCTATGCCCGCAGGTCCTGACCTCCCCGACGTGACCCCGCGCAACGCTGACTATGACGGTAAAGTGGACGGTTACCAGACCGCAACCGCTGACCTGAGCAAGGATGCCGATGACAACTACTGGATTGACATTAACGGTGACGGTGTGGCTGACTATCCCGTACTCTGGAAGAACATTGACGATGATGACAAGCTGGAGGGTATCGTGGATAAGAACAAGGACGGTGAGCTCACTCCTGAGGATAACTTTGACGGTGACGGCAAGGACTACAAGGGCAATGACAATGACTATGATGTAGTGCTTTACATAGTGGAGGACGCCAACGGTGACATCCAGTGGGTTGAGCTTGAGAAGGATGCTCCTTCAGTTCCCATCATCCCGGTGGTGGAGACCAGCATAGAGTTCTCAGCTGAGGTAAGCGAGTGGTATGATGACTATGACGCTGCCATAGCAATAAGCTCAAATAACGAATGACCATCTAATACAGGAATTAAATATGAAAAGCGTGAAACTTAAGGGACTGAGGCGCGGTGTGATCCTGACCGCGGGTATCATGGCGGCTCTTGCATCATGCCAGCAGAATGAACTGGCGTATGAGTATGAGACCAGGGTAACACAGGGCCGTACGGAGTCCATAGAGTTCAGTAACTATATAGGCGGAATGACCCGTGCGTCAAGGACATCAGGCAGCTCTTTCCAGCTGAATGACTCCATTGAGGTGTACGGATTCATGAAGACCGGTGACATAGTGGATAACCTGTTCAACAAGCAGGCTGTCTATAACACAGGTGACGTGATATGGGACTATAACCCCAAGAAATTCTGGAACGTGGGTTCAGAGTATGAGTTCTACGCCATATTCCCTTACTCACAGGAGCGTAACAGCTTTGACGCTGACACCAGGCTCTTCAAGGTGACTGATTACACTGTCTCTCCTGAGGCTGACTCACAGACAGACCTCATGATAGCACAGCGTATTCTGGACGCCAGCGCTAACAATGTGGTGAATTTCGTGTTCAACCACATGCTCTCCAACGTGAGTTTCCTGGTGAAGACCTCCAAGCAGTTTGACACTTCCGGCATCACTGCCGTCCAGGTGATTAGGTTTGACGTGAAGGGCATTTACGGAAAAGGTTCCTTCACCCAGACCGGATGGAGCGGCAACAACAACGGATTCGTGGGTCAGTGGACCACTGATGAGTCATCGCTCTATGATATGCCTACCGTGACGGACGTTACCTACAGCGTGGGCGACGAGAACGCCCAGATTCTGGCGCGTGACCACATGCTGCTCCCGCAGACCATCAACAGCAACGCAGTCATAGAGATAGTCTATAGGCTTATCTATGAGGACGGGACCTCAACCACATTCACCAAGAGCGCCAAGCTCAACAAGATTGTGGGTTCCAACGGCAGCAAGTCCAGGATCCTCAACTCATGGGAAGCCAACTACCGCTATAACTACATAGTGTCAATAGACCCCTCCAAGAAGGTCATAGTCCCCAATGCCAAGGATGACAGTGACCAGGATGACCTGGAGGGAACGGATCCGGACACCACACCTAACGTGAACATCATCCCGATTGATGATAACGGTGACGGTATTCCTGACGAGTACTGGATTGATGATGACCTGGACGGCAACCCGGACTATCCCATTATATGGGAGGATATTGACGGTGACGGCAAGGAAGAGGCTATTCCTGACCGCGACGGCGACGGCATCCCCGATGATACTGACGGCGACGGCAATCCCGATGTGGTATGGATTGACACTGACAGCGACGGTGAGGTGGATACCGAGCTGGAGCGCGAGGTGGACAACGGTCCTGACGTAACCACTGATCCGGATGACCCGAACTATCCTGACTCACCCTTCATTGACTACAACGGTGGAGTGGATGACTATCTGGCTCCCTCCGGTTATCTGGTGGAGGACGAGGACGGCGAGCTGTGGGTGGACACCGACGGTGACGGCACAGGTGACATAAAGATCCTCTGGAAGGACATAGACGGCGACGGCAATCTGGAAGGTATAGCTGACCGCGACGGCGACGGCATCCTGACCCCGGCCGACAGCTATGACAACGACGGTGTGGACTACAAGGGTAACCCCTCTGACTATGACGTGATCATGGTGGACACCGACGGTGACGGTGTGGCCGATACCGAGCTGGAGCGCAAGGTAAACGTAACCCCGCTTCCCGAGCCCGAGATAGAGCCCTCCGCAATAGACTTCTCAGCCCGCGTGAACGAGTGGGATGATGAGTATGATGCTGCTTATAAGTTCATGAATAACTGATATTGACTGACTAATGACATTTTTCATGGGAATGACGACTGACATACGATTTAAGATTCACTTCCGTACGGTTGTGCTGACGGCAGCAGCGGCGGTGGTGTTGATGCTGGCTGTCTCATGCAATAAGCATGATGGGGTTCTTGTGGAGAATGCCATAGGTATTAGTGCATTCCGGGCGGGAACACGTGCACTGGTGAACGATGCCAATGATATGGGTTCTCAGAGTGTAACGGACGGAACCGGATTCGGAGTGTACGGATATAAGACCAAGAGTGACGTCTATACCCAGATTTTCACGAATCAGGATGTGACGGCATCAGGTAGTACGGACAATTACACCTGGAGCTACACTCCGCTCAAGTACTGGGACATGAGTGCCTATTACCGTTATGTAGCTTACTGGCCGTACCGTGCAACAGGGTCCGGTGCCTCACATAATGAGGATACACATATCCTTACCCTGAGCGGCATTCCCAACTGGCAGCCTGCTGCAACCGGTGATGACTGGCTTATAGCCACAAGTGCCGGAGAGGCAATAAGCTATTTCAACAGAGCTATGTTCGTTGACGGAACGGTTTATTTCACTTTCAGTCATCTGCTGGCTCAGATTGAGGTGCAGGCCTGGTACTACGGCGATGAAAATAAGCATGCCATCATAACCGGCCTTGAGCTTGGTGATAACACTCATCAGGTTCCCAGTGAGTCCGGAACAGCTACATTCCAGCAGAATTACTCCGTCACACCTGCCGCATCATGGGGCACTGTAACGAAAGATGATCAGAAGGCTATACTCACATCAAACACTACAGCTCTGGTAGCTTTCTCTACAGATGAGGATAACGGAAGAATAGAAGACCTGAAGGAGATAACCCCCGGAGTCACTCCTGTGCCTGATGTGGTGTGCACATGGTTAGTGGTTCCTTTCTCTCAGGCTGACATACCGCTGACTGTCAGCTATAAGATAGGTGACAGTACCATGGATCCGGTCACGGTCACAACAACATTAGGTCCTGATATAGAGTCAGGTAAGAAATACATACTCAGGCTCAAGATAAACACCAAGACCAACCAGATAGATCTGGCTGAACTGTGGGTAAAAGACTGGACTGACACAAGCGTAAACAAGGAGGTATATAACTGGTAAGATCAAATCAAAACAGAGGCTATATGACAGCATACATCCAATCACTCAGCAGATTGTACAGGATAGGGCTTATGACCTTAATGGCTGCCCCTTTCCTGATTCTTGCTTCATGCGTGGATGAAAAGGAACAGGCTCCACGAGGCATTATCGGTCTGGCCGGATTGAATGAAGGTGTGCAGACTGTCATTGAAACACGTGCAGACATTACAACCCCCAACGGATACAGCAAGCTGGATTCCGTAATGAGTATCAAGGCGTACATATTTGCGTTCGATAAGGATACACATACACGTGAGTCAAATACTGAAAATGATCATAACGGTGTGTTCAGCTACAAGAACAGCAAGTGGAGTTCCACCCTTGAGGGATCACATAATTTTGAATATACGCTGTTTGCTTACTCGCCTGACACTATCCCCGCCGCCAGTGTGACACTCACAAGCTCTGACGGACTGAGTGCGCAGCTCCAGATGACTGACCTGAAGGTGATAACCTCATGTGACCCCATGGCCAGTGTGGCTGCAGCCGGCGGAAATGCTCCCGGTGGTATTCTTACCAGAATCACTTCCTTTACGGAAGGCAGTCACAACATAGGAGTGGCTCAGGTTGCTGAGGTTAGTGATGAAGTGAGAACCAGGGTTTGGCTTGGGATGCGTCATCTGTATGCCAAGGCATCCATAAAGTTCGTGGTTGATCCAGCATACGACCTGATTCGTACCATTAAGGTCAAGGAGGTCAAGGTTAAGGCTGCCAGCGGCACGCTGACCGGCACATCCACCTATACATACGCTAACTCAACCAATCTGCAGGGTACCATAGCCTGGAGCACCGATGCTTACAGCACTCCTGCCGCATCAGTAAATCTGCTTCAGGATCCCACTGCTCCGGATGATCTTTTTGATACTGATCCTGTTTCCGGGGATCCGCTTGAGACAATTACACTGAGCAGTACGCCCAAACCGTTCGGTTGGTTCTGCTTCCTGCCCAAACAAAAACCCTCTCTTACACTGGCTGTAAAGTATGACGTGTATGACAAGAAGGGTAATCTGATTCGTGCTGACCAGGAGGTCACCAACGGCAACCTGCTTCAGAATGTGCCTACAGCAGCCCAAGGTCTTGCTGCAGGAAACAATTATATTATAACCGTCCGTGTAAACCCCACATATCTCTACCAGTTAGGGGATGGGGATACTGATCTGGAAATAGTTATTGAATAATATAGGAGAGCTTACGTTATGAATATATCCACCCGAATCTTAAACAGACAACTTGTCAGAGTGCTGCTGGCCGGTATGCTGCTTTCTTCGGCCTTTGTAACGGACATGTTTGCCGATGTAACCATCAAGATAGGCGGCAACGTGTACGGTGGCGGAAAGGACGGTGCCGTAGGCACAAGCCATACCTCATCAACCACAACAAAAGAGACTCCTAAAGAGGAAGTGACTATTACTGACAACAGCGGCACTCCGGTCAAAGTTACTGAAGTGGTTGTCAATGCCGGTACAATAAAAGATGGCAGCACAAACGGTAAGATTTTCGGTGGCGGAATGAACGGCCGTGCATACGGTGGTACATACGTAACGGTTAACGGCGGTGAGATGAATATGGTTTTCGGTGCCGGTGACGGTTCCGGAGCAGTAGTATTCGGTCATGATACGGTTCTTATCAAGAACGGAACAATCAACAATAACGTTTACGGCGGTGGTAACGAGGCTGACCTCATAGGTACCACAACAGTGACGCTTCAGGGTGGAACCATCAAGGAGGATGTGTATGGCGGTTCACGCATAGCCGACATATTCGGTCATACCTATATTGATATTGACGGTGCCAATGCTAAAAATGACCTGATCATCAAGAATATCTACGGTGGTAATGATATATCAGGCCGGATAACTTCCAGCACTAACGACAATTGGGCATGGGTAAAAAGTGAGAATCTGACGGTTCCTTTCACTATCAGCACTGCAGGTACCATGAATGCCTCCGCTACTGTGGATGAGACATGGAATGCGTTTATTCGCTCCACCAAGAACAGTGCCAGTCCGGTTAAGAACATTTTCATCGGTAAGCTTTATGGCGGTGGAAACGGTGATTACGGCACAGAGTATGATGCCGGAGGTCTTTACGCAGGTAAGACACTGCCTGTCATAGACAAGGTGTACCTGCAGATTGAAGGAGGAAATTTCGGATACCTGCTGGGAGGTGGTAACAATGCTACCGTCCTTCAGAGCACAGACATCTATATAAACAATGAGTCAGACCCGGTTCAGTTGACTGAGGATAAGGTTAATGCCACCGGTATCAGTAAGACGGCATTTACAGAGAGCGGTGGTGTATATACCGCCAACAATCAGTTTGACGGCGTGTTTGGAGGAAATGACCGTGCCGATATGGCAATACGTCCTGACTGGTATCTGAACAAGGCATCCATCAACAACCTCTACTCCGGTGGTAACGCCGGCAGAATGATCTACTATGAGGAGGTGGAAGGACATAAGAAAGGCGGTATAATCCTGGAACTGAACAGTGATTACCTTACTGTGAACAACGTATATGGCGGTTGCCGTAAGGCCGATGTAAGACCACTTAACGCAGGATTGGATGCCACATTTGATGCTGAGACATTTGACGGGATAGTGTTTCCCGCCAACTATTCAGCCAGGGTCCTTGTAAAGAAAGGTACCATCCAGAATGTCTATGGCGGTAATGATGTTTCCGGTAAGGTTTACGGAGGTAACGCCCTGGAGATCCTGAGTACCATCAACGGCAATGTATATGGCGGTGGAAACGGTAATTATCCCTACACTGATAAAACTGATTCTTTCACTGAGCATCCTGATTATGCCGATTATCTGTTTACGGTAGGGACGGGTGAGGATCCAATTGATGCCATGAATGACTTCCGCCCCAATGCTGAGAGCGTGAGGCTTCATGTGGCCGGAACAAGTACAAAACAGACATATATAGGTGGTGAGCTTTATGTGGGCGGAAACAGTGCAACCCTGAAATCAGACAAGACCGGTGCTGAGGCAACACTTATAATAGGTGCCTACGTAACTGCGGACAATATGTTCCTGGGCAGTAACGGTATCAACATGAAGGAAGCTACCATGATGAACCACTATAAGGACAATACTTTCAGCAGTGTGGTATTGGATTCTGACTCAAAGCTGGCCAAATATATGAAGGGTGCCGATGTGTCAATCATGCCCACTATCCTGTTTGATGATATGGAAGGTGCGGAATATTCCACCTTCATAGGTGCTTTCCATGTGGGAGGTAATGCCGGCAGTATGTCAGTACCGGGTACCATAACCATGAATTTCAACCAGCCGGTCACCATATATAAACGTGTTGTAGGCGGAAGCAATGACGCTAAAGTCACTTTTACGAACGGCGGCACATATACACATAACGGCGGTCTGTTGGCCGCAACCGCTTCAGGAACTCCTAAGATCATAATAAACTTCAATGAAGGCGATAACGGAGGCATACGTTTGTTGCCCAGGGTACTTACGGAAACCGCCGGAGTATATTCACTGGATACATGGAGCACTGAAGAGATAAACAGCAACACATATCTTGAGGGCGCCAATATCTACGGCGGATGTTACACCAGCGGAATTGTAAACGGCGGTGTGGAGATAAACCTGAGGACCAACTTCTTCAGTGACGATGATATTTTCGGAGCATCCAAGTCAGGTGTTGAAAAGGAGGACCAGCTGTATGTGTTCAGTAAGGCACTGAGCGCTTATGGCGGTGGTTTCGGTGAAAACACCACTATTAACGGTGATACCAGAATCAATATGTATTCAGGCAATATCCTGAAAGTGTTCGGAGGCGGCCTGAAGGGTGTTGTGGATGGAAACACCACCATCAATCTGGCTGACGGCAATGTGGGAAAGATTTACGGCGGCGGATTTGAAGGTAACATAACCCATAATACACGCGTTAATCTGGATGGAGGTAACGTGATTGACGCATTCGGTGGTGCATGTAATGCCGATATAGGAGGTTACGCACAGATGTTCCTTGGTTCAGGTGCCGGAAACAACGGTACACCGGGATTGACAACCGTTGCAGAGAATGTATATGGCGGAAACGATTACGGTGGTAATATAATCGGCAGCAATACAACACTTGCCGATGTTAACATCAACCTGACTGACAAGTCCATGATATATAAGTATGATGCCGGAGCCCAAACTGCGGCTGTACTTCAGTCATCGGCTTACGTTGAGTACAGACTGGGTAATGTGCTGGGTAACATTTTCGGTGGCAGTTGCGGTAATTATACTTACACCACACAGAGTGACAAGCCATACGTGGTAAGTTCATTCGTCAATTTCAGACCAACGGCCGGTGCCAGTCTCGACAATAAGGTGACCCGTATATTCGGAGCAAGCCAGGGCGTGGACGGTTATGTAACCGATACTGAGAAGGACAAGATGCAGAACCGCAGTTATGTACTTGTCAACATTCCATCCGGCATGACCAATTTCACCGCTACTGACGTGTTCGGTTCCGGTGAGGCCAGCGGATTGGGTATGTTCACCGCTGCCGCGTCACTTGGACGTGACAATGCCGCAAGTGACAACTATTCAGCTGTGGTTGACATGATGAGCGGAAGGGTCCGTGACGTATATGGAGCAAGTTATAATGAAGGCATAACCCGCAGGACTGTCGTTAATGTACCAGCCGGTTCCACTGCATGGATGGACAGGATATTCGGTGGCGGTTACGGCAGAGGACTTAATGCTCCCTGTGACACATACGAGTCCACTGTCAACTGGAGCAGTGAAGATGCAACAGTGGGATGGTATCAGGACGGTATATACGGAGGTAACAATAACAGCCGCCGTACGCTGTATGCCATAGTCAACATCAATTCACCGGTCTATTCCGTACATCCGCAGGGTAATGTCACTGAACAGTTCGCCACGGTATATGGTGCCGGTTTCGGTTTGGACACATGGTGTGAATATACAGAGATAAACCTTAACAATGGCGCAGACAAACTGTATGAGGTGTATGGCGGAGGTAAGCTGGGACGAGTCCTGAACGTTGCTTCCGTTGACGCATGGCAGACAGAGCTGGGAGCGGTTAATCTTCCGTTGGAGCTGGACGGTTATACCAATCCCGGACTTACAGGTGCTAACACATTGGCCAAGGTAAACAAACTTGGTGTAACGACTAATACAAACGTAAACATCAACTCCGGTGCTAAGGTGAGCGGTTATATGTATAACGGTTCACTCAGCGGAGGTTACGCTTACGCAGGCGGCCTTGGAGACCAGAACGATATCAAATGCGGATCCATATCCGGAACAACCTATATAGGTCTGCACGGTGGTGTTGTGGCCAAGGACATATATGCCGGCGGAACAAGCGGCAGCGTCCTGGATTACTATAAGGTGGGAACTGAGAGCAATCCTATTGCCCAGACCTACGCTTATATTGAGGGCGGAACAGTCCGTAATGTGTATGGCGGCGGATGGCGCGGTAGCGTAGGTTATCTGAAGACCGCCACCAACGGCCTGACTGATGATATCCTTGGAATATCAAACGTCACTATAGGTAAACTGAATGGAACCACTTATACGGAAGGTGACCCGTCCATTACCCGTAATGTATATGGCGGAGGTGAAGGCGGCCAGATTTACGGAACCACCAACCTGACAATCAACAACGGCCATATAGGCTACAGGTATAACAGTGAGACAGGTGTATACGTTCCTGAGCTTGATGATGCGGCTGTGGGTGACAAGCTTCTGGAGACCAGCGGCAACGCATTCGGAGGCGGTTATGTGGCCAACAGCTCCGTTGATATCTCCAATGTCAGGATGTACGGCGGCCAGCTCCGTTCCGGACTGTACGGCGGCGGTGAGATAGCCACCATAGGACGCGGCAGAATGAACGGTTCCACTCCTGAGGTTACCAAATACGGACAGACCAATGTATATCTGTATGATGGAAAGGTGCTGGGTAACGTGTTTGGCGGCGGCCGAGGTGAGGACAACTGGGGCGGTGACGGTTATATGACCGAAGATGAGAAGAAATGGATGGACCTTTCCTCAAGAGGATATGTGTTCGGTAAGACCAGGGTGTATGTTTATGGAGGTCAGGTTGGTGAGGATGCCACTGTGGCCAAGGGTGACGGCAACGTGTTCGGAGGCGGTAACCTGGGTTATGTCTATGGTGATTGTGTAAAAGGAACTGACGGTTACTATTATGAAAAGGATTCAAACGGTGACCCCACAGCAACCCTTTCTGAGGACTGTAAGGTCGTGGTTGAACCCAAGTGCCTGGTTCTTACTGCATTTGGCAGTTACTCTGTAGGTGACCGTGTGGATGCTGCTTATATGAATACTCTTCCGTATGAAAGTAGTGTCTGGGATAATATTGACCACGCCGGTATCACTATAGGCAATGCTGTATTCGCCGGTGGAAATGTATCACGTGGTTCAGACCGCATCTATGCCAACACTCCTACCGTATTCGGTAATGCCACAGCATCCGTGATGGATATTTTTGCAATGGATTTCATAGCTATTGGTGATGACGGTATAGGAGGTCTGTACGGTGACGGTAACCTCACTCTCGTGGATGGATATCGTGAGTTGAATATCACCAATTACGGAACTGATTATCATCATCTGGAGAAAGACTTGACTTATGAAAAATATCAGAACCTGAACAAGCGCCAGAAAGCTTATTATGAATTGAAGTACAAGCTTAAGGATAGTCAACTCCATATTGATGACAATACGACACATTCATACAGTAATTATATAGAATCCACATCCCTTCATTCATATACTTATACTGATGCCGATAACAATGACGTGACTCTCCTGTTCCGCAGGGGACAGAAAATCACAGCAGCCCAATATGCTGAGTATAAGATAGACCAGGATGATGATGAAAAATTACTGTGGAGGAACGGCAGCAAGACATACAGGTGGAGCGATCAGATAACAGAGAATGAATATGACCTCATGGATACGGATGAGCAGCAGTACTGGGATCTGTATGGTTTCTGCACACTCTATCTGGGACGCATGATGAACACCATACAGAGAGCTGATTTCTGCGGTGTGTTCGGCAGCCGTATAGTAATGCGCGGAGCTCTGGACCGTGCAACGGATCTGGCTGACTATACTGACTATACTATAAACCGTGTTGATGAGGTTTCACTCAACACTTCATATCAGACAGGATCAGATCCTCAGGGTAATTATTTCGGTATTTACAGCGTGGTCAATTATCTGGGAGCTCTTACAAGTGATATGGGATTCTACGAGAAACGTATAACTAACAGTGAGGGTAATGACTATTATACCGATATCAGCCTGAATGGTAATACTTATGCATACGGTTCAGATAACGCCACGTATTACAACTGGAAGCTGGCCAATCTTACTGCACGCAAGCGCAATAACGGAACAAGCCGCAACCAGGTGGCTCTTGCATCCGGTGTATGGCTTGAGATAATAGACAAGGAGACAGAGCAGCATAAGGACAGTAAGACATACGGTCCCATAACCGGTGTGGTGGAACTGGACCTTATCAGTGTGGCCACTGGTGAGGGTGGCGGTTATGTCTATGCCCGTAACGACCACAAGCCGGTTGACTGGGCTGCGACCCGAGCTAACGATGTTTTCAGAACGAAGATAATCTCTGAAACCAACAGGAATGCCGTGTCATACAAGCAGCTGGTATTTGATGATTCAGCTGATACTATCCCGATGCAGACTACCGGTAACTTTGTGAATTCAGTAAAGAGAATCGTGGATGACTGCTATCCCATAAGCGGTGCATATTCAGGAGCTGACGCGGCTCCCGCTCATTACTGGTATATAAGAGGTGAGTATTATGTTTATGAGCAGACCATATCGGCTTACACAGGATCCGCTATAGCATATCCTGAAATGATAAGCATACCTCTTACCATTACTCCTGAGTCACGCGGTAAACTGGTGCTCAATGCGGTTGAGGATAACTATACCGCTTATTGGGACGGTGATGTGCTGCCCAAATATCAGAGCACAACTGATCCTGACGCCATAGTTATCAGCAATAAGCTCTATCATAAGAATGATCCTATCTCCTACTGGGAATATACTCTGCTCACTGATGAGGAGAAGCAGTTCTTCATAGCGGATCAAACTTATGTATGCTCCAGTGACGTGACGCTGAACAATAAGACTTATCATGCCGGTGATATCCTGACTGCACTTCCACGTCCTGATGCTCTGGAACTGTATGTATGTGTTCAGGATTTTGAGGACAACAGTCATGTAGAGGGCGACGTAATAACTGAAGCTGAATATAACAATCTGACCAGAGTTAACAAGAACAAGTTTGCCCGTGCATTCGATCCCGCCAATGCTGTCAACCATGACAACGGCTTCCTGCTTACTTTTGATTGGGACAATCCTGATGTATGGAGCACCCACTACCAGCGTGATGTAACTCCTGCTACTTCCGGTAATCAGGTTATACGCAGTGACGTTGAGGTGGCAGGTTATGTATTGAGCCCCACATTCCTGTGCACCGAATCCGGTCTTTACGGCCAGCGTGATTACTCACGTGAGGATCTTATTGATAAAGAGACTTACCTCAGCCAGCCGGGAGCTGCCGTGCTGTCAGCATACAATGCTCCGGCACAGGCCGAATTCAAGAAGGCATACATGGTTTCCGAGGAGTTCAGTTATATTGACGGCGAAAGCAGGAAACATGAATATGCCGAGGGTGCACTTATTGATGAGGATGAGTATAACACATTGTGCGGACTTGGATATACACTCAAGCTGACTCCCGCCAAACTCTGTATAAGCACTTATGAGGTCAGCTCACAGGAGAGATACCTGAACGGATTGACCTATCCTGTCTCTGATTATGAAGCGCTGAGAACGGCTGCAGGTTCTGACCAGGATATGATAGACCTGATAGAGAGTTCATTCAGTGATGTATATATCTGCACGACTCCCGGTCCATGGGGAGGAAGTGAGTTCCAGAGTGGTCATAATTATCCTGCACTCAAATACAGTAACCTGACCGCTTCAGAGAGAGCACACTTCACTTATAACTATGATGCTCTTGATGTCCTGTCCGAGGACTTTGAACCGGAAGCTGAAAGTGCTGACCTCCTGAACTATCAGGGTAACAAGAACGTTAACGGCAATCCTGTCATAGACCCGAATATACAGATACCGTTTGCTGATCAGTGTGCCATAGACTATAGTGCCACATATAACTCCGACACTCCTCTGGCACTTCAATCCGGACAGACTGTGACGGTAAACCGTGGCGGCACGGAGATAACCCTCAGCTATTCCGCCTCTCCTACAGATGCCAACCGCATCATAAAGAATGACGTGCTTATCAACACTGAGTATGAGGATCATCTGATAAATGAGCAGTACAATTATACGCCTATTGTTGTTTCCGGAAATGATCCCACAGCAAAGGTCTATCATGTGGCCAAGGAATATTTCAATGTGGGTAATGACTACTTCGCATTAGGACAGGTGGTAAGCGATGACAAGTACCTCGGTCTTCCACATGATAAATTCATAGATGTTCCAAGGAGCAGCTTACCGGATCTTCCTACAGGTGATGACAAGAAGATATATTATTTCTGCTCAAAGCCATATGAAGCTCTGACAGGATTTACTGATATAAACAGTGAAACGCATGCTGCGGGAGTCACTGTTCCTCAGGGTACAATCATTGTTTCAGGTCAGTATTCTACGTTCATGAACCAGCAGAAGAATTTCAGTATTGACGGTAAGGTACCGACTGCCACATCTACTCTGTTCGTATCACGTGAGACAGATATCAAGAAACTGTCAGAGGACAAGATTGTGACCCTGGTTTATGTGTATGACTATATAGAGAGCGATGAGAGCGGAACGGCTTACGAGACCATACGCGAGCGTCATATCGTGAACATACGCGTCAAGTTTGAGAGCGGTCTGCCCATGATAGGTGAGCTGAACACTCCGCCCACCATATTGCCGGGTTCCAAATTAAGCATCAGGACTCCTGAGGTGACCCGTGGCGCATTCGAGCCGCTGGGTGGTGGATGGGAGATATTCCATAATGAGGATGACGCCCTGTCACACAAGCGCGGTTCTGAGTTCATAGTGAACAATACTCCTCTATACTGGTATCAGGACAGCGCATGGATAGCTTACTACTCAATGTCATATCTGGGTAAGTCATACTCCAACCCGGTAAGACTCTCTGTGGCTAACTATCACCGTATGGCGGATGTGATGACCAGTACGCACGAGGTTGTGACTGAGGAGGAAGATCTTGACACCCATGTTATAACAAGGACTTACACTGATGTGCCGGATTATATGTACCTGAATATGGCCAAGTCAACAGACCGCCGTAATCCTAAGGTTTATATAGGCAGTTCAGATGAACTTGTTCAGTTGCAGGCATTCTATGATATAATTAAGGGTACCGATGCCGCTCTTCCTGCAGGGAACGAGAATATCGTTAATGGTAGAAACATTGACTTTATACTGGACAGGGACTTCAACTACAATGGAACAAAAGAAGTTGAAGATCCAAGCAATCCCGGCTCGACAACCACCCAGTATTTCCCATGGACTCCTATAGGTGAAGCTGGTAAATGTTTTGAGGGTACTTTCCATGGTGACGGACATACCATTGGCGGACTTGACAATTCACTGTTCAACTATCTGTGCGGTGACGTATATAACCTGGGTGTGACAGGCTCATTCAACACTGCAGGTATAGCCAACCATGCTGATGGTAATGTGGTCAACACATGGATATATACAACCTCTACTGATGATTTGACTTCAGTCAATCCTATTGTAGGCGATGACGGCGGTATAGTGGTGAACAGCTACTACTATAACGATTACAACCCGGCCGCAGTAACCGGTCATGAGACCTACAAGATGGATATGAAGGAGTTCCTGAACGGTACGGTGGCATATAACCTGAACGGTCATTACCTGAACAAGAGGTATTATGACGAGAAGGTTCCCACAGGCACTGCCTATTCCTATTGGGAGCATGACAAGGTTGTGGCTACTGACGCCTCACGCGTCCTCTCCACAGCACAGTATCCTGACGGTTATGATAAGTATGTGGAGGGCCGTTACGGCAATGTTGACTTCATCTACGCAGGCGGAAACATTCCTGAGAACCGTAACATACGTCAGCTGAGCATAGAGGATAAGGAGTTCTATCCGGTTTATCCTGATGACTACATATTCTTCGGCCAGACACTGACATATAATATAGGTAATCATGACGCTGCACATCAGGATTATCCCGGACCTGTGGCACGTACATCGGGTGACAGGCTCCTGTCAGACGCTAACCGCGTGTTCCGTGCTCCCGGTTACTATGGTAATTCACAGCTGGATGTGGTACATTTCAACAAGGACGCAAGGTTCACCAGGAGTTATGACGGTACTGGTACTGACATTGACATACATGTTTCAGATGAGGGCAACGGACTGACAGCAGTTGACTTTACCGGTTACAATGATGATCCTTATCCTGATGCATTCTCAGGCAACAAGAACATAGACAAGTTCTATACTCCTGTTCTTGACTATGACGGACTGACCTCATTCATGACCAGGAATATCACTCAGAACCTGCTGGTATATGCTGACTCTGTCAATGACCTCAGTTCACATGAGGTACTGGACAACGCGCTGTTCGAGCCGGAGCTGGTGATTGATGACAGTAACGGTTACGGAATTGTGGGTGTGGTAAGTGCAACGGATCGTGCCAGAGTGTCAGGACATCTGGTATCATCGGCCGGCCAGACAGATTACACTTCACACCGCAACCACTTCCTGGTGGACAAGCAGGACTTCAACGCTCCTATAAGCTACCGGTACTATTATGATGAGAACGGTGACAAGTTCTATATGTGGTACCAGCGTACTCCGGATGAGTTCTCCACTCCAGAGGTGGCCAACCCCGTGGACCGTTACATCAAGGCAGGACTTGTGAGCGGTGAGCTTAAGAACTGGGGCTGGCAGACTATCAGCCTGCCGTTCACGGCTGATCTGGTAAGCACTCAGCAGAAGGGTGAGATAACACACTTCTATGCCGGCAGCAACACTGGTCATGAGTACTGGCTGCGTGAGTTTGGAAGCGTATCCAAGGATGCAAACACTAATATTGTGACCGGTGTGTTCAACAGTCCTTCAGCTTCAGGAACCGCCACCAAATATGTGACCAACCAGTTCCTGTGGGATTACTACTACAGTAAGAATAACCGTAAGGACAAGAATGAGGATCTGTACAAGCACTATAACGGCACTGATAATGCCAGCAAGGATTATTATCATTCCAGCCGTGAATATGCTAATTATCCGCTGTTCACAGCAGGTACACCTTACCTGATAGGATTCCCGGGTGAGACCTATTATGAGTTTGACCTGAGCGGTAAGTTCCAGCCTAAGAACATTTATGCCGGTACCGATGCAGAGGCCATAGGCAAGCTGAACAAGCAGACCATATCATTCGTATCGGTTAACGGTGCTGTGATAGGTGTTTCGGACACTGAATATTCAGCCAACAACGTTGCTGCCGGTTCAGGAGGTTCAACAGCAGGTGACTATACCTTCAGGACCTCATATCAGGCCAATACGCTGGCTGCAGCCGGTGACGGATATCTGCTCAACTCAACAGCAGCTGATCAGCCAAGCAGCAAGTTCGTCCAGAACACTGCCGGTGCGGTGACCGTTCCGTTCCGTCCGTATTTTGCTCCTAAACAGACATCCTCACCCGCACCCAAGCGTGCCGGTACACGTGCCGATGTACTGTACATAGGTTATGCCGGCGATGTGGAAGGTGATCCTATCATTGACATGGTGACCAACCACGGCCTGTATATCTACAGTGAGGGCATGAACATCTGCATAGAGAGCACTCTTGAGGAGCCGGCCGAAGTGAACGTGTTCACCACAGGCGGAACCCTCCTGAAGCGCCTCACCGTCCAGCCCGGCACCAAAGAGACTGTTCCGGTGAACAACCGTGGTATTTATATTGTCAACCGCCAGAAGATTGCCGTTACAAAGTGATGAAATCCAGATGGTAATAAGATTATAGTAAGATTACAATTAACAGAAAAGTCTCATGAAAGAGTCTGCATATCTAACCAACGATTATCTAATTAACCGTAACGCCAGAGGCAACCAATTCTCCGGCAACGCACTTCGTAGCCCCCGCGCTGCCTTGCGATTTTTCCTCACCCTCGCACTGCTGCTGATGGCGGGTGTGGGTGCAAAAGCAGACAAATATGTGTTTGTGTATAATAATAATTATCTGAGTGTTAACGATAATGGACAGGTTGCTAATTCCAATACCCTCACAGCAGGTTGCGTATGGACTTGCGTGTCTAACACTACGTCACTGGATGAAGCCTCGTTGGATAACACTACCTCTCGCTTTCTGTTCACTATTGTGAATGGTACGAAATATTGGATGGTGGGTAGTACCACGGATGGTGCCGCCATCACTGTTACAACCACGGCTCCTAGCACAGCATATTGGAGAAATGACGGAACAAGGTTGCATTATTACAACAGTAACGCATATTATGTCTATTATCGTGGTAATTCTTGGAGGACAAGTAGGTCGGCATCTACTTCTTCTAATGGTGAAACGTATTATGCGAGAACATATAATAATGGTACAATACGTACCGAATATCGTTCCACCACAACAGCTGGCACAATTCGGGATGAAACAACTTCTGGTACCGAATATGAACTTTCTGCTCCAGCCATTACTCCATCTTTGGCAACGTTGAACAGTGGTGAAAATCAGACCTTTTCCCTTACGTCATCTACTTTGACTACAATTACTGTGACTATCCCCGCACATGCAGTATTTAATACGAACCAACATTACTACAATGGCGTACTGACCACCAATACAGCTGAATTTGCTGTAAGGACTACAGGTACTCCCACTACGGAGGGTGTCAGCTACATTTGGGCACTCTCGGGAGATGGTAGCAGCAACCTGTCTATGACAGGAACAGGAAACAGTCGTACCGTTACCCATTCTACCGCTACTACATCAGATGCCACAGCCACGTTGACAGTTACAGCTTCAGCAACCGGAGCTACCAATCAGACTGCAACGTCCACCATTACTTTATGGGCTCCTACTCAGCAGCCCACTATCACCCGCTCTGGCAACAGCGTCAGTCTGGCGACCAACAGTGCGGGCGCTACCATATATTACACAACTGACGGTTCCACCCCTTCAGCAAGTAACGGAACCGCTTATACAACTCCAATCAACTTAGAGATCTTAACACTCCCTGTTACCGTCAAGGCTATTGCTGTTCGTGGCGGTAACAGTTCTGGCACTGCAGAGCAGGAATACAGCACTCTATCGTGTGCCGCTCCTGTTATCAGCATATCCTCTACAGGTGCTGTTACCATCACCTGCGCTACTGAAGGAGCGTCTATCCGTTACACTACAGACGAAACAGATCCGACCTCTACCAGCGGTAATGTCTATGGAGGGTCTTTCAATGTAAGCAATCTTACTACTGTAAAAGCCATTGCATATAAAGATGGTTACACTGATTCAGAAGTCGCTTCAGAACAGTATATCACCAGCGGTGTCACCAGCGGAGGTAAGGTAGTCCTTGACGACCGCGAGGACCACAACTGGACATACTATAGCGACAAACCGGATAGTGATTACCCCGACAATCTGCGTTCACCGGATCCTCGTAATGTCAAGATAACCTATCGTGGTGGTAGTGTCAACAATGCATCGGATGTAGCAGTCTCAGCATCGGAACCAGAGAACGAGTTTGTTTATTATAAAACCATAGAGAAGAAAGCTTGGGGCATCGACGAAGGCCGCTGGCTTACCGGCGATTATGCCTATAAGGTTATTCCCAATCCATTCAGCAAGCGCCCCCGTACTAATGGAACAACAGGCACCAACGGTTTCTACGGTTTTGCCGGCTGGAAGATTGTAAGTGGCGCAGAATACATAAACGGACATAATAACAACGATGTGCTGGGTCTTGAGGAGAAGATTAACTTCGTGAATCTCCCTGCTGGCAACGATGGCAATGGCGCCGTGGTATTTGAGGCCACTTGGACTGCGGCAAACGTTTCCACTGTAAACGGTAATGTAACAGGAGCCGCAAGTCTGCCTGGTACTGGCGGCACCTACGAAACCAACTTTATTGTGGTGAGCGGCAATGACCGCACCGTAACCGGAATGACCCGTAATGCCACAGTCATGGGCTGTTACCCCGACGGTTCCGGAGCCACCGGCGCCAGACTGAGCACTGTCACCGGCAGCGGTAATGACCTTAAGATTGAGAATATTAACATAGGAGGCGGAAGTAATGACTATACAGCCAACACAGGATGGCTGATAGTAGGCCGAGGCTGCACCGGTAACGTGCGCCGTGTGATAGGCAACACCGGTCAGGTAAAGATCCGCATTGAAAGCGGCATCTACAACTTTATCAACCCCATGTCCGGTGGCAACAACGACAACGCCAATAACGGACTGATAATATTTGGCTGTGATTATGACCGCGCCACCAACGACGGACTTACCAGTAATGATCTGTATGCCGACAACTCAACGCATCGCAAACTGCGTGTCATAAATTATGTATCGTACAACGGAAGTGGTGCCCAAAAGACAAGTAATGACAACCGCGACGAGTGGATGGACATTACAATCAAAAGCGGATATTTTGGCTTTTCAGCAGACTACAGTCTCTACTCAACCACAGCGGCAAATGATGCCGACGGATTTGGACTGAGCATAGGCGGTAACACCGACAACGCAGCATCGTACTCCGCTCCTGACATAGATGGCTTTAACCGCAACTACACGAACCTTAATGCGGCCGTAAACAACACCACTTACCGATGGCAGAGAATCATGTCATTCTACGTAGGCCGAACCCGAGGCGGCAACTACGGAGGCATAAGCCGTATGCTGGTTGAAGGCGGCGAGTTGAGCAGTATAAACGGCGGCGGATACCGTAACACAGGCGCAAACTTTGATGTGTGCTACCACTTCCGTATGAAAGGCGGCTGGGTAAAGGGCGCCATCTACGGAACAGCTTCATCATCACAGACCAACGCCACGACTAAACAGGTCATTACCGGTGGTGAAATCAACGGATGGATTGCAGGTGCCTGCAACGGAACCGATGTTGACAATGCTGCAGGTGAGAATCTTGGAGACACCTATATCTACTTAGGTGGTAATGCAGAACTGCGTTCACACCGAAAGGATGGTGTTTACAACAATGCCTGGGGACTTGTTGGCGGTGTTGAAGGTGGTAGTATATTTGCATCCGGGCGCGGTACTCCTGCAACAAACGCTCAACCCAACAGAAATTACTGCGGATCATCTTATAAAACCTATGCAGTTGTGGCCGACCAGGCGCAGGTAGAAAAGAACGTTTGCGGTGGAGGATATATAGGCGTGGCACAAAACAGTCATATCTATATCACCGGTGGAGAGATCGGTAATGTGTATGGCGGTTCTATGACACCCACATCAACCAACAACACATGGATGACCCAGACCACCGACATCCGTATGTATGGCGGCACGGTGAAAGGCGGCATCTACGGAGGTCATTATCAAGGTTCCGGGAATGCGGGTAAGATTCACCAAGATGTAAATGTTAAAATTGTAAATGGTCAGATAGGAATTGACACAGACCATATTGGCTATGTTCACGGCGGCGGTTTTGGTAGCGGCACCAGCGTAGGCGGCAATGTGGATGTGACCATTGGTGATGCCACAGCCACAGAGAGCCTTGTTATCTATGGTGATGTCTATGGCGGCTCTGCACTGGGAACTGTAAACACCAATGCCTCAAATCATACCTACGTGACCCTTAACAAGGGTACTATCAACGGATCGCTATATGGTGGTGGACTGGGTGATAATAGTACCGCAGCCAACGTCTATGGCCCTGTCACGGTCACGGTGAATGGCGGTACCGTCAATACGACCACAGCCAATGGCTCAGGTGCCGTGTATGGCTGTAACAACATCAAAGGCTCTCCCAAGAGCACGGTGACGGTGACTGTCAACGGTACGGATGCCCATGTGGCGGCAACCTATTATCAGAAAGGTGAGACTCTTCCTGATGGTAAGAAGGTGGGTGATGTGAAGACGGTTGCCGTGTATGCCATTGATGGTGTCTATGGCGGCGGCAATCAGGCGCATTACGATCCCACCACGCCGGGGAACTACTATCCCACTGTGACCATAAACGGTTGTGATTTAACCAGCATCAAGGATGTATTTGGTGGTGGTAATGCTGCGGCTGTGCCTTATACCAATGTGACGGTTAATGGCGGATACATAGACCGCGTATTTGCAGGCGGTAACGGCTTCGGTAACGGCGTAATTGGCACTCCTGCAAACGTGGGACATAAAAACACTAATGAAGGAGATGACCCTGGGGATGATTATGGAGCTGGAACCGCATCGGTTAATATATATGGTGGAACTATTAACCAGGTGTTTGGCGGATCAAACGCTCATGGTGTGATACGTGTAAGTAGTTCCATTGATATAGACAAGAGCAAAGTGTCCGGCAGCGGTTGTGATATGAGAATTGCGGAAGTATATCGTGGAGGAAACGAGGCTCCGGGTAAATTGGCTTCACTTACCATAGGCAGTACTGGTACGCTCACAGGGGACCACTCTACTGACCCCGAGTTTATAGGGAAGACGCTGGAGGGTATAGGTGACCTGTATGGTGGCTCGCGTAAGGCCAACAATACGGGTTATACGGCTCTCAACATCACAAGTGGTATCATCAACCGCGTATTTGGCGGTAATAATATCGGTGGAAACGTTACTGGTAATATTGCGGTAACTATAAACAAGACCGGCAGCTACGACTGGTATGTGGGTAACGTATTTGGCGGCGGTAACCTGGCTGCATATTCAGGTACTCCTACTGTTACGCTTACCAACGGTACGGTTAGCCACAGTGTCTATGGCGGCGGTAACGAGGCCGGCGTGGGCGGTTCCTTAGTGAACATTAATGGTGGCGGCGTAGTGGATGGTATCTATGGCGGTTGCAACACCAGCGGTACGGTGGCAGGTAATATTACGGTCATCATCAATGGCGGCACGCTCGGCACTTCCATTGCTCCGCTGACAAGCGGTATATTCGGTGGCGGATTCGGTAAGGACACCGGAACTGATGGTAATGTGGATGTGAACATAGGCGATGCTTCACATTCTCCCACCATATATGGTGATGTTTATGGCGGCTCGGCTCTTGGTAATGTAAACAGCGGCACTGAGGACTACACTCACGTTACGCTGACGGCAGGTACTATTTATGGTGATGTCTATGGCGGCGGACTGGGTCAACTGGCCGCACCGGCTGTAGGAACTGTAGGAAATCCGGGTTATGTACCAGCTAAGGAAGCTATAGCAGCACTTGTGAAAGGTAACGTCAAGGTGACACAAAACGGTGTGGCTTTTGGCAAGGCCACTACTACGGATGATGAAAGCCATACAGTGGTTACCGCAGGCCGTATATTCGGTTGCAACAACTTGAATGGTTCGCCTAAGGGTACGGTGCTTGTGCTGGTGAGCGCGACCGCTCGCGTGGGTGGCGGTTCACACACCAAGGGCACATACGAGATGGCTGCAGTCTATGGCGGCGGTAATCTGGCGGCCTATGACCCGACGAACCCGAACGCGACAGGACAGTACCCCGACGGTTCTACTCGCACTAATAAACCGCTCCAGGTGGTTATTGATGGCTGCCAGGAAGTGAGCATAGAATATGTCTATGGTGGCGGTAATGCGGCTCCCACTCCTTCAACGGATGTGCTGATACTGGGTGCCTTCGAGATAGGCAATGCTTTTGGTGGCGGTAACGGTAAGGATAAATACACTCTGGATGGCGGTACCACATGGAATGCCAACAATGGTGCTGATGTGGGCTATAAGGGTAGTGATGAGTACGGAACAGGTAAATCCGAACTAAGTCTTCTGGGCGGTACGATTCATCATGCTTTCGGTGGTTCTAACACATTAGGTAATGTGCGTGAAGAATCAATAGCCTATCTTGATGAAAGTGATCCCACTTGTCCGTTGAATATTGACGAGGTTTATGGCGGCGGCAATGAGGCTCCCATGGATGGTAGCTCACAGGTAAATCTTGGCTGTATCTCCTATCTGAAGGAGATATACGGTGGAGCCAAACAAGCCAATGTGGGTGGTGACATTGTACTCACCATCACCAGCGGACGGTTTGAACGTGTGTTTGGCGGAAATAACCTGGGCGGTACGATCAATGGTTCAATCACGGTGAATATAGAAGAGACTGGCTGTCATCCCATAGTTATAGGTGAATTGTATGGCTGTGGAAACCAGGCGTCATATACCACTCCTGCCGGCAAAGACGACCCGACCCTCAACGTTAAGTCTTTCACCAGTATAGGGCAGATTTTTGGAGGCGGATTTGGCGTTTCGGCAACAGTGGAAGGTAACCCGGTGGTGAACATCAATGTGATTAAGGGTGAACAAAATAATGGCAACGTTACGGCTGGCACTTATAATTACGATACCGATGCAACTGAGGGACACTTTGATACTGACGGTAATTTCAAAGAATGGACGGTAGAATTCCAGACGTCACCCGTGACTGTGCCCGCTCATTCTAAAGGTGAAATAGGAGCCATAGGTAATGTGTTCGGTGGTGGTAATGAAGCTAAGGTTGATGGTAATACAGAGGTGAATATCGGTACTGAAGCGACAGTCAAGTATACGAGTGACGCAGTGAGTGCTGAAGGCCGGACTGTTCTTGGTGCCGACATCCGTTATAATATCTACGGAGGCGGTAACCAGGCTGACGTGACCGGTAAAACCAACGTCACCATCGGCCGCGAGTGATGCGCTGGTGAGGATGATATAGTGGAGGGTCCCTCTTTCAGGTTTTGAAAATCAAGACTTGAAAGAGGGACCCCGGTCATTACTTTCGCTCTAGCCATAGGGTTGCCATAGGGTAGCCATACCCCCGACTATGCCTAGACTATGCCTAGACTATGTCAAGACTATGCCTATAAGCAGCCTGGAAGCAGAGTGATTGCAGCCTGGAAGCAGCTTAAAGCTTTTTTCAGAACTTACAGGACTCACACCCGAACAGATGGCGGAACTGTTGAATCCTACGATGAAAACGGGCCTTTTTTTCATTTTCATCCTGAAAGGCTGAAATAACTCCTTACAATTTAAAAAAATCTTACTAATATTAACAATATATATATATAGTTTTATAGTATATTTGTATTTAGGAATACTGCTGAGGCAGATTGTTAATGGTAGGACTAATGATAAAAGTGTCAGACATAGTATTCTTACAGTTGTTGAGACGCATTGGTGGTCGTATCCTCCTGCTCCTGATACTGATGACGACAGTCTTCTTTCCGGCTCAGGTTTTTGGTGCCACTGAAGATTATAGCGGTCCGGACGGATTGTTTTTCCTGGGTAATGAGGCGGGTAACAACGGTGTACCGAAATATGACGCTGCCAGTTTTGAGAGTAACTTCTACATGATCCCGGCTGTTTCCTCTACGGTAAATGCGAATAACTATCTTGGAGGGGATGCTGAAAAACCGCTTATCACCACTTTAAAGAGTTTCAGTTCCAATAATATAAGTTATACTTACGCTATCTGGCAAATCCAGGCTGCTACAGGTGATGATGCGGGTTATTTCTATATCAGGCATCTGGAAAGCGGTAAATACCTTATGGCGAATGACAATACTGCTCCTGCCAAAAACCGTCGAAGAGTGAATCTGGGGCCGGTAAGCAATCCGGGGGATGACTGTCTGTTCAAAATCCAGACTGATGACGGCGGAGGTACTTATTACATCTCATCCAAAACGAAAAATGACGGCGAAAATAAGTATTTGAATCCGTCAAAGGCTAACTTAGATTCTCCCAATGCCACCAGTGATAACAGTAATACAGGCGGTATCCTGGGTTTTTGGAAGGAAAAAACAACAAATTCCGCCTGGCATTTTGTGCCGGCACACTCGCTGCCGGACTTCAAGCCGGCTTTTGCGGTGAGTCCTGACATCAGTTATGTGACCATTTCATCCGGCCAGACAGGAGCGATAGTCTATTACACTATGGGGGCGTATGATTATGAAGATGTTACAAGTGAGCCTGATGCCCCTGTGGTTATCGGTGCCGGCAACATTACGGGAACTCCGTATTCAGAGGGTTCTCCAATAATGTTGACCTACGGTAAAAGGAATGTGATAAAGGCTATTGCTGTCATAACTGTTGGCGGTGTCCCGTGTGGCAGTCTTGTCTCCAGGTTTGAAGTCAATACTGCTATTGAGATTGACTCATGGAGTGATATTACTGACCCGAACGGTGATTACATCCTGAGCACTTACTTTACAGGTACCGGGACGCCTCAAACTCCGGGCGGGGAGGTTATAGGTTCCTTTGAAAAGCCTTTCAAGGGTAATCTGGACGGGCGGATGGTGACTGTCATTTCCATGAACGGTCCGATATTTGAGTATATTGAGGATGCCACTATAAAGAATGTAATCATTAGGGAAACAAATGTCAGCGGAGGTATCAGTGCGGGAGCTATATGTAACAATGCATCAGGTAATTCCCGTATCTATAACTGCGGTGTTCTGGGCGGAAGTGTGAGCGGAAGCGGTTATGTGGGCGGTCTGGTGGGCGTTATTAAAGATTATTCCCGCGTCATAAACTGTTACAGCTATGCCGATATTACCGGAGGTGACAAGGTGGGCGGTATAGTGGGTTATAACAACTATGCTTCCGCAAATGATGATATCCGGACTATGGTGATGAACTGTATGTTCTACGGCGACATCAGCGGCGGAACGGACAAAGCTCCCATCTACAACGGGTCTATCATAAGCAACGCGGGAAATAAAGGTCTGGCTAACTACAACTTTTACTGGTCAGGCTGTACTTTCACGGGAGGAATTGATACTTATAATTGTGCTCTTGCTGCCGATGAGAAGTATCTGACACGTTTTGAGTTATACCGTCGTCTGCTTAATTCCAACGGCGAACTGGCTGCATGGTATGCGACGGGCTCTACTGAGAACCGTTCAAAGATGTGCAAATGGGTGCTGCTGCCTGAGAATATGGGTACTGATCATCCTTTCCCGGTGCTGGCACCGCAGGGTAAATATCCGTCAGTGGTGAACTACGATGCAGAAAATGCTACCGTTACGGCCGATATGAACAAGGGTGGGAAACTGGGTGAACTGACTGTGAATATACAGATGGGCAGTGGCGGTGCTCAGTTTGAACCGCCTACTGGAGCAAGCATCTCCACTTCAAGCCTCACGCTGAACATAACGGACAAGGATTATGACCATTTCAACTATAACTACGGCAAGGTGCAGCTGCCCTATTACAATGATGTGGGAACGGGGAACTATACTTCAGGACGCGTGGTGACAGGCTGGAAGATTGTGAATATTATCGGAGGAACAGCGGGTAGCTTCACCACCGGTTCCGATGTGACGACTGACGCAGGCGGTGACATAACCGCTACACCATATAATTTTGCGGACCGCAAGAGCAAGGGGAAGGACCTTTACGGTACGAGCGGACGTGTGTTCTCACAGGGTGCCTACTGGGATGTGCCTGACGGAGTGACTTCCATTACTATTGAGCCTTACTGGGGTAAGTCAGCTTTCCTGGCTGATAAGTACTGGAATGTGGTATATGACGTGGGACACGCTACGGCATACAATGTGGAGGCTATGGGTATGCATTATGACAATAACAAATCCTATAATATAGCGGGCAGCATGCAGAAGGTGTATAACTCACTGGACAATGCGGTTAACAACGGTCTTGCCCCCAATGCCGCTCACAGCGTGTATGACTATGCCGTGGTGCTTGTGGGCAACTATCATCTGCGCAAGGGTAGTGCTTCAATCAATAATGGCAGCAAACCATTTACAGTCATGTCAGCGGACATGGATAAGGATAATGAGCCGGATTACTCGTTTATATTGCAGTTCTCGAGCCGTCAGAATACTGCACCCATCCGGTTTGATTTCATTAATATTCCCGGTCTGGGTATGGCGCAGAAGAGCACTGGTGCCACAACAATGCCTAACGTGGGTATTTTCAAACCTAAAGGTTGGTTTGAGATAACTAATACGGCAACTATAATCCTGGGTCAGTTTGAGTATGATAACATGTATAAGGTGGCTGCACCTCTCATCCTGCACGGAGGGGTTATAGAACAGATAGTGTCAAACAACGATACTTCAAAAACTGATATAAATCATACCCAGTATATTCATGTGGGCAGTAATGTGTGGTTTGCGAACTTCATGGTGGGTATCCATCAGGATAAGAATTTTGCTACACAACATGTGCCTGTGTCAGTTACAGGCGGTGAATACAGTGAGTTCCACCTTACCGGTACTTATCGTGCCGATGCTGCCAATTTTAATGATAATGCCGAGTGCTATATCCACGGCGGAAAGTTAGGGGTGGTGACAGGTGCCGGACTTGAAGGGATAGGGGATGCCACCAATCATACCAACGGCAACATAACATGGCTGATAGATCGTGCTGATATAGATGAGTTCTACGGCGGCGGTCTGAATGCCGCCAAACCCATTCAGGGAAATATTTATACCGAGATAAGCAACAGCAACGTGACGCTGTTCTGCGGTGGTCCCAAGTTCGGTGATATGCAGGAGGGGCGTACTGTGACAACGAAGGCTACTGACTGCACTTTCGGCACTTTCTACGGTGCAGGTTTCGGTGGAAACTCCTACAACCGATATTCACCGACGAACAAAACTAATGCTACTAACTATGAATGGAACACTTGGGTTAATTCACTATACAAATTTGAGTATAGTGATGCGGCTGACAAGAACGGAATCTCCACCGAGTTTGATTATGAATTTATACCGATGTCGGGCGGTTTGGGCAATAATGTGGCCCGACTGTTTGTGAACTATGTGTCATTCTCACTGGCTACTACCCATAATGTCAAATCGACTCTCACCGGTTGTACGGTTACAGGAGATTTCTTCGGTGGCGGTAACCTGGGAAAGGTTAACGGCAGTGTGACTTCCACTCTGACGGATTGTACCATGATGGGCAGCGTTTTCGGTGCAGGCTATTCGGCCACATTGCCTAATGTGGATGTTATGAACCCGGTGGGTTTCCAGACGGAACCGTATTATGATACTGATGCCGGTATATATTCGGCAGGTGTGTTCCCGGGAACAACTCCATACGAATGGGAGCATGCGGAGTCCGTGGATGCTAATAATGCCATTGACAATGTTAACAAAAAACTGCGCACTACTGAGGACCTTACCTCGCTGGGTACGGTCGTGGGTGATGTGAGCCTTACCATAAACGGCGTTACGTCAGTGGACGGCAGTGTGTACGGCGGCGGTGACTCCGGTCCCGTGGGAGGCAGCACGACTGTAAACGTAAGTGGCAGTGCAATGGTTGATAATGTGGTTTTTGGCGGTGGAAACATGGCTGATGTGGGCGGAAGCGTGACTGTGAACATTTCTGGCAGCGCAAGTGCGTCCGAAGTGTATGGCGGCGGCGCTCTGGCCAATACGAACATAAACAATGCCACTAACTACGGTGCTGCCGATGAGAGTATTGCCTCCACATCCACTAATACCACGGCGGTGAACCTTACCGGCGGAACGGTGGGCAATGTTTACGGCGGTGGACTGGGTGATGCCGGTCATGCGGCTATGGTGTACGGCGATGTGGCGGTCCTGCTGGACGGTGCGGTCTTCAATGTGCAGTATGTGGGTGAGGGCGCTAACCGCAGGGCTGTGTCCGGACGTCTGTTCGGGTGCAATAATGTTAACGGTACTCCCAAGGGTACGGTGACGGTGACTGTGGAAAGGACCGTGAGTGCGGGCGGCAAGCCTGAGCTGGGGAGTGGCATTTATGAGGTGGCTGCCGTATATGGCGGTGGAAACGAGGCGGAATATCTGCCGTACAGCCTGGCGGATGCCAAGACGGTGGTGATTATTAACGGATGTGACGATACGAGCATAGAGTATGTGTACGGCGGCGGTAATGCGGCATCAGTGCCGGCTACCGATGTGACGGTTAACGGCTGTTATGAGATAGGCTGGCTTTTTGGCGGCGGTAACGGTAAGGACAAGCTGTCCAACGGCTCTGATAATCCCGGTGCCAACGTGGGTTATCACGCTTATGTTATTCCTGACGGCTCTACGGCTGAGGATAAGGCCGCAATAAAGGCGGCTAAATCATATGGTAAGGGTACGACGACGGTGAGGCTGTTCGGTGGAAAGATTCATAAGACTTTCGGTGGAAGTAACACTCTGGGTAATGTCAGGGTGGAGGCGGGAGTCTTCCTGGATAAGGCGGGTGACTGTGCGTTAGTGACAGATGAGGTGATAGGTGCCGGCAATGAAGCGGATATGGACGGTAAGGTCAAGGTGGATATGGGCTGCGTGGATTATCTGGATGAGATATATGGCGGTGCGTATGATGCTGAGCTGTTCAACGATGTGGTGCTTAACATTCAGAGCGGTACGTACGGACGTGTGTTCGGAGGTAACAACAGGGGAGGTATGATTCACGGTACCATTACGGTGAACATTGAGGAGACGGGATGTAAGCCCCTGGTGATAGGACAGCTGTACGGCGGCGGCAATGAGGCTGCATATATAACACCTGAGGGTAGGGATGGTCCTACCGTAAATATAAAGTCATTCACCAGCATAGGTGAGGTGTATGGCGGCGGACTGGGTGAGAGCGCCTACATAAAGGGTGATGTTCACGTGTATATAAACGAGGCTATCATTACGTCGGCTATCCTGCCCACTGATAAGGGGCATTCCAAACAGGCGTTTACCGGAACTGAGCTGAATCTTCTTGACGGCACCAGTATTACTCCTCCCAGCCGTGCGGCCGATGAGAACGGCGCTATGGGTGTGATAGGTGTTGTTTATGGCGGTGGTAATGCGGCTGAGGTGGACGGTGACACTTATGTGAATATAGGCACTGTATCCAAGGTTCTGATGCAGACTATCCTTGTGGATGATGACGGTGATCCGTTAACGGAGGATGTGCCTAAGGAGGTGGATGTGGCCGGAGCTGATATTGTGGGTAATGTGTACGGAGGCGGTAATAAGGCTGCTGTGACTGGAAGCACTCACATCAAGATTGGTCCTGATCCGGACTGATGACCAGTTCCTTTGAGGTCATGTGTTCCAGATATTGCTGAATGAGGGCTTTGAGCTCCGTTTCCATCTGTTTTTCAGTTTCAGGATGTTCCCCCTGCTGGTTGTTCCTCAGGGCGGGATCAGTGCGGTAGGAGTAGAGACCGGTGACCTGCTCTCCGTCAAACTTGAGGAGCCATTCTCCCTTATAGTACATATACATGCCGTTCTGGTAATTGGCGGCCCATGTTTCATGGTCAGGTGTGCAGAAGAGGTTCTGCCCGAAACTGATGACAGGTTTGTCATAACCCAGGTATCCCAGTATGGAGGGGAATATGTCCGACTGCTGCGCTATGGCGTTCCTGCGGCCGCTGAGGGTGCTGTCTGACGGGCAGTGGAATATGATGGGTACGCGGAAGTTTCCGTAGTCAGAGCTGTAGTCAGGATGCTCTGACAGATTGGTATGGTCCGCAGTGAGTACGAACAGGGTGTTCCGGAACCAGGGCTGGGCGGAGGCCTTGCGGAAGAAGAGCTCCAGGGAGTGGTCTGAATAGCGGATTCCCCGATAGATGGGGAGATTTCCTTCAACAGGATAAGTGTCCTGATAACGCTCAGGGACGTTATATGGATGATGGGAGGAGGCGGTGAAGGCGGCTGCGGTGAAGGGCTGGGGGAAGGTTCCTATCATGTCACACATATACTGGAGGAACTCCTCGTCCCAGATGGCCCAGTAACCGTCAAATACGGAGTTCCCGCCGTACTGGGGTTCCTTCACGAAATCCTCCCTCCCGAAATAGTCATCATAACCTATGACACGTGAGAATGACTGGAAGCCCATGGAGCCGTTGTCCGCACCGTGGAAGAAGGCTGAGTAATATCCTTTCTTGCCCAATTCACCGGCAAGTCCGGTTATCGGCCTGGACATGATGGTGGGTGTGAGGAAGAGATGGTCCTTGAGCATGGGGAGTCCGGAGAGTACGGAGGGCATGGCGTCAATGCTCTTGCGGCCGTTGGCTACCGAGACCTCAAAGGTGAGGGAGTGCTCTATGAGCGAGTCCAGGAACGGGGTGCAGTCATGTATTCCCGCTGTGCCGGGATTCATGGCTCCCACATACTCTGACCCGAAGCTCTCCAGTATGAATACTATCACGTTCCTGGGGGTGAAAGCTGCGGTGGAATCAGGAATTATGACGGGTGAATAGATGCTCTCCAGCTCCTGCTCTTCAAAATATGCGGGTACTTTCATCTCCTCATTGCCGAGAGTACGGATTATACAGAAGGGGGTGTTGAGTATGGCTGCGGCCTGAGCGGGAGTGCGGACATAACGGTAGGCATTGCTCATGGTGATGGGTCTTATGTTATGAGCCAGTCCTCCGCGTATTCCGGCCACAATGCAGAGGGCGCTCAACGCAAGGCAGCAGGTGCGTACTATGTAATAGATGTATGTCCTTTTGTAGTGAAGGACGGCGGGAATCCTGATGAAACGGCACAGGATCCATACCATAATGCCGAACAGCAGCACCAGATACCAGTTGTCTATGAGCGAGCTCAGGAGGATGGAGCCTATCTGTCCGCCGCCTTCATGGCTGAACTCCCGCAGCACCTGGAGAGTGCTACGGCAGCCGGTGTAGGGGAAATAGACGGTGTCAGCGAGATTGGCCATCAGCCCTACTGATGCAATGAGTATGAGGATGATGCGGGTGAGCCGGTAGAACCATATCTTCTCCTTGAGATGGAGGGGGAACATGAGGAGCACTATATACAGCGCACACAGATACATGATGCCGGCTGTGTCAAAGATGAGGGAGCCCTTGAGCATGGGCCAGAAGAGTCCGTCCAAAGTGCCCTGGAGGGCGTTCCGGTTATAAAGGATGAATACCGGATGGCAGATGAGGAACGCGATGTAGATGACGATAATGTTCCTTATCATCACGACGAAGGGGGTCGTCATTAACGGGCGTGGTGTTTTTTGGGCCATTTCAACGCCAGTTTTTGTATTTTTCCGCAAATTCCGTGCTTATGTAGTTGGATGTGCTGAGGCAGGCTTCCGTACCGAATTCTATCCCGTATCCTATGAGCCGGCCCCATGTCTCGGGGGTGATGTGGTCCAGGTCCTCACGGTGTATGTCCTCACGGATGAGTCCGTAAACGATGCCTGCATTGAAGTTGTCACCGGCGCCTATGGTGCTTACGGGGGTGATGGGCTTGGATGGATAGGAATATTCCTTTCCATCGTCTATTACGGTGACTCCTGAGCTGCCCATGGTGTAGATGAGGCGGGTGCAGTAGGGAGAGATGCGCTCGTCATAGATGCGGCGTGTGTCATCCTGTCCGTACAGGTTGATGAAGTCCTCATGGCTTCCGCGTATGATATGGGCCAGACGGTAGTTGCTTATGAAGGTGTCACGGAGCGCTTCCACTTCCCAGCAGTGGTTGGAGCGGAAATTGAGGTCATAGTAGAGGATAGCCCCCATTTCATGGGCATATTCCAGGAAGGCGGACACCTTGCTGCGGAGCACGGGGTTCAGTACGAAATATGATCCGAGCATCACGATGTCATCCTTACCGATGGCCGGTATCTCAAAGTCCAGACGGTTGTTGGGATAGTCCTTATAGAAGCTGTACTCTGCATCATTGTCCTGATTCAGAAATGCCAGTGAAATGGCGGTTTTCTTTCCTTCATAACATGAGATGCAGTCAGTGCTGATGCCGTTCTGTCTGATGAAATCCAGGATTTGATGGCCCACTTTGTCATCGCCCACCTCTGATATGAAGGAGCACTGCATCCCGGTCCTGCCGAGCGATATGAGTCCGTTGAATACGGAACCGCCGGGGACTGCGGCTATGGGCTGTCCGTTACGGAAGAGTATGTCGTAAACAGTCTCGCCTATGCCGAAGATGCGTCTCATAACAGTTTTCTTGAACGTTGTCCCAAATAGCCTCCGTGGTGGCGCTTGTTGTAATCCTCCACGGTGAAACCGATCTTTTTCATGGTCTCTACCACAAGGGCGTCGCCTATGACGTTCATGACGGTTGTGCTTGTGGTGGGAGCCAGTCCCAGCGCACATACCTCTTCAGGGTTACCGGTGGCCAGAACCACATCGGCCACACGGGCCAGCGGACTGTCGGTATTGCCGGTGAGTACGATGTATTTGAGTGTGGGGTCAAGCCTGCGGCTGAGGTCAGCCAGCTCGAGTATCTCACGTGTCTTGCCTGAGTTGGAGACAAGCAGGAAGAGGTCGTTTTTCTGAAGGATCCCCAGGTCACCGTGCTGGGCCTCGCTGGGATGCAGGAAGATGGAGGGTGTTCCGGTGGAGCTGAAGGTGGTGGCCATGTTCATGGCTATCTGACCTGCCTTTCCCATACCGCTCGTGATGAGTTTACCGTTAAGTACGTGGACATGTTGTACAATCAGTTCCACAGCTTTCTCATATTCATCGCCTATGGGAATGTTCAGAATAGCCTGAGCCTCCCTTTTCACGATGTCTTTAATTGATTCAATCATTGCTTTTGTCCAATGAAGGTTCACTAAATTTGAATCCGCAAATATACAAAATATTCCGGATTAACTAAAACCCGGATAAAAACCGCGACTCGGTAAAAATGAGCGGTATATATATGTCGTATTGTCGTGTTTTTTTAGTACATTTGCCGCAATTTACTCGTATAGTAACTATTTATAAGAGGTTTTACTAATATTTTTAAGATGAAGATTGTAACAAAAGAGTTCCAGCTGCCCGATGGAAGAACCATCAGGCTGGAGACCGGGAAACTGGCAAAGCAAGCCGATGGAGCCGTGATGCTGACATGTGGCAAGACTATGCTCCTGGCCACTGTTTGTGCCGCCAAAGATGCAGTTCCCGGAACTGATTTCATGCCGCTGCAGGTAGAGTACAGAGAGAAGTATGCGTCAGTGGGACGTTATCCCGGCGGCTTTACCAAACGTGAGGGCCGTCCCTCAGATTATGAGATTCTTACATGCCGTCTGGTGGACCGCGCACTGCGTCCTTTGTTTCCTGACAACTACCATGCTGAAGTTTTTGTAAACATCATACTGTT
>DBYG01000083.1:45614-49580 GCA_002310175.1 Bacteroidales bacterium UBA1192
ATGGTGGAAGGTGAGATGAAGGAGGTGAGCGAGGCTGACCTGCTGGGTGCCATGAAGGCCGCTCACGATGAGATAAAGAAGCACTGCAAGATACAGATGGAGCTGACCGAGGAGGTGGGCAAGACCGTGAAGCGCGAGTACTGCCACGAGGTGAACGATGAGGAGCTCCGTCAGGCCGTGAAGGATGCCTGCTACCAGAAGTCATATAACCTGGCTGCCGAGGGTAACACTGACAAGCATTCCCGTGAGGCTAACTTTGAGGCTGTACGCGATGAGTTCAAGGAGCAGTATCATGCAGCTCACACTGAGCTTTCAGAGGATGAGCTGGCTGAGAAGGATGCCCTGATAGACCGTTACTACCACGATGTGGAGCGCGATGCGATGCGTCGCTGCGTGCTGGATGAGGGTAAGCGTCTGGACGGCCGTAAGACAACCGATATACGTCCTATATGGTGCGAGGTGGGTTATCTGCCCGGACCTCACGGATCATCAATATTCACCCGTGGTGAGACACAGGCTCTCTGCTCTGTGACACTGGGTACCAAGGAGGATGAGAAGATGGTGGATGATGTGCTGGACCAGCACGACGAGCGTTTCCTGCTCCATTACAACTTCCCGCCCTTCTGCACAGGTGAGGCCAAGGCTCAGCGCAGCACCGGACGTCGTGAGATAGGTCACGGACATCTGGCATGGCGTGCTCTCAAGGGCCAGATACCCGAGGATTATCCTTACTGCGTACGGGTGGTGTCCGATATCCTGGAGTCCAACGGTTCATCATCAATGGCTACAGTGTGCGCAGGTACACTGGCTCTGATGGATGCCGGCGTAAAGATAAAGAATCCCGTATCAGGTATAGCAATGGGTCTTATCAAGAATCCGGGCGAGGATAAGTATGCAGTACTTTCCGATATCCTTGGTGATGAGGATCATCTGGGCGATATGGACTTCAAGACGACAGGTACGGTAAAGGGTCTGACCGCCACACAGATGGATATCAAGTGCGACGGTCTGTCATACGAGATTCTGGAGAAGGCTCTGGCTCAGGCCAAGGCCGGACGTGAGTATATCCTGGGTAAGATCACCGAGACTATTGCTGAGCCTCGTGCTGACCTCAAACCTCATGCACCGCGTATAGAGACACTTACCATTCCCAAGGAGTTCATCGGTGCAGTGATTGGCCCGGGCGGAAAGATCATACAGGGCATGCAGGAGGAGACCGGCGCCACTATCAGCATTGATGAGGTGGACGGCGTAGGTAAGATAGAGGTGGCTGCTTCAAACCGCGACAGCATAGATGCAGCTCTGGCCAAGATACGTGCTATTGTTGCCATACCCGAGGTGGGCGAGGTCTATGAAGGTACCGTACGTTCAGTGATGCCTTACGGTCTGTTCGTGGAGTTCCTGCCGGGCAAGGACGGTCTGCTGCACATCAGCGAGATAGACTGGAAGCGTTATGAGACAATTGAGGAGACCGGCATCAAGGAGGGTGATAAGATTCAGGTCAAGCTGATTGACATAGATCCCAAGACCGGTAAGTTCAAGCTGTCACGCAGGGTGTTGTTTGAGAAGCCCGAGGGTTATGAGGAGCGTCCCGCAAGGGCTTCGCGTCAGGATAGGCCCGAGCGCGGCGAGCGTCAGGAGCGTGGCGAGCGTCAGGAGCGTGGCGAGCGTCAGGAGCGCGGACGTCGTCCTTTCGGTGGTGACAGAAGGAACAGACGGAATAACGATGACCGTAACAATAATGAAGAGAATTGACATTGCCGTTCTGGCAATATCGATATTGTGTGCAGCCTGTCAACCCGCAGTTGACAGGTTTGCTGTGAATGGCGGTATCACCGAAGCTGAAGGTAAGATGCTCTATCTGGACCATGTGGCCATAGACAGGGTGGAGACGGTGGATTCAGTCAGGCTGGGGGCCGACGGTTCGTTCAGTTTCAGCCAGCCGGCTCCTGAGGACTGTTTTGATTTCTATCAGCTCAGGGTGGAGAACCAGTACCTGAACCTGGTGATTGACTCGACCGAGACGGTGACTGTGAAGGCCAGCCTTCCCTCCATGCAGACAAGCTATACGGTGGAGGGTTCAGAGAACTGTGCCAAGCTGAAGGAGATAATGCTTCGGCAGATGCAGTTCATGCGTGACCTGCGCCGTACCTACGATGAGTTCACGGGACTGGAGACAGGCGTGCTGCGGGAGCGTGTGCAGGAACTGGCGGACGTGTTCAAGAGTGACCTGGCCAACGGTTATATTTATCCTGATCCGGGCACTCCCTATGCCTATTATGTGCTGTTCATAAGCGCGAACGGGCAGATGCTGTTCAATCCGCAGGCAGACCGTCAGGATGCGCGTATTTTTGCGGCTGTGGCCACTCAGATGGACATGAACCATCCTGATGCGATAAGGACGGCGCATCTGCATAACCTGGCGCTGAAGGGTATGGCCAGGACGCAGCCCAAGTCCAGACCGGCATCGGAAGAGACGATGGAGTTTTTCAACAGTCTGGTGAGCGAGACGGGACTGATAGATATTGAACTGCCCGACGTGAGGGGAAAGATACGTAGCCTGAGCAGTCTGAAGGGAAGCGTGGTGCTGCTGGATTTCACGGCATACAAGACGGAGTGGTCACCTAACTACAACCTGTCCATGCGTGAGCTATATAACAAGTACGCGGGCAAGGGCTTCCAGATTTATCAGGTGTCAGTGGACAATGACGAGAGTTTCTGGGTGAATTCAGCCATGAGCCTGCCGTGGGTTTGCGTTCATGATGAGAACAGCCTCAACTCTCAGTATCTGAAGATGTATAATGTGACTTCCCTTCCGGCGGTGTTCCTGATAGACCGTGAGGGTAACATTACCGAAAGGCCTGAAGACCAGAAGAGTCTGGATGAGAAGGTGGCCAGGCTGCTGGCTGAATAAAAAAATGTGTCAATTGTTGGGTAGGTAAGCAAATAATCCTATCTTTGCAGTGAAGATACATAAGGAAAAAAGTGTTCCAACATCCGTAAGTGATATGTTGGAATTCTTTTTTGCTCATGCCGAAACTTGAATGTTTAACGGATAAAAGTTTGATATTATGGCATATATGTCAGAGGATGGCTACAAGAAACTTGTAGCGGAATTGCAGTATCTGGAGGGAGTACGCCGTCCGGAGATTATTCAGCAGATTGCGGAGGCACGTGATAAGGGCGACCTCAGTGAGAACGCCGAGTATGATGCCGCAAAGGAGGCTCAGGGTATGCTGGAGGCCAAGATTGCCCAGCTGAAGGCTCAGATTGCCGATGCCAAGCTGATTGACGCGAGCAAGATAGACACATCGGTGGTTCAGATCCTTACCAAAGTGAAGCTTAAAAACACCAGGAACAATGCTGTGGTAACCTATGCCATAGTACCTGAGAGCGAGGCTGACCTTAAGGCCGGCAAGATTTCAAGCAGCACCCCGATAGCCAAGGGCCTGCTGGGCCACAAGGTGGGTGAGACAGTTGAGATTCAGATTCCCAGCGGCAAGATAGGTTTTGAAATTCTGGAGATATCTCTCTAATAAGGTTCACATATGACTATTTTCAGCCGTATAATAGCAGGTGAGATTCCCTGCTACAAGATAGCCGAGACAGAGAACTGTTTTGCGTTCCTGGACATCAACCCGCTGGTAAAGGGACACGTGCTGTGCATTCCCAAGCGTGAGGTTGACTACCTGTTTGACCTTACGGACAAGGAGCTGTGTGACCTTCAGCTCTTTGCCAAGAAGATAGCCGCAGCCCAGAAGAAGGTGTTTGGTTGCATCAAGGTGGGAGAGGCCGTCCTGGGTCTTGAGGTACCCCACGCCCACATCCACCTCATCCCCATGCAGAGTGAGAAGGATATGCTCTTCAGCAATCCCAAACTCAAACTTACTCCTGAGGAATTCCAGCAGATAGCAGCCTCCATCCGCGCCGCACTCTAAAAATGTGCAAAAGGGGACAGGCCCCAAT
>DBYG01000001.1 GCA_002310175.1 Bacteroidales bacterium UBA1192
TGTACCGTATTGACGCCTTCGTTAAATGATGCAGTAAAGAAATAACCGTAAGCAAAGTAAGCAAAGCTGTCCCGCTTTTCACTATAAACCATATTGCCGCCGTCAAAGAATAGCTCCTCTTCCTCACTGTAGTTAATAAAGGTCTTACCATTATAGTGTATGGTGTCGTCGTATCCTTTCCATTCATTAAGATCCAACGGTGTGAAGTCCTGCACCTTGTGATAGTCTTTCTGCACCACCATATTGCTGTGGGGCAGGGCGTTGCCGTTCATGCTTACAGAGAAATCCTTAATGAAAGGATGTACTCCGTCATGATTGAAAGGAACGGGGTTCCAGTCGCCGGGAGGAGCGGCCTCAAACGCCATCGTTATGGTCTTTGGTGCCTTGGGGTTGAAGAACTCGTAGTAAACATCTACCGTGGCGTAATCGTCATCGCCTATTGTAATGGTCAGAATCTCCTTCAGGATGGAGATGTCGGTCTCCTTGACGGGCACAAGCGTGCTGCCGTTCACATAGAATGCACCGTCATTTGCTTTAAGTTCAAGGACCATGAGTAAGACAATCAGTGTGAGAATCAGATGTTTAGGGCTCTTTTTCTTCATGTTGAATATTTGATTGGAACAAAGGGATAAGACATATACAGCAAATATATGACTATGTTTTGCAGTTGACAAGAAAACCTAAGGTTTTTATGTTTTTTAATCGGTCTCCTCAAGCTCAAACAGGGCCTCGATGGTGACGTTGAACACGCGGGCCATCTTGAGTGCAAGCACGGTTGAGGGATTGAACTTGCCCTGCTCTATGGCCACGATAGTCTGGCGGGTGACGCCTGTCTTATCTGGGACAGTCTCCTTTTGTATCATTCGCTCTTGATTACATCAGCGGGATTCCGGCGGGCGGTCGTGAGCACGCGGTTCAGCACGGTGGCAATGATCACCGTTGCCGTAAAGGCAAACACACAAGCGTATATCCACCAACTGATATCAGTCTTGCATAGGAAATGCTGCTGCCATCGGTCTATTACTATATATCCGATAATGAATGCCAGGGCAGATGCCAGGGCAAGGATTATACCATAGTCACGGGCAAATATGGACAGTATGTCCCTTACCTTTGCTCCATGTACCTTGCGCAGTGCAATCTCGCGTTTCTTCTCCTGGCAGGTCAATGCTACTGTGGAGTATATGCCGGCCAGCGATATGAGCATGCAGAGTATCCCCAGGATCTCAATTATCAGTGAGAGATGGCGGTCTTTGGTGAGATTCTCATAGAAATAATCCTCGGAATAATTGAGTTCGTATGAAAGTCCGGTGGGCTCCATTATTTCATTGATTCTATTGCTGAGCTCTTTCCTGTTTCCCGGTTGGTATGTGATGCTGACATGGGTTTCGGACCATTGGCCTCCCATCTGCCCCAACAGCTTGCGGTTATCGGGAGCACATAGGATATAACTCTCCGGTTCCTTGTTGAAATCAGTCAGATACAGGTCACTGACTACGGCTACTACCTGGAATATGTTTGTTACTTCGGCATATTCTCCTCCTGTGATTGTGGGTTGTCCGTCCACCCACTTAAAGTACGATGGTGTCCGATACCCTCTTCTGATAGTCAGGGTGGGCCCTTGGGATATATCCCCAAGCCCCAGTTCACGCTGGAGATTCCTGGTAATTACAAGCTCGTCGTCCCTGAGAGGCTTGTCGGTCGGTATTGCTCCGTCAAGCACATTCAGGGAGAACAGTTTAAGCAGGGAGGTGTCAATAATGCCAGCTATGTTGGTTCTTATGTTGTCATCGCCATTAATCCAGGTCCCACGGTGTTTCCATATCATATCGACTGACCCATAGATATCACCAAATCCACCTATATTGGTGTAAACGCCCTCTACAAACGGCAGACTGTTCAGTTGGGATGTGATACCGAACTGTCCGTCTATGCGGTTAATAAAGGCCGATGGGCTCTCGATATCCGGCATGCTTTCATCTATGGGCGAATAACTCATGCGCCCTTGAAGACCATTCATATCATTATGATCGGGATTGGTGATGGTAAGAACCGCCATATCGTTTATCCTGATTCCCCAGTTGTTGTTTCTAAGGAACCTGAACTGATGGAGCATGCATATAATGACAAACAGAAACAGAATACCGACAAACAGCTGGATTCCTATGCTTATGATACGGAACCTCTTGCCGGTTTTACGGATGATGGAACTCTGAATCGTCCTGTTTCTGACAATATCCACCGATATAATGCTTATTAATACGGAAACGACAAATGCAATGATAATGACCGATAAACCGCCCAAAAGCACATAGCTTCCGGTCATGTCGGCATCGGCCATATCACGGAACCTGTCCTTAAGCAGGATTATTGCAAGATATCCCAGAAGTGATGCTGTACCCAGTATGATACCGGACTCTGTTGCCATCATCTTTAGTATCGAACTGCCGTTTGCACCATGAACTATCCTGAGCGCCATCTCATGTTCCCTGTTTCTTGTCCTGTTAAGGCTGAACAGCAGGAAATTCACCAGACTGCAAAGAGTGAGCAGAAGGCTGGCCCAGGCAAACAGTCTGGCATGCTTGTAGCCTATGTACATCTGGCCGGCCGCTTCCTGCTTGTGAACATCACTTATTGGCAGCAATTCATATTTGGGAGCGTCAAGATAATATCGGCTCCCATCTATTACCTTGCTTAATGAGTCCGAAAGCCATTTGGTATCAGTGCCTTTGTGAATCTTGAAGAATCCATTGGGGTATCTGTCCTCATGGGAATAAGAAACCGGGACCATTGTAATTGCTAACGGAGCGTTTTCATCCTGGTCCGGCATTACGGCGATTACCCCTGGTGTGATTTCAGGAAAGATATGCATGCACAATATGTCAAAACTCAGACATGATGGTCCTTGGAAAGGTGCGATGACCGCACATACGGTTTTCCCATAGCACTTTTTTCCTATTGCGTTACCATCGGGAAACAGCTTTTTTGAATACTCTTGGGACAGGGCTACGTAGTTGGTGTCTTGCCGGAACATCCGGTTTCCTTGGAGCAGACTGAAATCAAAGAAACTGAAAAATGCGGTATCGGCAATCAGTTCCTTTACCTTATCATGATTCCTTATATTCCATTTGGTGTATGATTCAACCTGACTGAATTCAAGTAACGGGGATAATAATTCCGGACTGAATTTTTCTATGGAAGTGTTACTTGAGTAGGGAGAGTGTTCAAGTAAAGTGAAAATCCGGTCCGAATCTTTGTGAAAGTTGTCAAATGACTCTTCAAAATGAATCCACAGCGCGGAAAAACTGAGGCAAACAAGTCCGGCTGCCATACCGATGCAGCAAACGGCGTTCTGCAATGCGTATTTCCTGATGTTACGCAGGGCAATGGTTATGTAATGTCTGAACATAGGGCTATATGTTTTCCATAAAATTAGCATTACCGCGTACCACGCTCCAAGAAAAAAATGCAAAAACGTGTTTTTTTGCCCAAAAGTGTCTAATTTTTGGACAGTTCAGCCGGAAACAGTACAAAAGGCCTGATTCCAATTGTACTGTTTTTCAGATTGAGAGGACTGAGAGTACGTTGATAAGTTCTTCACCGATGGGCTTGTCCTTCTTGACGGCCTGGGCTATGGGGATGTTGACCATCTGGTCGTTGACAACGCCTATCATGATGTTGCGCTGCCCCTCCTTGAGCGCCTCGATGGCGGCCACACCCATGCGGCTTGCCAGTATGCGGTCCAGTGCGCTGGGACGTCCGCCGCGCTGTACGTAACCCAGTATCGATACGCGCACGTCAAACTGCGGATACTCGTTGTGCATACGCTCGGCGTAGTGCATGGCGCCTCCGTCGGCCTCGGATACGATAACTATCGAGCTGCGTTTGGATTTGCGGATTCCGCGCTCAATGTAGGCGGCCAGCTGGTCAATATCGGTAAACCTCTCGGGAATGATGGCGGCCTCGGCTCCGGCGGCGATGGCGCTGTTCATGGCCAGGAAACCGGCATCGCGCCCCATCACCTCTATAAAGAATATGCGGTTGTGCGAGTTTGCGGTATCGTGAATCTTGTCCACGCACTCCACGATGGTGTTGAGCGCCGTGTCATAACCGATGGTGTTATCGGTCCCGTACAGGTCATTATCAATGGTGCCGGGCAGTCCGATGACCGGAATGTCGTATTCGGCCGATAACTCCTGTGCGCCGGAGAGCGATCCGTTACCACCTATTACTATAAGGGCGTCTATCCCGAACTTCTTTATGGTCTCGTACGCCTGGGCGCGGCCCTCGACTGTAAGGAACCTCTTGCTGCGGGCTGTGCGCAGGATTGTGCCGCCCTCAAATATTATGCCCGATACGCTCTCGGTGGTGAACTCCTTGACCTCGCCGTCAATCAATCCCTCCCAGCCGCGATAGATACCAAATACCTTCCAGCCTGCAAATATTGCCGAGCGTGTGACCGCACGTATTGCAGCGTTCATACCCGGGGCGTCACCTCCTGATGTCAGCACACCTATACTGTTAATCTTAGCCATATCTCCCAATTTTTCAGCAAAGATAGTGCAAGCCGAGAGGAGAAAAAAGGAGCTTGCCCATTTTTTCTCCCGAGGCGCAGCCTATCTTGTCTAAAGTTAGCAAAATAGTATAAAAGCCGAAGCCATAGGGTAGCTATCTCTTAGCCATACAAAAAGGTATGGCTACCCTATGGCATCCCTATGGCATCCCTATGGCTACCCTATGGCAACCCTATGGGTAGAGCGGTTAAAAAAGCTGGAAAAAAGAAAGAAAGTATTTTCAGGTTTCTTTCTTGTTTCACAGATACTCTTTATTGTATCTTTACAGCAGTATTTACTGAAAAACATAAACAATATGGCAAAAATCAATCAAGTCGGCATAGGCCGCAATTATTCCGGTACCATTGACGGAATTACGTACATAACCCGTAACGGTGTAACATGGGCGCGTTCAACACCCCACATGCCTCAAAGAATCTATAAGACACCTGCGGCACTCAAGCGTCAAGCCCTGTTCAGGATGATCCAGATGCACATCAAGTATCACTTGAATACCATACGCTGTTCTTTTTCACCACAAGGGAACGCTTCACCGTCAAACCGATACTACTCTGTTAACAACAATGCACTGAAAAGCGCTCTCGATGCTTTAGCCAATCAGTATGCAGAAAGCGGTGAGGTAACCTTAAATGACGTGGAGAACGCTATCTGTACATATTCTGTAGGGCATCCTGATTCAATCTGTATAGCCAGTAAAGACGGATACAATCAGGTTTTCCTGAACGGTTCATGGCCCGACGCCATAGTCATGAAGTCAATAAAGACCAAAGAAACTTTGACAATTAAGGTGTCATAGCCTCTGGGCTTGATGAGTCGGCACTGAGCTGGATAGTGTTATTCAAATCATATGTGCTTATAACTACAACAAAAACACAAAAAAACGTAAAAACATTTGGATATAATTACAAAATGTAGTTTATTTGTAGCAGAGATTAGTTTAAAACTTGACAAAACCAGCTATATGAAGAAACTTACCGATAGGGAAATTGCAATCATGAACGTGCTCTGGGACGGAGAGCCGATGTCCATGCGTGATATTCTGGAGCGCCTGCCCGAGCCTCAGCCGCACTTCAATACGGTGTCCACATTTGTGCGCCGTCTGGAGAGCAGCGGCATGATAACCCACAGGGAACTGGGTGCCCGATTCTTTCTGTATGAGCCGGCAGTGAGCCGCGAGAAATACGCTGAAATGATCAACAAGGAGAGCGTGAACCGTTTCTTCGGTGGATCCTATATGGAATTTATCTCCTGTCTGGTTGAACAGCAGGAGGTGAGCGTAGAAGAGCTCAAGGAGCTTATCAAAATGGTAGAAAAGAAATAGTAATTATGGGTAGCATAGTCCTTTATATAATAGAGTGGGCGTTTGCCCTGCTGGTGTTGATAGCCATTTACAAGGCGGCCTTCAGCGGAACCACTCTGCACCGCTTCAACCGGTTTTACCTGCTGGGAGCCACATTGCTCTCGGCCCTTCTCCCCCTTGTGCACGTGACTATCACTGACAGCACCCCGGCAGCCGGCCTCTCAATTGAGGAGACGGAATTTGCCCGGGAGCTGTCAGGGACATTCACGTTTGCCGCTGAGCCCCAGACTATGTGGGCCGATGCCCCCGACCTGGCAACCTCATTGCCTGGACCCGAACGCAAGACCAGCCTCTGGGCGGTAATGCTCATCGGCACGTATGCAATCTATGTGCTTACCCTTATAATAGGGTGGAGCCGCGGAATAATCCGTGCACGCAGGTTCCTGCACGGCAAGCCCCGCCGCCGTCTGAGCCGGACCGTCTGGCTTGTCACGCACAGCGAGCAGTACGGCCCGTTCAGCTGGATGAACTACATAGTGATTTCGGACTCCGAGAACGGATTTGCCCGTCGCGCCAGCCTGCGTCACGAATACTCTCACGTAAAACTCTTACACTCAATAGACCTTGTTGTTTTGCTGGCCTGCACCATAGTAAACCCCGTGTGCTGGCTGGTACTCCAGGAGATAAAGATAGTTCACGAATATGAGGCCGATGACGAAGTGATCAACCGTTACGGCATCCAAGAGCAGGACTATCAGAGACTACTTATCCTAAGAACTGTCGGCGCAGAGGCCTATGCGCTTGCCAGCTCCTTTAACCTTAACATTAAAAAGCGAATCATTATGATGAACAAGAACAAAACCCGGAGGAGTCGCCTCATGTGGCTCTTGCTCCTGATTCCCATGCTGGGAATGACATCTGTCCTGTTTGCGCGTACAGAGAAGGCCGTAAATCTGGATGATAAACTACGTTTCACGCAAAGTAATGCTGAAATGACTTTCAGGTTACCTAACCCTGCTGATTTTTACGATGCTGTAACAGTTGGCGAGTACATAAGGGTTATAGGAGATGATGAAGTAATAAGTGACGAGGATAGAAAACCCGATGAAATGATTATTCGCCAAAGGAATGTCATGACAATACAGATCAACAAGAATAATGAGATATATGTAAATAACGGACTGATTAAAAGGGTTATAACAATTGATGAACTCAAGGACCTTGCCAAGCAATTCATTCAGAATCCGGATAATGACACCCGTCTCCCTGTAATAGAAGATTATGACATCGAAGGTTATGGAACTGTTCAGACCACTGTAAAACATGTATTCTCATTACAATATGACCGCAGTTCATCGGCTGGCGTTTGGAGTGATGTAAGGTATGAGTTGTATAAGGCATATGATGAACTACGCGATGAACTGTGTATGAGCAAATTCGGAAAGGATTATGACCAATGCACTGATAGTCAGCAGCAGTTTGCCCGTGGCATGTATCCGATGAAAATCTCTGAAGCACAACCTAAAGTATATGGTGGTGCTCAAGGCGAACTCATCAAAAAAGAGGTCAAATCTGCCGCCGGCAATTACGTGGTCAAGGACGACAAAGTCAATAAGGATCTGCGTATCAGGGTCACAAATTCTCCCGTCAGGTTGTATGTATCGACAGTAATGTTTGATAATGAGAACGGCCAGGATCGTTTCAGGAGTGAGACCACCCCGAAACAAAT
>DBYG01000038.1:0-5175 GCA_002310175.1 Bacteroidales bacterium UBA1192
TGAACCTTAATCTCTCTGTCTCAAAACTCTCCATCTCAAATTATTTTCGCCAAAGATACAAAAACGTGCAATTGGGGTCAGGCCCCTTTTGCACGTTTTGCCTAAATGTGCAAAAGGGGCCTGACCCCAATTGCACGTTTTTACTCAGCCAAGAATATCTTTCAGGCCTTTCTGATATTTGCGGGAGACGGGGAGTTTGGTGTCGGGCACTGATACTGTGTCCGGCGATTCCAGTTTGGCGTACCTGCTGTTTACAAGGAAGGCCCGATGAATGCGGATGAACCCGGGGCCAAGCAACGCCTCCCATTGGGAGATTGGGGTACGGTTCTGCAGGGCACGGCCATCGGACGCATGGACTATGACCTCGGTGTCACATGATTCTACATAGACTATCTCGCTGGGAAGCAGCGTGATTTTCTTGCGCATGGAGCAGAATGTGACGGGAGTCTCTATCTCCGGATGCTTTACGGTAAGCCATCGGTCTATCAGGGAGCCGCCTATGGCCAGGATTGAGATCAATATCGATATGAATACAGGATTGGCTATTATCCCCGGAGATGGCATATTATTATAATGACTCTGATAATAATCATTTCCACTACCGAATCTTAATCCCAAACGCTGATAATGGATAAATATGTTTGTTGCGTAAATGAGCAGATATTCAAGGACCAGTATTGCCAGAACGATGTATATGACATTAAGGATTCCTTCACTGCGTTTCTTGAAAGATACCTTTGGAAAAAAATACTTGGCCGCGAGCGCACCCGGCAGGAACATTGTGCCCATAAGGATAGCCTCCGGGAAATCGTAGCCTGCACTGGAAACAACCAGCGCAGCTATCACCACCGACAGCATCCAATAGAGTATGGTAACAAGCGTTCTCATATCGCTTACGAAGATATGAAAACACTCCCGATAATCACAGCAAAACACCGCCCAAATGCCCAATATTTGGGATTTGGGGCCGAAACATGGGATTTGACATCGGTTCCAAAACCTACATTTGGGATTTGAATGGCAAAACATGGGGAGCGTTTTTGCATCGGCCACTAACTTTGCGTCAAACATTTAACAACAAACGCTATGCAACAAATCATCTTACAACTGCCAGGAGTCAATCTGGCCATCCTTACAATTCTGCTGGTGCTGTTATTCCTCAGCGCCTGGAAAGCTCCCCGCTGGGTCCGTCCCATCGGCTCAATAGCATTAGGGTTCTGCGCCCTATCCTATATTTTCGGTTTTTTTATGGGACTATACGATATCAACAGAGCTCAGGAAATAAGTCCCGCTGTCATGATTGGAGGATTAAAGATTTGGAACTGGTTCATAGTTTACGGATTATTAATCTACTTTGTGTCACACGTAATCAGTTTCATCCGGAAACCCGGTCATTAACAAACAATTAAAACGCAAGCACTATGTTTATTTCAAATATCGGATACATATTCCAATCCACCACTCCGTTCACCTTAATATCTTTTGTATTACTGCTGGCAGCCATCATATTTGTTGCCGTAAAGTGTCCAGCCAAACTGCATTCTATAGGAACGTTGACTATGGTATTCGGACTTTTGTGTTTCTCGCTGAAATTGGTTCAGGTGTATGACTGTATTCAGATCAATTTATCAGACTGCGACTATCAGATTTTCGCTTGGGAGAAGATGATGTCGGGAGAAATCATAACCCGGGAGGATTTCAATTCAGTGGAAAGCATCTGGAAGTATATCTGTTCACCAGTATCCAAATGCTGCGCCATCCTATTATGGAGCTCTTTTGACTACACAATATCCCGCATCCTCTACATCATCCGCACCCCCCGCATCTGAAAAACGTGCAATTGGGGTCAGGCCCCTTTTGCACGTTTTGCCTAAATGTGCAAAAGGGGCCTGACCCCAATTGCACGGTTTTGACTCAGCAAAGGATTTCTTTCAGGCCTTTCTGGTATTTGCGGGAGACGGGGAGTGACTCCTCTCCCACCTTGACGGTGTCCTGGCTGTACGATTCCACGTGGTTACAGTTGACCAGGAAGGCCCGATGAATACGCACAAACGGGTATCCCAAGACCGATTCCCACTGGGAGATTCCGGTCTTGTTGCGCAGTTTACGGCCATCGGAAGCATGGACGAACACCTCCGTGTCACACGATTCCACATATAATATCTCACTGGGAAGCAGAGATACCCTCTTTCGGTCAGAGCAGAACGTGATGGGACTCTCCATCTCCGGATGGTTCCTACTTAGCCATCGGTCTATCAGCGCCCCTCCTATCGCCAATACCGATACAAGAACCGATATAAACAACGGATTGAATACTCCAGTGTCTTTAGGGAAATCAAATGGAACATTATATGAAACACCTTGAATCAACTTATAATTACCTGAAGGCTGAAAGCACAATGTCCATACCAGCAGCAGGTATTCCAGGATAATAATAGCCAAAACAAGATAAATGGAATCACGAATACCCTGAGCCCTCTTTTTAAAAGATATCTTAGGTATCATATATTGTGCGGCAAGTGCTCCTGGCAGGAACATAGTAGCCACAAACAATGCTCTTGAAACAGACAGGTTCTCCACAAGCTTCATAATTATCAGTGCTACTATAATCACTGAAAACACCCAATAGGCAATAATAACGGCTCTTTTCATATACAAAGGATTTATGCTGACGAAGATAGTGAATACCTGAACACTCTGCTAAAAAAACCGCTGTCAAATCCCCCTCAAAAAGGTTATTAAGCCTTTCAGCAGGATTTGACAACGGACAAATACTCAAACAGAGGGATATGACACCTTAAAAAATTGTATGTTCCTATTCAAACACCATATCTTTGCATCAAACCAAAGACAAATGCGTTATGGAAGAAGAAATAATTGAAGAAGTAATGGATGAGTTTACAGGTCCGGGGCCGATAACCGTATTGTTCCAGATTGTACCACCATGGATACTGAGTGTATTCACCATTCTGTTGATAGCAATACTGTTCTGCGGATGGAAAGCTCCAAAATGGGTAAGGCCGATAGGATCGATTGCGCTGGCCTTCTCTTTCATTCCATGGACTTGGAGAATAATGACCGCCCTGAGCGACGTAAAAAACGCCGGTGCCCTATCACCTATGGTATGGATTAATGGCTTCAAGATCTCTTTATTCATAATTACATTGGGAATGATGGTATTCCTTATTTCAAGAATAGTCATTGCTATACAAAACAGTAGAAACTAAGAATCTAAAAGACCTGCCTTATGATAAAGTTTTTCTTATCCTCAATATCCACATTCGATGCTATTGCGTTTGTGGTTCTTTTACTGGCGACAATAGCTGCGGCATGGAAGGCCACAGATAAAATCAGACCTGTAGGCAAACTGATAGAGGCCATTTTCATGACATCAATATCAGTGCAATGCCTGATTCTGTTCATAAGAATTTATGATAGGATAACATGGGGAAACGTATCGATTCAAGTAGAGTTCTGCGATGATTTCAGGGCACTGGCATCAGTTGTAATACTGGCTGCCCTGGCCTACATAATCAATAACATTCTCTTCATAATCCGCACTCCCCGCCTCTGAAAACGTGCAATTGGGGTCAGGCCCCTTTTGCACGTTTTGCCTAAATGTGCAAAAGGGGCCTGACCCCAATTGCATCATTTTTTGTTAGTGGCCAATCTGATTGCCAGAATTGCAATGGGAATTGTGATGAGATAGACAAGAATCAGAACCGGAACATTGTCTATGACTGGAATCATCATTTGGTCATAGCCAGGACGCATCTCTGCTACAGCAGCGGCCAGAGAGCCCTCGGTATCGGTCCACCAGTGAGCCGTGTAGGTAAAGAATGAGAAGGCCATTGGCACGAATCCCCAGCGCAGGCTCTTTACGGGGTTTGACTGGAACTTGATCTTAAGGAACTCCGAGAGAGCTGCCAGGAATATCATTCCTATTACGCATACGGCATCGGCCTCACCTGCTATCAGTAACAGAATTAATACAAATCCGTTCATGATACTTGCGGCGCCGAATCCCGGAACCTGCTTGACCATAGCCTTGTAGATGAAGGCTGTGATAAACGGCAGCAGTGCGCCTACGTAGGCGTAGCATGCAGGATGAATAAGACCTGTCAATGAACCAAGAATGAATGTGGCAAGATAAGCGATTGCCAGAAGGATAACTTTAAAAATAGGTTTCATAACTGTAATTATTTAATGATTAAAAACTGTACAAAGAAAAGAAGAGCCTGCAATGCAGGCCCTTCCTGTTATTGTTCAATCTCACTTTCGGGAGCGGAGTTGGCCCCCTTTCCTCTACCACACAAACCAAAACATACTCCAATTATCATCGCTATCATAACCATTGCTTTTACGGCCGCAAAGGTACTGCCGCCATTTTACCTGGGTAATACCCAAATCTTGCTATTTTGAAAATCATAATAGCATTGCCGTCTGCTTTCAGGCAGCAATCACTCTGCTTCCAGCCATACTCAATGGGTATGCCTAGAGTATGGCTAGAGCGAGCCTAGAGCGAGTGGAGGATCCCGTTAAGAACGGCACTTGTTTGACGAAGGTTAGACTCCGAAAGGAGGCTAAGACTGAGGAGTTTGCCGTTTAGGGTCCGGAAGGGAGGCCTTTTGCGTAGCAAAATAAAATAAGGCTGGGCTACGCGCAGCGTAGCCTCGGAGCGTTGTCTCCCCAATCTGAATGTCCGGCGGTGCTTGGAAGTTTGCCAAATAGATAAATACGGCTCAAAATAAGGCGAAAAAAATTAATTTACGGCTCATTTTTTTGAATAATGAGCCGCATTTTGCTTATATTTGAGCCGAAAAACAAGGATTATGACTAGAGAAAACGAAATATTGCAGTATCTGCATTACAATCCCGGAGCATCGAGAGCGGAGATTGAGGCGGGTATGAACCTGAAGGAGAGTCCTGCAACGGTAAAGCGTATTCTGGCCGGACTGGTGGAGGCAGGGCAGGCTGTTGTGAGCGGTCAGGGACGTGCTACACGCTACAGTGTATCAGCCCAGGCGCATGTAACCATGCCCCTGAATATTGATACTTACTTTGAGAAGGAGACCGATGAGCGCATTGTGCAGACTGACTTCAACTTTGAGCTGATAAATGACATACTGCCCAAAGTGGAGCTTTTTACCGGGCAGGAGAAGGAGCAGTTAGATG
>DBYG01000038.1:5262-9087 GCA_002310175.1 Bacteroidales bacterium UBA1192
AGCTGGAAATCATCACAGATAGAGGGTAATACCTACTCCCTGCTGGAGACTGAGAAACTGCTTAAGGAGAAACAGACGGCTCAAGGCAAGACCAAGGAAGAGGCGGTAATGCTGCTTAACCATAAGGATGCGCTTGACTATATCCTGGAGGAGCCTGAGTATTTGAAGGAAATCTCTGTTAGGCGCATAGAAGAACTGCATACACTGCTTGTAAAAGAACTGGATGTAGATAAGGGAATACGCAGACGCCGCGTTGGAGTTATCGGTACCAACTACCGTCCGCTTGACAATGAGTTCCAGATACGTGAGGCCCTGGAGGATAGCTGCCGACTGATAAACGGCAAGAAGAATGTATTTGAGAAAGCACTCCTGGCTCTGGTGCTGATTTCATACATACAGGCATTCAGTGACGGGAACAAGCGTACTGCCCGTATGACCTGCAACGCCATTCTGATAGCCAACCGGTACTGCCCCATATCATTCAGGACGGTTGACTCTGTTGATTACAAGAAGGCAATGCTGATATTCTACGAGCAGAACAACATCTCAGCATTCAAGAAGATATTCATAGATCAGTTTGCGTTTGCTGTAGGAACTTATTTCTGATAACTGAGAAAGAATTAAGAAAAGGACTGTTTTCAGCGCAGAGATTGCCTTAAATATTTCAAGGATAAGTTCTGTACCAACGGCCGATACGACTAAACGTTTCAACAACACCGCCACATCTTGTGGCCTCATTGTCTGCTATTTCATACTATCAATCAATCGTTTAATATGCGACAATCGCAAATCGCAATTTGCGAACATAGTGCAAAGGACTGTCCATTTTGTACAGTTTTTGCAGTTTTACATGCTTTTATTTTTCTGCAATTCAAGTTTTTGTTACTTTCGCAGAAAAATAAGCACATGTTTTATGAGCATTTTGGTAGGAAGACAACAGGAACAGCAGGAGTTGAGAGATCTCTACGTAAGTGGAAGAGCAGAGTTCATAGCTGTGTATGGTCGGCGCCGTGTAGGAAAAACCTATTTAATAGACGAGACGCTGGGTAGTCATATTTCTTTCAGACATGCAGGACTCTCACCGATTGATGACGATGGGAAACGCAGTATGCTAAAAGACCAGCTAAGACATTTCTACAATTCATTATTGTCGCAAGGTATGAAGAAAAGCAAGTGTCCTACATCGTGGATGGAAGCTTTCTTTATGCTTGAGATGCACCTTCAATCCATTGATGACGGCAAACGACAAGTTGTGTTTCTTGACGAACTGCCCTGGATGGATACGCCACGCTCCGGATTCGTGACAGCCTTGGAAGGATTTTGGAACGGATGGGCTTGCCATCGCCACAATTTCATGCTGGTAGTTTGTGGCAGTGCAACATCATGGATTCTGGACAATCTGATAAACAATCACGGTGGTCTTTATGGTCGTATTACTTATGAGATGAAGCTCTCTCCGTTCACACTAAAAGAGTGTGAGGCGTTTTTCCAGAGTCGCAACATAAAGATGTCGCGTTATGATATTGTGCAGAGCTATATGATACTTGGAGGGATTCCCTATTATCTCAGTTACTTTCAGAAAGGCATGAGTCTGGCCCAGAACATAGACAGACTGTTTTTTGCCACTGGTGCGAAATTGCGTGATGAATACGACAGATTGTTTTCGGCAGTTTTTAGTAATCCTGATGACATGAAAAAGATTGTAGGATTACTGAGCACCAAGCATGCTGGATTTACCCGTCAGGAGATTTTGCAGAAAACGGGGATTGACGATAGTGGATCGGCTACCAAAATGTTGAAGGCTCTTGAAGCAAGTGACTTTATATTGAAGTATGTCCCCTTTGGGGCAGGTAAACGCAACGAAGCTTATAAACTGTCAGATTCATTCTGCCTGTTTTTTCTGTACTGGGTTGTAGGTCACGACAAGATGAATCCTGATTTTTGGATGCTCAGCCAGCAATCGCAGTCGGTAAACAGTTGGCGAGGCATTTCTTTCGAGGAGGTGTGTCTGGTTCATATCCAGCAGATAAAGGCGGCTCTTGGCATTGCAGGCGTCAGTTCTACTCAATCGGCTTGGACTTTGCGAGGCGATGATGAAAAAGAAGGTGTACAAATAGACCTGCTCATCAGTCGCAAGGACAACGTTTTGAATATGTGCGAAATGAAATTCTGCGGCGATGAATACAAAGTAAGCAAAGCGTACGAACGGAAACTGGCCCATCGCCAGATAGTGCTCTCAGAGATGGTCAATCGCCGTACGGTTATTCATCCTGTTCTTGTGACAACATACGGTCTTTCCTACAATGAATATAGTGGAAGTTTTGTGCATACGGTAGTGATGGACGATTTGTTTAAGTAAGCAGCGAAGGTGTACATACCTTGTTTTTCAGACAATTGTTTGTATGATACAATACATAGCAGACCAGGCCCACTTCAAGGAGGTAATAGAGCGGGTTCCCAACGTAAAGGAATCACTCTGGATAGGTACGGCCGATATAAAGGACCTTTATGTGGGTGAGCGGCCGTTTCTGGGAGTGCTGGCCGACCTGCTTAAGAAAGGGCGTGAAGTGCGTCTGGTTCATGCCAAGGAGCCCGGCCCCAACTTCCGCCAGGACTTTGACCGGTACCCTATTCTATTTGACGGACTGGAACGGATTCTCTGCCCCAGAGTTCACTTCAAGATCATCATATTTGACCACATGTTAGCATACATCGGCTCCGCCAATCTTACAGGCGCCGGAATAGGCATGAAAAGCCCCCAAACCCGAAACTTTGAGGCCGGAATACTGACCGATGACCCCACCCTAGTAGAACAAGCCATGAATCAGCTGGATTCAGTCTGGGCCGGAATACAGTGCAAAAACTGCGGACGGAAGAAGTTCTGCAGCGATCCTATCGCAAAGTAACGCAAAGGGGGTGTTTCTTTTAGTCGCTTCGCTTTGTAAAAGCGTCCCTTCGGGCCGAGCGAACAATGCGTCACTCAGGGGCGATATGAATACATCCTGGCAAAATCCTGGAGACGAGTTATTTCAATCTTGGGGAAGCCTATTGTCTTCAGGATATTAAATTCGTATCAAGGACTATAGTTCTCATGGCATTAATCAATGTCTTTATTTATCCGGTTTGTATGGTGTTCTTAAATGTTCGTCCAATAATGAATTGATCTCGTTCACGCCCCACTGTTTCTCGGCCCAGAACTTGTCAATAGACTCCTGAGTCCTTGCTGCAACTTCATCGGACATAACGTCGAACGGAATCCTGCCCCTCTGCACAACAGCCCGGGCAAAAACGTTCATGGCAGCATTGGCGCTCATGCCAAACTGACTACAAAGTGCATCGAATGATGACTTCAGATTAGCGTCCATGCGGACAGTCATTGAAACCTGCGGCATAATTAGAACTTTACAATCAGTGCAAATGTAATCAAATTAAATCAATCTGCAATAATTTTAAATCAAATTTGAGCCAATAAGCAAAAAGTAACGCAAAACGAAACGACCCTAATGCGTCACGGCCAACCCGCGTACTCTGGTGGCCAACCGCGACTATGACATTGTGGCGGAGTTCCGGCACAAGACGGAGACCAGGCAGATTTCAGTTGACAGCTACTATGGTGAGACTACCGGCAGCGGGACTTATCATCTGGGTGAGCTGGTGGAGATATCGGTTACTCCGAATGAGGGATTCCATATGGTCCACTGGGATGATGATGAGGATGAGACTGCCCTGGTGCGCAGATTCTATCTGGACCGCTATACTCCGCGGTTCTTTGAGGCCATACTGGAGAGCGATGCCACCTACTGAGTATAGCGCTAATAAGATACC
>DBYG01000068.1 GCA_002310175.1 Bacteroidales bacterium UBA1192
TCAACAGCACTTATACCTGTGCTGTCAGCGGGGACTGGCGTTTCCGAAGAAGACTGGGAGTGAAGCAACGTGCATTGGAACGACAATGCAACAGCAAACAGTACGGATGCAGTTCTCATATCAAAAAGGGGTTGGGAGGTTATAGTTTAAAGGTCAGTTGTTCTGTCAGGCAGCATGCCGGAATGTTATTTCTTTATTATCTTCCAGACGCTACGCTTGTCATCCAGGACGATGATGAAGTGATAGACTCCCGACGGGTAACCCGTAAGGTCTATATCATTCGAGTCCGAGAGAGGGCTCACGCTCATAAGCAACTGGCCGGACTGACTGTAGCCCGAAAGGGATGAACGGACCACACGCTCCATACCAGTGATGTCTATCCTCAGAAGCCCCTCGGTGGGATTGGGATAGACTATCACCTTGTTATATAAGGAGAGAGTGTCCGAGTATTCCTCCGGCTCACCGTCCACCACCGAGCGCGTCCTATAGACAATCTCCTTCTCACGCAGGGTGCGGTTGCCAGAGGCATCGTACGTATAGACTATGCGGTCGGCACGGATTGAATTGAAGTTCAGCAAGAACAAAACGAGAATGATTGGAATGTGAAGCCGGTTATTTTTCATTTTGCAATACAATTAAAGGATAAAAACCTAAAACAGGAAGAACAATGTTGGAGGCTAATGCAAACACTACAACACATAATCACCGTAATAGGAACTGCCATCAGACAATGTGAATATCAGTCTATAGACGCCGGCATCGGAAGAAACCGAAATCTGGAGTATATTACTGTTGCTGCTGTCAATCCATTGCATGTTGTCACTCAGTCGAGTTACGGTGCCATTAATTGACGTGATGTCGTTTCCACTTATTATATATACGTATCCGTTGAGATAATAGCAATGTAATTGATCAATGGAACGTGGACGTGGAGAATTACCAGAACTGGTTATATCAATTTCAGTATATTCATCACCATCTGGCATGAATGCCAGTACACTTGAACTGATGATACTCAACACTATTAAAAGTGTCATAAATCTAAATTTGTTTTTTCCGTTTGATCTCATAAGTCATAATAATTGGTCACGGCAAATGTATATGTATTATGAGTCACAAACGCTTGAAATCACGAAAAACAATCGGACATTTTTATAATGCACCGATTTGATTATCAGTATATTATAAATAGCTGAAAAGTGCAGATTGGACACATAAGCCACATCGTGCTGTAAACCAGCACTTTAAAAGGTCACTCTATAATGTGGACTCAGACAGTCATTATGGCTAAAGTAACGATGTCAGTTCACGGTAAAGAACAGGATTTGTTTTCTCTAGATGGGAAAGGATGCGTGTCTTTTTCTTATACACATTATCAATAGTTTCACCCGTAAGCACATTTATGGATTTGGCGGAGAAACCGGCAAGATACAGCCTTATGAGCATGATATCCCTCTTCTCAAGCCAATCAACTCCGGTTGTCAGTTTTTTAAGGATATTGTCAAACGTTGAGTTAATCATTCTGTCCAGGTCGGAAATGCTTGTTGGGGACATCATCTCTTTTATGGAGCTTTCGGCCTTAAGATACATCTCATCCTTTTTCCTTTTGGATACCTTACTGTCATAGAAACCAGTACAAAGATCATTCAGGTCCGCAAACTGGCTGCGGAACAGTTTCCTCAACTGTTGATGCATCTCAGCCGATTTGGCCGACGAGTGGTCCAACAGGTCTATCTGCTCCCTGATGGTTGTCACCAGCTCCAGCTGTCTCTGTTCACTCTTGCGCCTCTCATTCATATATACCATGAACAAGATGATAAAGACAAAGGCAGAAACAACAAGTACAAGTATCAGCACAATACTTTTCAGTTTGGATTTCAATGAAGCAATATCAAATAATGTCTTATATAAATCATTAGAACCTTCTGAAATAGGTTGTTTAAGAAGATTTATAGTCTGTTTGTTCTGATATATCACAGTACGCCTGTAATACATTAAAGCGCTGTCAGGATACCCCATCCTGTCATACAGTACAGACATGTTATACATTATGCTTATGGAATCATTCAGTGAGGGATTACATTCCAATGCTTTGGAAATACAATCTTTAGCTAAGGAAAGATTGTCAAGAGAAAGATAATATTCTGACATAGAAGACATAAACCTTGCATATTCCGGCAATGTCCCGAATTTTTCATGATATTGTTCTGTATAGTCTTTAACACCTGTAGAATCATTGTTCTTAATAGCAATGGTTGCAAGATTAATAAGACAATCCGAAACAAGACCATCCTCATTATTGGATTCAGCCCATGCCAAGACTTTCTTGAACAAATCGGAACTACTATTATATTCTCGTTTTTCAATTAAGCATCTACCCATGTCACGCTCTCCATATCTGGCATATAACTCAAGATCAGCCCTCCTGTAGTTCTCTATTGCCAACCCAAAATAATACTGGGCCTTGTCAAAATCAAACGAATGAAAAAACACATCGCCCAACTGCGAGTAAAGCAGTCCTTTTTCATAACAGCCTACTTTCCGTTTGGATAGTATCTCGGCCTTTGTCAATGACAGGGCGGCTTTCTGGTATTGTTTTGAGTTGTTATAGATACAGCCCTGATAATAATATGACAGGAAGTTACGGTAATCATCATTCGTGTTAGAATAGTAATTAACGGCAATGTTTATGAGAGAGTCAGTGGTATCATCAATGAACAGTTTGTACCGTGCCTGTGACACGAGCAGTGCATAATGTGCTGAATCTTTCCGGGAGCTGAGTGATGCAGGATCTATCTCCTTCAGGATAGCATACGCCTGTCCGGTGCTGTCATTCATCAGGTGTTCCACCATATCAAAGCGTCTCTGCACCTTACCGCCATCACGACCCGAACAACCAGAAAACAGGAAATGGACACTCAATGCTGATACGCAAACAAATACCAGGAATGGCCTTACGGTCCTAAAGAAATTGACACTATCGTTCATTACTTTTTCTATAATAGAATCCCAACATCCAGATTGAAAGTCCAGCTCCGTCTGTCATTCAACGAAGGTAAAATAAATGCTTTTTACCCGCAACTGTTTATAACATTATTCTCCCTTTTTCCTTCCCTGTCTGGAAGGAAAAAACAAACATTGAGGGAATAAAAAGGAAAACAACTATCTTTGCGGCAATTCTGTCAATTGGAGATTATGCATACAAGAGAGGAGAAGATGCAGGCGTTCGGTCGCCTGCTTGACATAATGGATGAGCTCAGGGAAAAGTGTCCTTGGGACAGTGTACAGACCAATGACTCACTCCGCCAGAATACCATCGAGGAGGTTTATGAGCTCTGTGACGCCATAATGAAGGACAACAAGGCCGATATCTGCAAGGAGCTGGGCGATGTCCTGCTGCATGTGGTGTTCTATGCAAAAATTGGCAGTGAGACGGGTGATTATGATATCAAGGATGTTTGTGACAGGCTCTGTGACAAGCTCATATACCGTCACCCGCACATTTACGGTACTACCAATGTGAACGGTGCAGAACAAGTTCTCCAAAACTGGGAGCAGCTCAAACTGAAGGAGAAAGGCGGCAACAAACGTGTGCTGGCCGGTGTACCCGATGCCCTTCCCTCAACAATCAAGGCTTTCCGCATTCAGGAGAAAGCCGCGCATGTGGGTTTTGACTGGGACACGCCACAAGGTGCTCTCGATAAGGTCCGTGAGGAGTATGCTGAACTGAATGCCGAAATCAGCACCGATAACAAGGAGAAAGCTGAGCAGGAACTGGGTGACCTGCTGTTCTCAATCATCAACGTAGCCCGTCTATACAAGATACATCCGGATGATGCTCTGGAACGCACCAACAAGAAGTTCATCCGTCGTTTCAATTATGTTGAGGAGGCTGCACTGAGCCAGAACCGTCAACTCAAGGATATGTCTCTTGAGGAGATGGATTCTCTCTGGAATGAAGCCAAGACTAAAGGCTTGTGAATTTCCTTATAAGGAACATTTGACCACAAATGTGGTGACTGAATTAGGGATTAGGGTTACATCCAGCCTTGAGCCTTTTACCTTGGGCCCTTTTGATTCAGACCAATGCTCACCATTGGCAAACTGTCCGCTGGTGCGTATCTGACGTACCTTACCTTTTAGCTTGAGGCCTTCAGTGTTAATCTCTATTTCTTTTGGCTCCGCGGTTGTGTTGGTACACACAAGCGTTAGAGTTTTTTTCTTCCTGTCAATTGCGGCAAGCGCCTTGCAGCCGGAACGGCGGTCTGTGGGGCAGTTGATGAGTGTGGAGCCGGGACGGATGAAGCGGCTGAACTGTCCGAATGCAAAATATTTTTGTGTGAGCAGTATATCTCCCGTATCGTGGTTGGCACAGGCCGTACCCCAGTAACCTCCCTGAGTGCGCAGCGGACCTCCATCCTTACGTCCCATATAACCGTCCTTACTTATATGTGTGTCTATTACCTGCCAAAGCACCCAGGCTGATGGTTCAAGTGCCTGGATATCCGATATTATCTTTTCGGCAAGCCAGAGTCCGGCACCCATCTCGCCCGCTTTCTGTCCTGCGGTTCCGTTGCCGTCCACCTCACTCATCCACAGATTGATTTTTTCATCCTTGGCCAGCTGACCCATCTCACGGATGCTGTTAACTCCGTAGGTATGCACGCTGATGCGGTTTATGGCAGCACGGGCATCGGGAGTCAAGGTCCTGATTTCTTCCACCTGCTTACCCGGATTGGTTTCATCGCTGGTGGTCAGGATGATGTCATTGAGACCATAACGGTTCAACGCCTGCCTGGTTAACACCAGAAGTCTGGACTGAGACTCACCGGCATCTATATGGCAACCCTCCTGCTTGTAGTTCATGGCCGGCCAGTAGTTGGTGTTAGGCTCATTCATGGGTGATACGCTCTTGACCTTGAGCCCCATCTCACGCGTCATATAGTTGGCCACATGAGCCATATACTCTGCAAAGTCATCATACTCATCATCCTTGATGTTGTTCTCATCGGACTTGAAGTTACCTGTGGAACAGCCGCTGTTGGTCATGAAGTAAGGCGGTGAGTTGCTGAATATCTCCAGGTAGGCATCCTGGCCGGCTGCCTTGAGGGCTGCCTTCACCACATTGAGCTGACGGGTATCAGCAGTATAATCGTACTTGCGCTCACCGGTGGCAGGGTCTATTATCATCCATCCCGGGACATCGCTGTCTGTACGGGTGATATGATGATGTGTAGGATCATCGCCGCCACCCACATTATAGCGCATAATGTTCAGGCCGAGGCCGTTTCTGGCGTTAAAGAACAAATCTGCCGATTTGGATGTCAGAGTCTCATTATACCCTATGCGGTTGGCCCACCAGCACAGACTGGTTCCCCATCCTTCCCAATATCCTCCGTTGGTTAGGATGGCGTTGTCCATTGACACTTTCACCTGGATACTCTCAGCGCGGACGGCAAGACAGGCAACCGCAAGCAGTGCAAATACAATTTTTCTCATAATAGTGCGAATATAAAGAAAGGGACGGAAAAACCGTCCCTTTAGATGAAATAAATCTGAGATTATGATTAAAAAATCAGAATTTCAGTGAAAGACCGGCACGCACTTCAGGGAATTTGTAGCTGTAACCTGCCTCAAACACTACAGAGACTCCATCTACAAAGAAATAACGGCAACCCAGGAACTCACTGTGATACAGGAAGGAATTCTTGTCCGTTACATTGTCATAGCTGTATCTTTCAACACCGAACCCGACACCTGCTGTTGCATGTACCTCGAATTCCGGTGAGACGTTAAGGCCATAAGTAACACGAGGAGTTCCGCCGGCGGCTCTCGTATGTCTGGCCACTTTACTGAAATCAAACTCACCACCAACAGTAAAATGTCCCTTCCACCAATCGTCAAAGAGGACATAGTCCAAGGATATTCCACCACCGACAGGCTGAATGCCTGCTTCAAAATTCAGCAACACTGTACCCTTTGACCACTGGGGAGCAAGCTCGGCATGAGCGCTGTACGAAACCATTGCCAATGCGGCAACAGCAAGAATCTTACCAAATCTTTTCATATTGTACTTTATAGGTTAAAAGTTAATTGTATCATTATTGCAAAAGTAAGTCAAATTAAAGACAAAACATAAGAATCTGTTAATTTTTGTTGGATCTCAACCATCCTTTCATTTATCACAGCTGATAACCTCCATCCTGCAGTTCATACAGTCAAAACGAAGGCGGAAACAACGGCCGTCCTGAAGACGCAGATATAGAGGTTCACGGACTTTCAAGTCAGAATCATGATGTCTGGGGCACAGTCCGATGGCATATCTTATACAATGGCGACAAGACATAATAACCGCCTTGTCAGGAACTGATTTCTCAAAGGCAGGGTCTATTTTCCCTACACCGTGGTCATGGTAGAATGCGTAAGCCTCATCATTCATGACATTACCCAGATAGGTCAGTTCTTTCTGTGGATAAACAGGAACGGGGATAACTGTCTCACCTACTGAAGGACGCACGTATGATTTCATCCTTAAGGTCTCCAATGATTCTGTCATCCGTCTCCGTAAATCAGACAGTAAAGATGAGGGGATGAAACGCTCAGTCTCCATCCTGACTTCAACAGACCGGACATTAAAACGGGTGTTACCCAGTTTGGAAAGCTGGGTCTTTATATTGCTTTCCTGAGGTGTGAGGGCATTCTCTTTCTTCCAATCTGAAAAAACAGCGGCCGTAATACCGTCCTCATCGGTAACGCTTACCCGATAACCGTCCGTAATCTCCTCAAACAGTATATCGACGGATATCTTTCTTACTGCCGATTCTCTGGCGAGCACCTTCTCGAACTCCTGATCATAGTTGCGATATACCACAGTTCCCGGATTGACATCCGGCATCCTGACACCTTCAAGGAACAGGAATATCCTGCCGCCCTCCACACGGTTTACACGATATCCCTCAAGCTCTCCTTCACTATTGAAGAAACAGAGACCGTCACCATTACGGAAAGCCTTGAATCCGGCTACAGAGAGCCATCCTCGGCCTGTCTCCTTGACCGTTCCCATTTTCTCCCCTGTTGATTTGGGTGTTCCGAATGACCATACATCAGCTTTGCGGCCGTGAAGGAAATAGTCTGTAAATCCGCGGTTGAAGCTTTTGTACACATCGGGTATGAACGTAACTGTACTGTGTCCCACTGAAGCACGACAGAACTCCTTCCTATGCTCTATGATCCTATCTACAGCCTGACTGTATGCGGCTGTCACGTTCTTTACATAGGAAACATCCTTCAGCCTGCCCTCTATCTTGAACGAGCATACCCCGGAATCCATGAGTTCTTCCAGACTCTCCATGCGGTTCATGTCACGGAGCGAGAGCAGATGCTTGTCCTTAACTATGACATTGTCATCAGAATCGACAAGGTCAAACTTAAGACGGCAGAACTGGGCACACTCTCCACGATTGGCACTACGGCCGAAACAGTATTGCGATGCATAGCACTGACCGCTGTAACTCACACACAAGGCACCGTGCACAAAACACTCCAGCTCTATATCAGGACAGGCTTCATGAATGGTTCTGATTTCATCAAGCGACAGTTCACGTGCCAATACCACGCGGGTAAATCCACATCCGGCCAGAAAACGGACCTTCTCTACACTCCTTACATCACACTGGGTGCTGGCATGAAGCGCAATAGGGGGCAGCTTCATGCGCAACACGGCCATATCCTGCACCAGCAACGCATCCGCCCCGGCCTCATATAGTTCCCGGATAAGCTTTTCGGCATCCGCCAGTTCACTGTCCTTGAGTATGGTATTAACGGTGACATAGACCTTAGCACCGTAAAAATGTGCAAAACGTGCCAGCTCAGCTATGTCCCTGACACTGTTACCGGCCGCCTGACGTGCGCCAAAACGTCCTGCACCTATATATACGGCATCAGCTCCATGCTTTATGGCTTCTATCCCGCACTCCAGGTTCCTGGCGGGCGAGAGCAGTTCTATGTTCTTTTTCGTTTCCATTCCGGTTACCAGATGCGCGCTCTTTTTCCGGGTTCAATATACATTCCGTCGCTCTCAGTTATCCCGAATGCCTCATACCACTCGTCAATGTGAGGCAAGGTACCGTTAACCCTGAGACGGCTGAGAGAATGCTCGTCGCTTTTTGTCATCTGAAGCACTATCTCATCCCGGCAGTTCTCCGCCCAGGAACAGGCGTATGCTATGAAAAAACGCTGCAAAGGAGTGAATCCCAGTTTATCCACACCGGGATTATCCCTGTTTACCGCGCGGAAAGCTTCAAGAGAAATTGTCAGTCCGCCATGATCCGCTATATTTTCACCCAAGGTAAGCTTCCCGTTAGCTTTGATGCCCGGCAGCACCTCTATAGCGTTAAACCAGTCTGAAAGTACTTTGACACGACGATTGAAACGACGTGTATCAGCGGAGTTCCACCAGTTGCTCATGTTGCCGTCCTTGTCAAACTGACGACCCTCGTCATCAAAACCATGGGTCATCTCGTGTCCCATGATTGTGCCTATGGCTCCGTAATTGAACGCATCGTCGGCTTCCATACTGAAAAACGGATACTGGAGTATTCCGGCAGGGAAGCAGATTTCATTGGTAGAGACATCATAATAAGCATTTATCTCCTGCGGATTCATATACCATTCAGTCTGGTCAACAGGTTTCTTGAACTTGCGCTCCACCATATCATTCCAAAAAAAACGACTGATGGAGGCACTGTTTTCAAAAAGGGTTTTTGATGGATCAATCTCCATTCTTGAATAATCACGCCACTTGTCGGGATAGCCTATCTTGAACTTGAAAGCCTCGAGTTTCTCAAGAGCCAGTAGCTTGCTCTCATCACTCATCCACTCTTGAGCCCTGATACGGTGTGCCAGTGCGGATTTCAGGTTGTGAAACATATCTATCATACGTTCCTTGGCACCGGCAGGAAAATATTTCTCTACATATAGGCGGCCTATGGCATCGCCCAATGTTCCGTTTACTGCCGATGTGGCGCGTTTCCACATTGGTTTGGGTTCCTTCTGCCCGCTAAGAGTGCGTCCGTAGAAGTCAAAATCAGCATCGTCGAAATCCCGACCTAACCGGGTCCCGTTCGAGTCCAGCATCTGCCATTCCATGAGAATCTTCTGGTTGTCAAGAGGTTCCTCATTCAGCACACGGATTGCCTCCATTATTGACTCAGGCTGCCCTACATCAACCCAATCCACCTCATTAAGGCCCATTTTACAGAAGAAACTCCTCCAATCCAGTCCAGGCAATTGCCGATACAGTTCATCAATTGACCACTTATGATAGTTACTGGCCGGATCACGCAACTGCACATTATTCCGGGATGCTTTAGCCAGACGTTTCTCAATACGCCAGATTATTCGCATCCGCCGGTACGCTTCCCGCTTGTCATAACCCGCAAGCATCAGCATCCGCACCACATGTTTCTTGAACGCTTTTCTTATACTCTGAGTCTGTCTGTCACGATCAGTATAGTATTCCTTGTCACCGAGTGTAAGGCCGCCCTGACTCAAACCGACGATATTTGTCTTGCTGTCCTTCAGATCAGGACCGATACCTACATCAAAATATCCGGTCACCCCATAAGGGTCAAGCTCCAGCATAGCGTTCAGCAGCTCGTCAGTGTTGCTGATTGCTCTGATACGCTCCATATAAGGGACCATGGGATTAATGCCGTCCTTGTCACGGCTTTCTGAATCCATTACAAGGTTATAGAGGTCAGCAATACGGGCGGCATCACTGCCGGGAGCATTGTCCTGCGCCGTGATGCCGTCTATCAGTTCCTTGAGCTGGAGGCGGTTCTGCTCAGCCAGTTCATCATAAGTTCCATAGCTGGAGAAATCATCAGGCAGAGGATTTGCGTCAAGCCAACCCCCACAACTGAAACGGTAGAAATCCTGACCGGGGCTTATGTTCCGGTCAAGATTGTCCTCTTTTATTCCAGCCGATGCACTCACGCCTCTTACCAGATGCGCGCTCTCTTGTCGGGAGCCAGATAAAGCTTGTTGTCCGGAGTGATGCCGAAGGCCTCATACCATGCGTCAATGTGCGGCAGTGTGCCGTTCACACGCCAGCGGCCCAATGAATGAGGATCACTCTTGGTGCGGTTACGTATCTCCTCGTCACGTATATTTCCGGCCCATACGCCTGCATACGCCATAAAGAAACGCTGTTCAGGGGTATATCCGTTAACGGTTTTCAATGGAGCGTCCTTGGTGGCGTTCTTGAATGCCTGGTATGCAATCATCAGGCCTCCGTGGTCAGCAATGTTCTCACCCAGTGTGAGAGAGCCGTTTCCGTTCAGGTCCGGCAGAACCTTGATGTTGTCAAAATGATCCACTATCACCTGTACGTGCTCCTTGAACTTGTCGGCATCACCTGCGGCCCACCAGTCGGTAAAGTTACCCTCCTTGTCAAACTGACGGCCCTGGTCATCAAATCCGTGGGTCATCTCATGGCCTATCACCACACCTATTGCACCGTAGTTGAATGCATCATCGGCACTCATGTCAAAGAACGGATACTGCAAAATTCCGGCAGGGAAACAAATCTCATTGGTGGTAGGGTTGTAGTAAGCGTTGACAGTCTGAGGAGTCATGAACCATTCAGTGTTGTCAACCGGTTTCTTGTACTTGCGTTCCACCATATCCTGCCAGAAGAACTTAGTCATGGCTATATTGTTCTCAAACAGGTTCTTGGATGGATCGATTACCAGCTTTGAGTAATCTTTCCACTTGTCGGGATAACCTATCTTTACATAGAAGGCGTCCAGTTTCTCATGAGCGCGGGCTTTTGTGCTGTCGCTCATCCAGTCCTGAGCGTCAATACGCTCGCCAAGAGCTATCTGGAGGTTCTTGACCAGAGTGGTCATACGTTCCTTTGATGCGGCGGGGAAATATTTCTCCACATAGAGCTGTCCTATGGCCTCACCCAATGCGCCGCTCACGGTTGATGTGGCACGTTTCCACCAGGGTTGCTGCTCCTGACGACCGCTCATAACCTTGCCGTAGAAGTCAAAGTTTGCCTTATCAAGCTCCTGGGTAAGAAGTGAAGCTGAATGATCTATAAGCTGCCACTCCATATATGACTTGTGGGCCTCAACCGGGACCTGGGCCAGGATAGCCTCAACTTCATGGATAGGCTCTGGCTGACCGACGTCAACAAAATCGCAGTCACCGATACCCAGCTTGTCAAAATACATCTGCCAGTCTATTCCCTTGTAATCCTTCTTCAGCTGGTCAAACGACATCTTGTGATAGTTAGCGGCAGGATCGCGCTGCTGAACGGCACTATATGACTTGTCAGCTATGCGGGTCTCTATCAGCATCACATCCTCCATCTTGTTCTGAGCAGTCTTTTCATCAAATCCGCAGAGAGTGAACATACGTACAATATGTTTCTTGAAAGCCTCACGGATGGCGGTCGTAGCATCATCATCGTCCAGATAATACTCTTTCTCTCCAAGTGAGAGTCCACCCTGACCCACACTGACCAGATTTGACTTGCTGTCCATCATATCGGCACCTATACCGACTCCGAAATAATTACTCACCAGGCCGCTCAGGTCCAATTCAACCATAAGCGGGAAAATCTCCCTGCGGTCCTTCACCGCCTCAATCTTCTCAATCCAGGGCTTGAGCGGAGCCAGTCCCTCCCTGTCACGGCGGGCAGTGTCAAGCACCAGTTTATAAAGGTCTGCAATCTTCTGGGCGTTTGATCCCGGCACATTGTCGGCAGCGACAATCCCGTCAATCAGTCCCTTGAGCTGCTCGCGGTTATCCTCAGCCAGCTGGTCAAAGCTGCCGAACCTTGCATACTCGTCAGTAAGCGGATGAGCCGCATTCCAACCACCATCGGCAAACTGGAAAAAATCATCTCCGGGCACTGATTTCGTATCAAGGTTTTCCATCTTGATACCGATACCCTGCTTAGGGTTATTACATGACATCATAGCCATTCCTGCTAATGCAATTGTAAATAAAGTTACTTTCTTCATAATTATGTTTGTTATAAACTCTCTCCTTCCGTCATTGCCTCCTCCCAACGCTTTTCAGCCTCGGACAGGTCATTCTTGAGCTTGCTGTAAGCTTCGTACATAGCCGCATTTTGCGCTCCACTGGGGGTGGACAGCCAATCCTCCAAATCCTTTATCTCTTTTGATATGCGTTCCACATCCTTCTCACAGTCATCAATCCTCTTTTGGATCTTACGTTTACGACGCTCCTGCTCTTTCCTGGCCTCATAATCCTCCTTCCCGTCCGATGCCTTATCCTGAGGAAGCGGTTCCACCGAAGCACCTTTCATCCGGCCTATGTCTGCAAGATTGTCCAACTCCTTCTTCTGAAGGAAGTCATATATGCCGCCAAGATGCTCGTGCACCTTTCCGTCGGCAAACTCATAGACCTTGCTCACTAGTCCGTCCAGGAACTCACGGTCGTGGCTGACCACTATCACCGTGCCGTCAAAGGCCTGTATGGCCTCCTTGAGCACATCCTTGGATGCCATATCAAGATGATTGGTAGGCTCATCCAATATGAGAAGGTTATTGGGAGTAAGCAGCAGGCGTATCATGGCTAATCTGGAGCGCTCACCACCGGAAAGGACTTTGACCTTCTTCTGGCTGGCCTCACCGCCAAACATGAATGCACCCAGAATATCGTTTATACGGGTACGGATGGGACCGGTAGCCACATTATCAATGGTATCATGCACTGTAACCTCATCATCCAGCAACTGTGCCTGATTCTGCGCATAGTAGCCTATCTGTATATTATGTCCTATGGTAAGTGTGCCGTCAAACGGTATCTCACCCATGATGCACTTGACCAGTGTGGTCTTACCCTCTCCATTGCGTCCTACAAACGCCACTTTCTCTCCGCGCTTTATGGTCAGGTTCACTCCGCTGAACACGCAGTGGTCACCATAACTCTTGGCTACGTCCTCGCAGGTCACAGGATAGCTGCCACTACGTATGGCTGGGGGNNTTGTTATCCACCTCATCAATCTCAATGGGTACAATCTTCTCAAGTGCCTTAATGCGGCTCTGTACCTGCACGGCCTTGGTGGGCTTATACCGGAAACGCTCTATAAACTCTTTGGCATCGGCTATCTCCTTCTGCTGGTTCTCGTATGCTCTGATCTGCTGCTCACGGCGTTCCTTACGCAACTCAACAAACTCATTATACTTGACCTTGTAGTCATATATCACGCCACACGATATCTCTATAGTGCGGGTGGTAACATTGTTTATGAACGCGCGGTCATGGCTGACCAGAATAACGGCGTTACATCGTTTGGCAAGAAATTCCTCAAGCCACTGTATGCTCTCTATGTCAAGGTGGTTTGTAGGCTCGTCAAGCAGTAACACATCCGGATGACGCAACAGGATCTTGGCCAGCTCAATGCGCATTCTCCATCCGCCGCTGAACTCACTTGTAGGCCTATCAAAGTCTGCACGGCGGAATCCCAAACCAATCAGAGCCTGTTCCAGCTCAGCCTGATAGTTGCTGCCACCCATCATCTGGAAGCGCTCGCTCTCACGGGTAAACCGGTCTATAAGAGCATGATAATCCTCACTCTCATAGTCAGTGCGCTCCACCATCTGGTTATTCAGGCGCTCAACCTCAGCCTTGAGCTTATGGATATCCTCAAAGGCTGTCTCTGCCTCCTGTCTCACGGTGCGGGTATCGGCCAGTTTCATAACTTGCGGCAGATAACCTATGGTAGTCTCCCTGGGAATCGATACTGTACCAAACGTGGGTTGCTGCAATCCGGCTATAATCTTAAGCATAGTCGATTTGCCTGCACCGTTCTTACCCACCAGAGCGATACGGTCCTTGTCACCTACTACATAGCTGACATCATGAAACAGGGGACGTGCCCCGAATTCAACCTTAAGATTCTCTACCGAAAACACCTATTCTTATGCAAACAGTTTGGCGGGATATACCCCCTCCTTTACAAGTTCTGCAATCTTATCAACCACACCCTGACGGTCCTCAGCGTACGTAACACCGAACCATTTGGATGTAGTGTCAAGCACTTCACATGTAGCGGTACCGCTATTGATAAGTTCATTTACCATGAGCGGAATGAAATATTCTGACTTTGGAGTGTTGATATTGGCCTTGAGCCACCCCTTGAAGAAATCCTCGGAGTATTTCATGTAATCAGGGGTGAATCCCCATACGTTCATTGAAACAGGTGTATTGTCATCAATGTGAACCCAGTCCTCACCATCCCTGTAACATACACCGTTCTCGCGGCGCAGTATCTCGGTACGCTCCACAACGGTTGTAAGATGACACTTGGCATTAACCTCGCATACGCCGCGTGACACCTTACCGTTCTCACTAAGCGTATTGGCTACGCGGAAGCCTACCATTGAATATACGTTCTTTGAACCTTCAGGCAGAGAGCTCAGGAACTTACCCATCACGGCAAAACAGTCACGTCCGTAAAAATCATCGGCATTGATGACGCAGAAAGGCTCGTTTATTACATCCTTAGCCATCAGCACCGCGTGGTTGGTACCCCAAGGCTTGGTGCGCTCCTCCGGGCACTTGAAACCTTCAGGCAGATCGTTGATGCTCTGGAACACCACCTCGGTCTGAACATGCCCCTCATATTTCTTGAGTACCATGAGACGGAAATCATCCTCAAAGTCCTTGCGGATAATGAACACCACCTTGCCGAATCCGGCACGGATTGCATCATAGACAGAGTAATCCATAATGGTTTCACCACTGGGACCCAGCGCATCCAATTGCTTGAGTCCACCATAACGGCTACCCATTCCGGCAGCCAGGACAACGAGTGTAGGTTTCATATTTTCTGATATTTTTAGTCCGTTTTTTAATAGACTGCAAAGTTACACTATTTTTCCCATCAAAAAAGTTTATATTCGCATCAAGAAAGAAAACCTTACAACTATGAAAAGATTTTTTATAGGGATAACATTCACTCTGGCAATGCTGTTCACAGCAAACTGCAAAGACAAGACAGTAAACACACCTGCCGAGGAAACCGATGCTGACACCATAATTCTGGATGCCGACCAATATGTCCGTTTTGAAACCACTATGGGCAATTTTACACTTAAGTTGTACAGGGAGGCCCCACTTCATCGCCACAGTATGGTACGACAAGCCAGAAAAGGCATATACGACGGGCAGCTCTTCTTCGGTGTCCAGAAAGGCTATAAAATACAGTGTGGTGACCCTTTCTCAAGGAATGCCAAACCAGGTGAAGAGGTGGGTGTCAAGGATGAGCCTGATACAATCAAATCTGAAATCAACCCGTTTGTCATGTATCATAAGCGCGGCGCAGTCGGTCAAGCCAGTTTACGGCAATTCGATTTCTCCACAAGCCGCCAGTTCTATATAGTTACCGGAAACAAAAGCAACCTGTCCGCATTGCAGAAACAGGAGACCGTTATAAACAAAAAATACCGTCAGGTAGTCAAGGATTCCCTTACACAATTCCGCGCTGAAGAAATTATACGTTACCGCAACCAAAAGAACAATCAGAAAATAAGTTCCATAAACAATGCCCTTAACCGTCAGACTGATGCTATTATGGCAAACCGGAAAGAGTTTAAATATTCACCGGAACAGATTGAGGTCTATACCAAGATAGGAGGGACGCCCAGCCTTGACGGATTGTATACCGTTTTCGGTGAGGTTTACGAGGGGCTTGATGTGGTGGAAACCATAAACAGTGTCCATATTGACAAGAACTACCGTCCGCAACAGGATGTCAGGATAATCAAGGCATATGTGCTGGATGAGGCTCCCGCAACCGGGACAGATAATTGATACCCAATAAGGATCAACTCTCTATCATATTGCTGAACGACTGCCAGAGTGAATCCTTTGGCAAGGGGGCTTTCGCATTTATTTTGATATGCGAAACCGGATGTTCAAATGTAATGCTATACGCATGAAGCGAAATACTCCCGTCAGGATTGGAGCGTTCAGCACCGTATTTCAAGTCACCCTTTATAGGGCTGCCTATACTGGCGAGCTGGCAACGGATCTGATGATGCCGACCCGTCTCAAGCTCAACCTCAATCAGCCAATACCTGTCCGATGCGCCTATCACTCTGTACCGTAGGACAGCTTTTTTGCTACCAGGCACCTCATGGTCATACACGTATGAGCGGTTTTGCTTTTCATTCCTTACTATCCATCCGGTCAGTTCGTCCTCATTAGACATTGGCTTGTTTTTAACGATGGCCAGATACCTCTTGTCCACCTTTCCTTCACGGAAGACAGCATTCATACGTGAAAGGGCTTTGCTGGTTTTGGCAAATACCACAATCCCGCTCACAGGCCTGTCAAGCCTGTGAGTGACCCCGACAAAAACATTACCAGGCTTGGAATATTTCTCCTTCAGATAAGCAGCCACGACATCGGACAAAGGCGGATCGCCAGTCTTGTCTCCCTGTACTATCTCACCTGCCTCCTTAGAAACAATGATAATATGGTTGTCCTCGTAAATTACCTGCATATTACATACTCATACCACCATCCACCTGTAGTACCTGACCAGTGATATATGACGACTGGTCCGACACAAGGAATAGAGCAGCTTTAGCTATCTCATCCACAGTGGCTCCACGCTGCAATGGAATATTCTTGCACCACTCTGCAAGTTTATCCTGAGGTATCTTTTCCGTCATTTCAGTCAATACGAATCCCGGTGCGATAACATTGGCACGAATCCCTCTCGGGGCAAGTTCCTTTGCAACCGATTTGGTAAGCCCTATCAATCCGGCTTTGGATGCAGAATAGTTGGTTTGACCGGCATTACCGTGAATACCTACCACCGATGACACCGTCAGTATGCATCCGCTGCGCTGACGCATCATCTGCGGAGTGCAAGCCTTAATGTAATTGAATGCCGATTTGAGATTAGTGTCTATCACTTCGTCCCATTGCTGCTCATTCATGCGCATCATCAGACCATCTCTGGTAATACCGGCATTGTTCACCAGGATATCAATTTTTCCAAACTCCCTGACAACTTCATTGACAGTATTTATTGCCTCCTGATAAACAGCCACATCAGTTTTGTATCCCTTTACCTTTACGCCACTCAATGATAGTTCACGCTCCATTTCAGCAGCACGTTCAACACTGTTCACATAAATAAATGCTACATCTGCACCCTCGTCAGCGAAAAGTTTAGCCATAGAGTAACCTATACCTCTTGTGGCACCGGTAACAAGTACCGTTTTACCGCTCAAAATACCCATATTGCATATTTTTTAACTACACCCCAGAGCTCCACAAATGAGTTTCTGGGTTTCATATCTGATCTCTTCTCTTGTATTACCGCGCCAAATGTTGCCTCTGATGTAAGACACCTCGAACCCTCTCATACAGTAATGGATAATCTCCGCAGTTCTTCTTACGCTTGTCACGTTAAAAACTCCGCATTCTTTACCCTCGCTTATGATTTGCTGCAGCAACGCTTTTTCCTTTTGGTCAAATTCTTTCCTGAAATGTTCCAAACCAAATACATTCCTGAAAAACTCTGAACGAAGTGTACCACTGCGGTCCACCATCTCTTTGAGTACAATGAAGCGACCGTAAATGAATTCGATTATTTTCTGCTTGGGATTTAGAGACTTTGTGGCAATGACAGATAATTTCTCAATAATGCGGTCTGTCTCTGAATTAATTACAGCCTGATAGACTTCAACTTTACTTTCAAAATAGGTATATAGCGTTCTGCGGCTCAAACCTGATTCCACAGCAATATCACTCATCGTAGTGTCGTCATAACCTTTTCTTATGAAAAGCGCTTTGGCTGCATTTATGAGCCTGTCTCTGGTTACTGGGTTCTCCATAATCGGCATTTCAGGTTACAAAAGTAATCAATTTTGTGAAGTTTTTTGATATTTAGGACAAAAAGCTTTGTATGTTTGATTGAAAGCAGTACCTTTGCACAACCAAAACGCATCGCGGAGTGGAGCAGAGGTAGCTCGTTAGGCTCATAACCTAAAGGTCGGAGGTTCGAATCCTTCCTCCGCAACAAAACAGGAGGCTCATTTGAGCCTCCTGTTTATGTTTTGAAAAACATAACTCAGGCACGAAAAGCTTCCGGTGTCAGTATAATCATGGATTCTGCTGCTTCCTCAACCGGGACAGATTCCCCGTTATTGACCTTTTCACGCTTCTCATAATGCCACTTAGGATTCTTGGTAACCTTATGAATCAGATTACTGGAATACGCAATCCAAAACAGTATTCCAAGAACAATAAACCAACCCAATAGTTTCTTCCACCATGGAGTCTTGTCGGCAAAGGGATCAGGTTCTGCCACACGCGGAGCATCACTCACCTCAGTAAGGGTTGAACCGAATGTGATATTCACCTTGGCTGCAGCGTTAATAGCCCAACCGTTGGCATTAAGCAGAGGAGACAGACTGCGTTTACGCAACTTGAGCCAGGCTAAAATCATGGCGGGACCAGAAATAACAAGAATAATGACCGCTATAAGTATGAGCCACTGCCACCAAGTAAAACCTGAAAGTTTATTTACAATCAAACCAATGCCTGCCATGATAGCTCCAAAAGCGATTCCTATAGCGGCAAATATGCCTACGTACTTAGCTATATCGAACATCTGTTTCTTCTCACCTGTAGAGGCTACCTGTGTAGTCATGTCTCCTGTAACCTTTTCATCCTTCTCAGAAGCAGTCTTCTCAATTGTTTTCTCAATGAATCTGCCCAGCTTACGGTAGGGTGACCAGAAAGCCTGACGGATACTTATGGGATTCTCGATTATCTTGAAAACCGATGCATCCCATATTTCCCCTCTCCTATCATAGAATATGCCGTTCTTTCCTTCTCTCAAAGAAGCCACATCGCCGTCTGTCATAACGGCTGCAATAATCATCGTTTCACCGCTAACCTTGTGTACGCAGTTACAATAAAGAATAAACATACCGCTCAATCCGGCAGTTGCATTATGAGGTCCCATATCAGGAACTTTGATGCAAAGCTCACAGCAACGCTCATCTATATAGAGCCGTCCAGCCTGAAATATAGCTTTTTCCTCCGGATTATAGAAATCCTTGAATGTAACGAAATTGCAAAGGAATGAATAGAAATCTCTGTACAAATGAACGAGCTTGTTCACCTCGTCAATGGAACGGGATTCTGATTCAAGTGCCTTGTCATCTTCCACAAGTTTGAGCAGATCAGCTTTGCGATTTTCCTTTAATATAGCCTTCACCTCATCCAAGCCTAAAGATTCAACCTCTGTGCCAACCTTAGCACCAAGCCAGGCCTCATAAGCTCCAAATTTGGCAATCACAGAATTCCACTGTTCCTCACTAATCTCTTTTATACCCTTAAAGTCCTTGTCGAATATCAAATTTTTTAGTTTGGAGAATGTCGACTGCCAGACTGGGTTTATTCTATCATCTATAGGAAGAACTCCTTTATCTGAAATTGCAGCTAAAGGATAGTGTGAGATTATATCATAACACTCTGACAAATTCTTGTCGCTAATGGCCTCAATTTGGCTTACCGATACATCAAGCGCTGACGCACTCTCCTGACTGAAAGCAGCTAACTTGCAACGCATGAAGTAATCGGCAATCTTCTCCTTGATTAAATTGACGGCATCATATGCCTCAGCAGTACCATCACCGTATGGAAAAATGATTCCCTTTTCATCTTCAGCCTTTTTCTTCCATTCTGCATATGAAGCAAGTGCCAGATAGAAAGCCTCTATCATTTCAGCGTCAATACCAGGTAAACCGCTGCGATCAATTTTTGATCCCATTGTGGCGATACACTGTGTAATTGTCTTTTTGAGACCGTCATCTGCTGTTGACTGCTCGGTGATTATACCGTCACCGTTCAGAGCTGTCTTTGCAAATATGGCAACACTGTCATCAGTCTCAGAGATAGAGATACTGTCTTTTTCGATTCCAAGATTGGATAGTATCTGTCTGGCGGATGCAAGAAGTCTCTCCCCGTCCGGGTTCTTGGTATTGAATGCCGAGAAAGGAATGAAATCGTCCTTCTTGAGCAGAAGATCCGGATCATTAATAACAGATGTAAGCCAATCGGCAGCCTTTACCACTTCACTTACATGGATCCTTCCATCATTGTTGTCATCCAACATACTTAGAGTTTTCTCGTCAAACTCTAAACCAACTACAGGACTACTTAACACAGTCCATAATTTCTGGTCCAGTTCACCAAGATGTCGGATATCTTCACCACTTGAAATATTAACACGTGATTTTCCACCTATAGTGGAGAACTTCCATTCATATTTACCCATAAGCGTCAATTAAAATAATTATTTAACCTGGGTTCAAAAATATGAAATTAACAAGCCAAACCCAAAACAATCATAAAAAAAAAGAGAGCCAAGGATTGTATCCC
>DBYG01000037.1:0-12535 GCA_002310175.1 Bacteroidales bacterium UBA1192
ACATAGTAACTAGAGAAAAAATTTTCCCTAACTAGGGCGTTTATTTTTGGAGCCTGTTCCCTTTTGTGCTATTTTGTGCTACTTTGTAAATGATTTTTATTTTTCTCAACAGAGTGTCTTTCAGGAATTATAGAGTTTCAAATTACAGTGTTACAGTAAATTTTTTAGTGTTCACACAAAATATGTGCAAATAACCATTATGTGTGCTACCATATTTTTTAACTGTAACACTGTAATTGTAACATGTCTTTTCCTGATTTCGGTGGTTCTTCCGCAATTTAGTTGAAAGGCAGTCTTCAAGTTGCGTCTAAGCAGCGATCACTCTGCATCCAGACAGCATCATGCCATACTCTAGGCATACTCCAGGCATAGTCAAGGGTATGGCTACCCTATGGCTACCCTATGGCTACCCTATGGGTAGACTATGGGTAGAGTGAGAGTAAAACGAAGTTGATAACAAGATAATATGTATTAAATGCAACAACTCAAACAAAGACTTGTCTTTTCAGCTAAATTGCGGAATAACCGAAAAAGTTGACATTCGCTTTGGCAAAGCCATAATGTCTTGAATCAGATTGACAGACCAAAGGTCTTTTTGATGGGACTCATCACGAACATGGACTGGATGGAGCCTACGGTATCGGTGGTGCCCAGTACGTTCATGATGAACTCCTTATAACTGCGCATGTCGGGACAGTAGACCTTTAGCAGGTAGTCGAATTCACCGGATATGTTGTAGCACTCTGCCACCTCTTTCATATTACGCGCCGCTTCCTCAAAGCTGTGGGCGGTCTCGCGGGTCATCTCACGCAGCTTGACGCAACAGAACACCACGAATCCCAGGTTGAGTTTTTCGGGGTCCAGTACAGCTATATACTTCTTTATATAGCCCTCGCGCTCCAGGCGTTTCTGGCGCTCGAATACCGGGGTGGTGGACAGGTGCACCTTGGCGGCCAGTTCCTTGGTCGTAAGGCGGGAATTGTCCTGCAGGCAGGTCAGGATTTTGATATCGGTGGCATCCAGTTCGCCGGCTTTTGGCTCAATCAGAGTTGAAATATTCTCCTTTTCCATAGTTTGTGCGGTTTTAAATGTCGGTTCTTTCTTTGATTTTGCACAAAGGTAGGAAGTTTTTCTTTAATAACTTAATATGTTTGGTGGAATTTTCTATCGGCCGTAACTTTGCATCGTCAATCGGAAAGAAATTGAGAATTGAAAATTTAAATTTTAAAAAACATACATATGGCAAAAAACAAACTTCATCTTGAGACTTTGGCACTCCATGTAGGCCAGGAACAACCCGATCCCGCGTCAGATGCACGCGCAGTACCTATCTATCAGACCACATCTTATGTGTTCCGTAACTCACAGCACGCTGCCGACCGTTTTGGTCTGCGTGATGCCGGTAACATATACGGTCGTCTGACCAACTCCACACAGAATGTGTTGGAGAAGCGTGTTGCCGCTCTCGAGGGTGGGGTAGCCGGTCTGGCGGTCGCATCGGGTGCAGCCGCAGTAACTTACGCCCTGCAGAACATTGCACAGGCCGGTGACCACATCGTGGCAGCCGACAATCTGTACGGTGGTTCATTCAACCTGATAACACACACTCTCTCAACCCAGGGAATCAGCAACACCATAGTTAAGGTGAATGACCTGAAGGCTCTTGAGGCAGCTATCCGCCCCAACACCAAGGCAATCTATGCCGAAACATTCGGTAATCCCAACAGTGATGTTACCAACCTGGAGGCTGTAGCTGAGATTGCCCATAAGCATGGTATCGTATTCATCGTGGACAACACGTTCGCACCTATCCTTATCCGTCCGCTGGAGCATGGAGCTGACATCGTGGTGCACTCTGCAACCAAGTTCATCGGCGGTCACGGAAGTTCACTGGGCGGCGTTATCGTTGATGGCGGTACATTCAACTGGAAGGCTAACCCCGACAAGTATCCCACACTTGCCAAGCCCGATCCCTCTTACCATGGTGCAGTATTTGCCGATGTAGCCGGTGCAGCCGCATTCGTAACCCGTATCCGTGCCGTCATTCTGCGTGATACCGGTGCCGCCATCAGCCCATTCAACGCTTGGATTCTGCTGCAGGGTGTTGAGTCTCTGCCTCTGCGCATAGAGCGTCACGTTGAGAACGCACTTAAGGTAGTTGACTATCTGGCTAAGAACCCCAAGGTTGCCAAGGTCAATCATCCTTCACTGCCTAACCATCCCGATCATGAACTCTACAAAAAGTATTTCCCGAATGGTGGCGGATCGATCTTTACATTTGAGATCAACGGCACTCAGGAGGATACATGGAAATTCATCGACAACCTTCAGATTTTCTCACTGCTTGCCAACGTGGCCGATGTAAAGAGCCTTGTGATACATCCTTACACCACCACACACTCTCAGATGACCTCAAAGGAACTGGCCGAGCAGCACATAACACCCACGACAGTACGTCTTTCAATAGGTGTTGAACATGTTGATGACATTATCGCTGATCTTGATCAGGCTTTTGCCAAAATATGATAATAAATCCAAGTTGTTTTAAGATTAACTAACTTTGCCGATGTATTCACAGTCCCTTTTCTGGGGCTGTGGATATTTCGGTTTTATTATAATCGGTCTGGATATGCCTCTTAAATTACCCGACAAACTGCCTGCCATAGAGATTCTCAAGGGTGAGAATATCTTCGTTATGGACACATCGCGTGCCACCAGCCAGGACATCCGTCCGTTACGTATAGTGGTGCTTAATCTAATGCCCATCAAGATTACCACAGAGACAGACCTGATACGTCTGCTCTCAAACACACCTCTTCAGATTGAACTCAAGCTGATGAAACTGCACAGCCATACCTCCAAGAATACCCCTGTGGAGCACATGAAGGTATTCTACGAAACTTTTGAGAGCATGAAGGACCAGAAGTTTGACGGGTTTATAGTTACCGGTGCCCCGCTGGAGCAGATGGAGTTTGAGGAGGTGTCTTACTGGGATGAGCTTACTGAGATTTTTGATTGGGCTCGGACTCACGTGACATCCACTTTATATATATGTTGGGCTGCACAGGCTGCAATGTACCATTTCTATGGCGTGCCCAAGTATCCGCTGGCGGAAAAGATGTTCGGCATATTCAAGCATAACACTATTGATGAGCCGCTGCCAATTTTCCGTGGTTTTGATGATGAGTTCTATGCTCCTCACAGCCGTCACTCGGAGGTTAGGCGTGAAGATATCCTTATTCATCCGGAACTCAAGATACTGTCGGAGTCCGATGAGGCTGGGGTATTTATGGTTTCGGCTCGTGGCGGGCGCGAGATTTTCATTACCGGACACATGGAGTATTCTCCGGATACTCTGGACAAGGAGTATAGGCGTGACCTGGGCAAAGGGCTTCCGATATCCATGCCGAAGCACTATTACCGCAATGATGACCCGGCCCGGAGGCCTTTGGACCGTTGGCGCGCTCACGCAAACCTTTTTTATGCCAACTGGCTCAACTATTACGTTTATCAGGAGACTCCTTATAATTTACAGGAGATTCGATAATGTACAATTGGGGTCAGGCCCCTTTTGTACTGTTTTTGAAAATAGCACAAAAGGGGCCTGACCCCAATTGTATCATTTTAGTATTCAAACACGCCGTAAGGGCTGTGGATGGTCAGGTGAGTGTGGTCAGAGGGTTCGATGCGGCCGATTATCTGGGCATCTATTCCGAATGACTTGCTGATATCTATTACCTGACCGGCGAATTCCTGTGGCAGATAGACCTCAAAGCGGTGGCCGCAGTTGAATACCTTGTACATCTCTTTCCAGTCAGTACCGCTCTGCTCCTGAATGGTGCGGAACAGGGGCGGGATGGGGAACAGGTTATCCTTGATTACATGTACGTTCTCCACAAAGTGCAGGATTTTGGTCTGGGCACCGCCTGAGCAGTGTACCATTCCGTGAATCTGCGGACGCAGTGCATCCAGCAGTTTCTTCACTACGGGAGCGTATGTGCGGGTAGGAGAGAGTACCAGCTTACCTGCATCCAGAGGCGAATCCTTGACTGCATCTGTCAGGTTCATACTGCCTGAATAGACAAGTTCCCGGGGTACTGCGTGGTCGTATGTCTCGGGATATTTATCAGCGACAGACTTGCCGAATACGTCATGACGGGCACTGGTAAGGCCGTTGCTGCCCATACCGCCGTTATACTCCTTCTCGTATGTGGCCTGACCGAAGGATGCAAGACCTACAATCACATCACCCGGACGTATGTTCGCGTTGTTAATGACGTCACTGCGTTTCATGCGGCAGGTAACCGTGCTGTCAACTATGATGGTGCGTACCAGGTCGCCTACATCGGCAGTCTCACCGCCTGTGGCGTAGGCTCCCACACCCATCTCACGCAGCTCGGCCAGCAGTTCGTCGGTACCGTTTATTATGGCGCTGATAACGCTGCCGGGAACCAGGTTCTTGTTACGGCCGATGGTTGAACTGACCAGGATGTTATCTACGGCACCTACACAGAGCAGGTCATCGATGTTCATGATGAGCGCATCCTGTGCAATGCCTTTCCATACGGATAGGTCACCGGTCTCCTTCCAGTAGGCGTAGGCCAGTGAAGACTTGGTGCCGGCACCATCGGCATGCATTATGTTGCAGTATTCCGGGTCACCGCCCAGGATGTCGGGGATGATCTTGCAGAAAGCCTTGGGATAAAGGCCCTTGTCTATGTTCCTGATGGCGTTGTGGACATCCTCTTTTGATGCCGACACGCCACGCAGCATATACCTTTCATTCATAATCAGAACTGGACTGTAGGAGCCTTATTTGCACCTTCATCAGCCTCAAAATACGGTTTCTTGTCAAAACCGCGCATACCGGCAATGAAGCTCTGCGGGAATTTACGGATATAGGTGTTAAACTTTGAGGCCTCCTCGTTGAAATTCTTGCGCTCCACTGCTATGCGGTTCTCGGTACCTTCAAGCTGGGCCTGAAGCTCTTTGAAGTTCTCATTGGCCTTTAGCTCAGGATATGACTCGCTGATGGCAATCAGACGGCCAAGTGCACCGCCCACTTCGTTCTGAGCTTTCTGGAACTCCTTGAGCTGTTCTGCAGTCATGTTCTCAGGGTTGACAGTTATCGATGTGGCCTTGGCGCGGGCGCTGGTTACCGCTTCAAAGGTTGATGTCTCGTGCTGTGCATAGCCCTTGACTGTATTGACCAGGTTGGGAATGAGGTCAGCACGACGCTGATATACGTTCTCAACGTTGGCCCATGCTTTGGTTACGGTCTCTTCCATTGCAACCATTTTGTTGTTGACCTTGACACCCCAAATCACAACAACTGCTATCGCAGCAATGATAATCCAAGTACTTTTCTTTTTCATTTTTCTATAGTTTTAAAGTTCCTGTTATCTAATCAAAAACGCGATCCGGCACCGCCTCCGCCAAAATGGCCTCCGCCGTAGCTTCCGCCTATATGGCCTCCGCCACCGCCGAATCCTCCTCCAAATCCGCCGCCCAGATTGTGACCTCCGCCGCCGGTGCCGGTAGAGTAGTATGATGTGCGGTTCCTTGATGTGATGTAACCGCAGTGGGTACACTTGAATGTAAGCAGTTCCTTCTTAACCCCGTTTCTCTTTGATATGGTTGATACTCCAACCTGTTTCAAAGCTATCTTTCCGCATTTGGGGCACTTGCGGCTCCTGCGGTCAATAATGACAATAAGAATGATGACCCCAAGGATCATGGCCAGGAAAACAGATATCCCGGCTATGGCGGCTTTATCATCATCGTCGTCCTCATCATATTCACCCTTGAGCAGAATCTCTTTCAGTGCCTCAGCACCGGCCATCATACCTGCATCCCAATTGTCATCTGCAAAATAACGGTTCATATACCGTTCCTGTACGCGTTTACAGATGGCATCGGGTAGAACGCCCTCAATGCCATATCCGGTGGCGAACTGTATGCATCGTTCATCGGTACTGAGCAGAATGACCAGACCATTGTCTGAACCGGAGCGTCCTACACCCACTTTCTCGCCCAGCTGGTGCGCGAATTCAAAGCAGTCATCAGGATCAATCCCGCCCAATACGGCCACCAGAGTCTGGATACCTGTGCTGTCCTCAATAATGCGGAACGCAGCATCAATGCTATCCACCGCCGCCTGCGATAGTATTCCGTCAGGGTTGCACACATATCGGTTTCGGTCCTGAAGGTGAACGGGTGAAATATCGGAAGGCTTATATATCTTAGCCGATACATGTATAGTGCTTAAGGCCAAAAGAACAGCTATGACAATTCTTCTCATGCGTTTTATTCTCCTATCCTGTTCCAGATTTCCCATGCGGCAACAGCTTGCTGTTCAAGCATGTCCCTGCCGCCTTTGGCGGTTGCTCCGTGCTCGCGGCCTTTTTTCATGAACAGTGTCTCGTCCGGATTGGCAATCACATCCAGAAGCAAATGCTTATCGGACAGGAATCCGTATGGTATATCGGGGCAATGACTTGTCTCGGGCCACATTCCTATGGGTGTGCAGTTTACTATTACATCATACTCTTCCATTATAGAGGGTGAGAGCTCATAATAGCCCATTATCTCAAAACTGGAGTTGCGTGATACATACCTGTTCTCAATTCCCATCTTGTCAAGTGCATACTTGACTGCTTTTGAAACTCCACCTGTCCCAAGAATAAGCGCCTTACTGTGACCTTCCAGAAGATTGCCGAATGACTTGGTGAATCCAATCCAGTCTGTGTTGTACCCAACAAGTTCAACTCCTCCGTCACGGTGCAGTACCTTTACGGTATTTACTGCGCCTATGGTCTTGGCTGTCTCGTCCAGACGGTTCAGGTAGGGGATGATATCCTGCTTATAGGGTATGGTTACGTTGAAACCGCAAAGATTGGGGTTCTTTGCTACCAATTCATTGACCTGCTCTATGCCGTCCAGTTCAAAGTTGTCATAGTGCGCATCGATATGCTGCTCACGGAACATCCTGTTGAAACGGACCTTTGAAGCGGAGTGGGCCAGGGGTTTGCCTATAAGGCCGAACAGATGGCCGTATGAGCTGTTGGGGCGTACAGGTGCTTCTCCTTTAGCCTTTGTTTGCCATGAGGGCTTTTGCTCTGTGGAGGTTTTCTCCTCTGTGTTGACCGGAGCGGCTTGGGTGTGAAAGACCGGCTGACCGGATTCTGAGTCTGAATGCGTATCAAGGGGCTCGCTTACAGGAATGCTGACATCCTCCTTTAGCATGGTTTCATCATCATCTGGCTCCAGAGAAGGGTCTCCGGGGTTGTTCAGCTTGTTGTTCACTGTCCTTACAAGGAACAAAAGCAGGCCGCCAAGCACAAAAAGGGAAAACAGCATTTTATCTCTGAGCTAACCAGTCAGTTACGTTTTTCTCGATGCGCACAGCCAGATCTGTACCGCTCTCCTTGACGAATTTCTCACCTACTATGTGCTCGTAGAGCTCAATATAACGGTCTGATACACTGTCAGCGTAAGCATCGGTAATCTCGGGCATGACCTGACCGGGCTGGTTCATGAAATCATGCTCAATGAGCCACTGGCGGACAAACTCCTTAGAGAGCTGCTTCTGGGGCTCACCCTTAAGGAATTTCTCCTGATAGCCGTCGGCGTAGAAGTAACGTGAGCTGTCGGGGGTGTGTATCTCATCAATCAGATATACCTTACCGTCACGCTTGCCGAACTCATACTTGGTGTCAACCAGAATGAGGCCTTTCTGTGCGGCAATCTCTGTGCCGCGCTTAAAGAGTGCGCGGGTATATTGCTCCATAACCTCATAATCCTCCTTGCTTACCAGACCCTGCTTGATGATCTCCTCCTTGGAGATGTTCTCATCGTGACCCTCCTCAGCCTTGGTGGTGGGGGTGATTAACGGTTGGGGGAACTTCTGGTTCTCTTTCAGGCCTTCAGGCAAGATGTTGCCGCACAAGTTGCGGCATCCAGCCTTGTAGTCACGCCATGCGGAGCCGGTCAGATAACCGCGTATGATCATTTCAACGCGGAAACCTTCACATTTGAGCCCCACAGTAACCATTGGATCCGGGGTGGCAAGCTTCCAGTTGGGGCAGATATCAGCTGTCGCATCCAGGAACTTGGCTGCAATCTGGTTAAGAACCTGACCCTTGAAGGGAATTCCTTTGGGTAGGATAACATCAAAAGCCGATATACGGTCTGTGGCAACCATAACCATCAGGTCATCATCGATGTTATACACGTCACGTACCTTGCCGTGATAAACACTCTTCTGTCCTTTGAAATTGAAGTCAGTTCTTGTAAGTGCGTTACTCATCTTTTTTATGTTTTATAGTTCTTCTTGCTGTTTTATGGTCCTGTTCATAACGGTCATACGCATCGACAATACGTGTAACAAGCTTGTGGCGCACAATATCCTTCTTGGTCATGCGTATGATACTCAGGCCATCCACACCGTCCAATATATCCAGCGCCTGTATCAGGCCCGATATCTGTGTGGGTGGCAGGTCAATCTGAGTGAGGTCGCCGGTTACTATCATCTTGGTGTTCCAGCCCATGCGCGTGAGGAACATCTTAATCTGCTGCGGGGTGGTGTTCTGTGCCTCATCAAGTATCACAACGGCATCATTCAGCGTACGGCCGCGCATGAAAGCCAGTGGTGCAATCTGTATGATATTCAGGTCCATGTATTCCTTAAGCTTGGCTGTAGGAATCATATCCTGCAGGGCATCATAGAGTGGTTGCAGGAACGGGTCTATCTTTTCACGCATGTCACCGGGCAGGAATCCCAGTTTCTCACCCGCCTCAACTGCGGGACGGCACAGTACTATACGCTTGACCTCCTTGTTCTTGAGGGCACGTACGGCAAGTGCTATGGCTGTATATGTCTTGCCGGATCCGGCTGGGCCGATTGCAAAAAGCATATCGTGCGTTTCATAGTCGGCGACCAGTTTCTTCTGGTTTATGCTGCGGGGCAGGATAGGACGGCCTGTAACCCCGAACAGGATAACATCGGAACTCTTATCACCACCGGGTTCCTGACCGTTTACAATATCCACAATCACTTCCTCCTTGAGTGAATTGTACTTGGAGCAGTATTGTTCAAGTTTGAGTACAACTTGCTCAAAACGGACGGTCTCGTCCTCACTGCCCATGATACGTAGCACATTGCCCCGTGCCACTATGCGTAACTTTGGGAACAGGGCCTTGAGTAGCTGCATATTGGTGTTATTGACCCCATAGAATATTGCGGGGTCGGCATCGTTCAGAACTACGTACTTCTCCAACATCTTCAAATCAACCTATCAAATGCCCAATATTGCTGGTGAACAGTTTTACTGCAATTGCCAGCAGGATTATTCCGAAAAACTTGCGAAGTACGTAAATCAGTCCGGGACCGAGCATCTTCTCTATACGGTCTATTGATTTGAGTACCACAAATATAAATGCCATGTTAAGGAACAGGGCAATCATAATGTTGACGGCTGAATATTCAGCTTTCAGTGATAGAAGGGTAGTAAATGAACCTGCACCAACTATCAGGGGAAATACCAATGGTACGAAAGAGGAAACCTCTTTGGGGCCTGCATCGTATTTAAATATTGTAATGTCAAATGTCATTTCAAAACCAATAGCAAGTATAATGATGGAACCTGCAACAGCGAAAGATTCTATATCAACACCGAAGAGCGAGAGAACTCCATCACCCAGAAAGTAGATTATGGTCAGTAGTATCCAGGAAATAAGAGTCACCTTGAGAGCCGGGACCTTTCCTGTCTTATGCTGCAGGTCAATTATTATAGGTATGGAGCCTGTAATATCAAGAATCGCGAAGAGCACAACAAATGCTCCTGCTATTTCCTTAATGTTTATATCCATTCCTTTTTATACTTATTCTTGTTTGATAATTGTTACAGGCCGTATTGGAAGTCCGTTGTAACGGTCTTTTATTGAATTCTGGACAGTTACGTTCTGACCGTTCTGGTTATCCAGCCAGAGAATCTTGGCACAGTTATAGTCACGCATGTCAATAGTAGAACTCCAGTAAAAGCCATACTCTTCTTCAAATAGATGCGAGTCAAAATCGATGCATCCGGCTGCAGAGATAAAGATACTGTTGTTTTCAAAACCTTTTCTGGTGCTGGTGAATTTGAATCCCCAAACACCATTAAGCTTGCACCATGTCTTTTCGGTGCAGTCGAGCATGTCTTGGAAATCCTTAATGGTAGGGATGTGCCAATCGTCTCCCAACAGTACTGTGGCGGCATCGTCTTGTGGTTCAAGGATATCCTTTCCGTCGTAGTTCACCTCATCTTTGATGGGGATATACTTGTTGAGTTTCTTCTTTCTTTCAGGATCATTGAATGCATAGTTTTTGTCAGTGTATTCGTCCTTGGGAGTTGTTTCTCCCCATGCGAAAAATGTACCGTACTGTTCAGGACTTGTCGCTCCCAAATTACATTTGGCCCAAAGTGTACCGAAAGGAATGCCAAGGTCAACGACCTCTATTGTCTGTCCGTTGGCACAGGGTATCTTGATGACACCATTATTCAGTTCGTCCATGGAGATGGCGTTTTCATCTTCCTTCTTGCATCCTGACAAAGATAAGACAAGAGCCATAGCGCATGCTATTATCGGGTAGAAATTATTTTTTTTCATACCGGTCTGCAATTGGATTTTATAATTAATAATATGCAAAGATAATCATTATTTGTATCCTACATACATACGGCATACACCAAACATGAACTGTTTGTGACAGACAGTCTTGAGCCCCGCTTCGTGCATCATGGGCATGAAGACAGAGGGCAGAGGAAACTGGAGGATTGACTCAGGCAAATAGTCAAAAGCATCTTTGTTTCCTGTTATTCTGACTCCAATACGGGGAAGTATATGTAGTGAATATAACTTGTAAAATGCACGGATGATCCGGTTTTTGGGATAGGATAGCTCAAGTATTACCAATTTTCCTCCTTTTTTGAGGACTCTACACATCTCGGAGAGACCTTTAGCACGGTCTTCAAAATTGCGCACACCGAATGCTACGCATACCCGGTCAAACGTACAGTCCGGGAATGGGATGTCTTCGGCCTGGGCGATGAGAAGGTCAATAGGTTTGCCATAGCATTTCCGGCGTCCCAGATCAAGCATTCCTTCTGAAATGTCAATTCCTGTAACATGTGAACCGGTTACAGCTTTCTCTGTTATTGCTATTGCAAAATCTGCAGTACCTGTAGCTACATCAAGTACGTGTATAGGTCGCGTAGTGTCTACAATCTCACGTACCGCCCTGCGTCGCCATGAACGGTCTGCACCGAATGATGACCTGTGGTTAAAACTGTCGTAACCTGGGGCTATGTCGTTGAAAAGTTCGCTTATTTTTTCTTTATTTGGCATAATCATTGAAGAATAAAGCCTGTGCCTGCCAGTACAGCGAAAAAAAAGGTCGATATGACCAGCAAGGGTAGCATTGGGTCCAGATCACGTCCGTCATGTTTCCACACTCCGACCAGATGCCTTACAAACAGAGGTAGCGTTATCAGATATATGTATGGCAGCCATCCATTGGTGTGCATTACTGTAAAGATTAGCATAACTGTCCAGCCTGTTATTATCAAAATGTCGTGATATATTCTGGCATTGTTGCCGCCCAGTTTCAGCGGAACTGTAACTCGGTTAGTGGCATCGGACTGCATGTCACGTATGTTGTTCACATTTAAGACTCCTATGCTGAATAGTCCGATTGTCGTTCCTGGCATGAAAGTCCAGGGGTCAATTCTATGGGCACAGACGAAATACCCCCCGACCACAGGTACAAGGCCGAAGAATATGAATACGAACAGGTCACCCAGTCCAATGTATCCGTATGGATGTTTACCAAGAGTATAATGTATGGCAGCCCAAATAGCTGCTCCACCCAAAATAACCAGGCTTTCAGATTCAATTCTGAAAATTGTTCCGAAGGAGGTCCTGATCATTCCCAAGCCAAAGATACAGCATACCAGTACCATAACCCGGATACAGGACCGCATCTCATTCTCTGTCAGGTCTCCACACTCAATTCCGTATTTGGGACCTTCGCGGTCATCTCCATCCACTCCGCTTAGCCAGTCACCCAACTCGTTAGACATGTTGGAGAGTATCTGTAATGATACGGTTGTAAGAATGGTAAGCAGTATTACATACCACCTGACACTGTGCCCGGCACAAGCCATCATTATACCCAGAACTATTCCTGCTACCGAGAGTGGAAGAGTCCTTAACCTCATGGATCGTATCAGCGCTTTTACTGTCATCGGATCATCTGTATTCCTGTTGCAAAGTTAATGTAAATCTACGCTCGCTTGTTTCATGTTTGTCCGGATTGTTGTAGATGAGCGTAACTAATGAATATTTCAGACAGTCCATTTAATGTTGGTACGTGCATTCACACCAGTAATAATTACCTGCTTGACGATATTTTGTGCCGAATAAGTGTTTTATCTTCAAAAAATGGTTATCTTTGCAGCCGCAACGGCAAATGTTGCAGTTGGTACCTTGACCG
>DBYG01000037.1:12598-32909 GCA_002310175.1 Bacteroidales bacterium UBA1192
CGGATTTTTTTATTGGAGGTACCTGGAACATTATACACAACAATCCATAGGATGTGTCAGATCGGTTTGACAGGTTCCCCATTAGAATAAATTCTTAAACAATAAATTGAATTATTTGAAAATCAGTTGTGCAAACTGATACAAACTGCGGCGCCAGGTATGCCACTCGTGGGCAGTGCCCTCCGAAATGTAACCTACAGCTTTCACGCCCATATTGTTAAGAGCCTCAGCTGCCTCCATGACTCTGGGGTTCTCCTTGCTACCTGAGCTCATGAACACCAGCTTAGCTGTATTCTTGAAACCATTGGCTCCATTAACATCTTCGGGACTGATTGTGCCGCCGCTGAACATTCCTACATATCCGAACTTGGTTGGGTTGGCAAGTGTGATACGGCGTGTCTGGCCACCGCCCATTGACAAGCCGGCCATTGCGCGATGCTGTGCATCGGTATAAACACGGTACTCTTTCTCAATGAATGGGATTATGTCGGTCATGAGAACAACTGAGAATGCGTCGTTGCTTCCTCCACGGCCACCTTGAGCTTGCTGCCCCTGCTGAGGTTGCTGCTGAGCGTACTGACCCACCAGATGAATGTTCTGACCCTGACCATAGTCCATAACGATGATGAAAGGAACAGCCTTTTTCTGGGCAATCAGATTGTCCATGATCTGGCCGGCGTGACCTTGGACAGACCAACCATACTCATTCTCAGCATTACCGTGCTGCAGGTAGAGTACAGGATATTTCTTGTTTGGGTTTTTGTCATATTCATTTGGTAGATACACATAGCAGTGACGCATGCTTTCAGTAGCCTTTGACCAATAATATTTTTCTTCAACTGAGCCCTGAGGTACATTCTTGACCTGCCAGAAATCCATATCATCTGATGGAATTTCTATACCGCTTCCCCATCGGCCTGCGCCAAAGAATGAAACCGTTCCGGGGTCTGGCATAGCGGTGCCATCTACAATGAGCTGGTAATAGTGGAATCCAACATCCTGAGGGGCCGAAGTACCAGTCCATACACCATTCTCATCCTTGGTCATTTCATATCTGCGGCCCAAGTCTAATTGTACTGATGTAGCACCGGGAGCACGAAGTTGCACACGTACTGCACCCTGCGAGTTTACCATTGGATACTGTCTGCCCGGCTGGTTGGTAGCGTTGGGCTTAAAGTCTTCTACTGCGTCCGTAAATGACGGCACAGTGTTGTTTCTCTGCTGTGCCGAAACGGAAACAGCTGCAAGCATCATGACAGAAAAGATAATTTTTTTCATTTCTTCAAAGATAAAAGTTAATAATTGGTTCTACTAAAGTGCGAATATAGCAATAAAAGGAAAAAACAAATTGTAAAAATGAAAAAAAGACTCCGTCACCCAATTTATGATGAAGAAGTCTTTTTTAACTTATGGTGTGTTCATTTGAATGAAATGTCATCGTTTAGAGCCGATGCAGTTATGGTTTTTCTGCTATCTATCTGTCCTGACAAAATCATTGTGGAGAGTTTATTAAGAAGCAAGGCTTGTATTGCACGTTTTACCGGACGTGCACCGAATTCCGGGTCATAACCGGCCTTTGATATCAGGTCTATAGCAGAATCATCGACAGTCAGTCTGATTCCGTTTTCGGATAGCATTCGACATACACCTTGTGTCTGCAGAATGACTATTCGACGTATCTCTGATTCTCTGAGCGGCATAAAAACTACTGTCTCATCAATTCTGTTCAGAAATTCCGGACGTATAGTTTGCTTAAGCAGATCAAGCAGGTATTTACGTGTTTCGTCCAACCACTGCCTGCGACTCTCATCGGTAGTTCCCACCTGTGCCGAGCGTTCACGAATGTAGTCACTTCCCATGTTGCTGGTCATTATTATTATGGTGTTCTTGAAGTTTACCGTACGACCTTTGTTGTCTGTAAGACGACCGTCATCAAGCACCTGCAACAGGATATTGAACACATCAGGGTGAGCCTTCTCAATCTCATCAAACAGCACCACGGAGTATGGCTTGCGACGCACGGCCTCTGTAAGCTGACCACCCTCGTCATAACCTACATATCCGGGAGGTGCTCCTATAAGACGTGTCACTGAGAATTTTTCCTGATATTCACTCATATCTATACGTGTCATCAGCTTTTCATCATTGAATAGATACTCAGCCAGAGCCTTGGCGAGTTCCGTCTTACCAACACCAGTTGTACCCAGGAATATGAAACTTCCTATTGGACGTTTTGGATCCTGAAGGCCGGCACGGCTGCGGCGCACTGCGTTTGCAACCGCACTTATTGCTTCTTCCTGTCCCACCACGCGCTTGTGCAGTTCCTCTTCAAGATGTAGCAGTTTCTCACGTTCACTTTCCAACATACGATTTACAGGTATGCCAGTCCAGCGGGATACCACTTCAGCAATGTCATCTGCGGTAACCTCCTCCTTGACAAGGGCACTGTCACCTTGCATGGAGTGGAGTTCTTCCTGAATCTTGACAATATCCTGTTCCAGTTCCTTAAGCTTGCCGTAACGGATCTCAGCTACACGGCCGTAGTTGCCGTCACGCTCGGCATTATCCGCCTCAATCTTGAGTTGCTCAATGTGCTGCTTGTCCTGTTGAATCTTGCCGACCAGAGCTTTTTCTGATTCCCATTTTTCACGGATAGCTTTCTCTTGTTTCTGCAGTTTATCTATCTCGTCATTCAGTTGCATGAGTTTGACCGTGTCATTTTCACGATTGATTGCAGCACGCTCTATTTCGAGTTGTTTCAGACGTCGGGTTATTTCATCCAGCTCTTCCGGTACGGAATTGCGCTCCATACGCAACTTGGCAGCAGCTTCATCCATAAGGTCAATGGCCTTATCCGGCAGAAAACGCTCTGTAATGTAGCGGTTGGAGAGTTCCACGGCGGCTATAACCGCCTCATCCATTATACGCACCTTGTGGTGATTTTCATAGCGCTCCTTGAGTCCACGCAGTATAGAGATAGAACTCTGCACGTCAGGTTCATCCACCATTACGGTCTGGAATCGGCGCTCAAGTGCCTTATCTTTCTCAAAGTACTTCTGATACTCGTTAAGGGTGGTGGCACCTATGGCACGAAGATCACCACGGGCCAGGGCTGGCTTAAGTATGTTGGCGGCATCCATTGCGCCTTCACCGGCACCTGCACCAACCAGAGTGTGTATCTCATCTATAAATAAGATGAAGTTACCATTGGATTGAATAACCTCGTTTATAACTCCCTTCAGACGCTCTTCGAACTCACCTTTGTACTTGGCTCCAGCTACCAGAGCACCCATGTCAAGTGAATAAACTGTCTTGGACTTAAGGTTTTCGGGTACGTCACCGCGTACTATACGCTGTGCCAGCCCTTCAATTATGGCGGTCTTGCCGGTTCCTGGCTCACCAATAAGTATAGGATTGTTCTTGGTTCTGCGACTCAGAATCTGGAGAACACGTCTGATCTCTTCGTCTCTGCCTATGACAGGATCCAGCTTACCCTTGCGAGCCCGTTCATTCAGGTTTATGGCAAACTGTTCAAGGTTTTGCGGTTTGTTCTGATTGTATTCCATAGCATTTGTTTTTATTTATTTACTATGGAACATGTTGCAATATGCGGACCATGTGCCCGTTTGTGACATTTTGTCACAAATCAAAGCTGCTCGAGAAGCTGTGCTGCAAGTTCATCTCCAAGTTCCTTGGCTATGGTTAGATGACGGCGGGCCTTTATCTTATCCTCGCGTCTCATGTAGCATACACCCATAAGACGCTGGACATCTTGTACATCAGGATATGCTCGTGAGAGTTCTTCAAGCAATGGAAGAGCTTCGTCATTCTGCCCTACGCGAAGCAGCAGGCTTGCATGTTCCAGGACCAGACTCGAATCACCGGGAGAAAGTGAACGTGCTTTTTCTATATCCATCAGAGCCTGTTCGAACATCCTGGCCTTGATTTCCACTTTGTGACGGTTCAGATAGAATGTGGAGTTCATGTTGTATGAACCGGCAAGTTCCTCATATTGGTTATAGTCTATGACTGCCTCACGATTAAGACCGGCCTCCTCCTTGAGGATGGCCCGCTCGAGCAGAACCTGTGCTGCCCTTGGAGGAATGGGGGTGCCTAGTTTTATTATGACGCTGTCAAGCAGTGAAATGCCCAGTTCCTGACTGTCTGCCATATTGCGGCTCACATAGTATGAGGTGAGGTATGTGTCGGCTGATGCGATATCGGAATTGTTGACCTTGACAAAGCTGTCGTAAGCCTCTCTGTATCTTTCCATACTGTAAAGGATATTGCCGCGAACCTGATGATAAACCGGTTCTGGATTGATGGCTATGGCTGCATCAATTTCGTTCAGTGCTTTGTCGTAGGTCCATTCTGAGGGATGTTGTAAGTTCCTTGACAGTGTGTTGAGTATAATGTTAGCATAATCGCAATGGAAACGGTCTTTCTCGTCGGTTGAAGCTATGGCTTTGTCAATCATGGACAGTCCTTCGGCATACTGCGTTGAGTCAACCTCAAGGATGAGAAACGTACCCATGGCGAACAATCCGTCCGGGCTGCCGGGAAACTGTTCCAGAAACTGTTCGTGAAGCTGGCGGCATTCAACCATTGACTTAACACCACGTAACATCATGATATATGCCAAAGCCTGATCCTCCTCAGTTGGCAGGGCTGTCTTTATCTTGAGGTCCTGGTAAGTCTTGGTCTCCCTGTCAAGTGCAGAAATGACTATGTCAGTCACGTATGATGATTCAAGTGCGTATGTCAGTGTGTCACCATCGCTTCCCCGTTGGACGATACCTGCCACTCGACCCTGTGAGTCAACTACGGGGCATTCGAGTAGATCATTGTCCCATGGAATATTCAGTGTGTAGTAGCTGTGTCCGCCGGATATTGTCTTTATCTCCTTGATGCTGGCTTGGATGGGGGTAGATCCGTATGGAAGGATATAGACATTGTCATCATTCGCCGGTTCCCGGTCTGATGTGGCGAGTGATGAGAATTTCTTGTCAGGACGGACTCTGAAACGTATCACGTCATAAATGTCATCAGCACCAAGTATGATTTCCACCGGGCGGGTAATGCCCTGACCGTCGATTGTCACCGCCTTCACTGCTCCGGAAAGGACACTATGACCGGAAATTCCAGTTCCGTTACTATCAGTAAAAACCCCGTGACTCCTGGCTGTTTCACGGCCATTATCATCATAAGCAACAATCTCGAACGTTGCTTTCCGTGCGGACTTGAACCATTTGGGCGTCTTGGCATGAGCTGATGCCGGTAAGAGAGACATTATCAGCACTACTATCAGTATCCTGTACCTCTTAATACTCATTGTTCCTTTGTTTTACTGTTTCGTATATCAATATACCGGCTGCTACGGAAACGTTAAGAGACTCTATCTGTCCCATGACGGGAATCCGGACCCACTCGTCACACAGTGCAAGATGTTCCTGTGGGATACCTTTATCTTCAGCGCCCATTATCAGACATATGGGACCTTCAAGGGGGGCAAGTGTGTAGTCAAGCTTTGCTTTCTCTGTTGCACCCACTATACGGATACCGCTATTCTTGAGGTATTTGATTGTAGATGCGATTTGGCTTTCGCGACAAACTGGAAGGACGTGAAGTGCTCCGGCCGATGTTTTGACGGCATCGGCATTGACACTAACGCTGTTTCTTGAAGGGATTATGATAGCATTCACTCCGGCACACTCGGCAGTGCGGGCAATTGCTCCGAAGTTACGTACATCTGTTATACCGTCCAGCAGGACGAAAAAAGGTTCTTTTCCCTCTTCAAACAGGGTGGGGACGAGGTCCTCCACATGCTGGTATGTAACTGGTGCGATGAATGCTATCACACCTTGGTGGTTCTTGCGGGTTATGCGGTTAAGTTTCTCTACCGGAACGCGTTGTACGGGTATGTCATATCCCTTTATGGCAGAGAAGAGTTCCTTGGAGAGTTCACCCTGAAGGTCCTTCTTTACGAGCAGCCGGTCAATCTCCTTACCTGCATCCACGGCCTCAATCACGGCCCGGATGCCGAATATCATTTCGTTTTCCATTGTTCTACAAGTGATTTGGCGTTATCGAGAGCGGCTTGCGTGAGGCGTGCTCCGCTCATCATGGATGCTATCTCGTGAATTCTATCCTCATAATTAAGGATGGAAATCCGGGTATGGGTGGCATCATTGTCATCGGTCTTGTAAACCTTGTAATGAGTTATACCCATAGCAGCGATTTGTGGCAGATGTGTTATGGCAATAACCTGACGATTACCGGCCGACATCTGTTTCATGAGTATGGCCATTTTCTCGGCTACAGCTCCAGAGACACCAGTGTCAATCTCGTCAAATATTACGGTTGGGAGTGTACGAACACCGGCAATAAGTGATTTGATTGAGAGCATGACACGGGCTATCTCTCCTCCGGACGCCACTGTCGACAGATCCTGCATAGGCTGTGACTTGTTTGCTGAAAACAGGAACCGGAGATTGTCGTGCCCGGTGCGGTCATATCCGTTGGAAGATGTGATATCCACCCCGAAACGGATGTTGGGAATTCCCAGTGGAACGAGAAGTTCCTCAATATCCCTTATGAGTGTTTCCGATGCTTTCCGACGTGATTCGGATAGTCTGTCAGCCGCTTTTTCCATATCTGAACGGGCATTGGCAGTTTGGTATTCCAGTGCCTTTATCTCTTCATCAAAGGAGTCAGCACGATCCAGACGGTGGCGTAAATCCCGGGCCAGCTGAATGAGCTGCCCGATGTTGTCTTTACGGTGTTTCTTGAGCAATGAATAAATCAGATCGAGACGACTGTTGACCTGTTCCAGACGCTGAGGATCGAAATATACCCTATCAATTGCGGTTCGTAGGGACTCTTCAATATCCTTGAGCTCTATGAGGCAACTTTCGAGTCTTTCAGCAAACTCTTTTGCATCAGGGTAGTTCCTGCATACGGAGTTTAGTGCCTGCATTGCCTGTCTTATGGAACTAATGCATCCTTCTCCATCGGTGTCCAGTATCCCGGAGGCGCGGAAGAGCTCCTGTTTAATCTCTTCTGCATGTTCCAGTATTTCGGACTCCTGTTCCAGTTGTTGCAGTTCTCCATCAGTCAGACGTGCATTTTCAAGACCTTCAAGTTGGAAGGAAAGGTAATCGTGATCAGCCGCATCGGTCTCTTTCATGGCTTTGAGTGACTCCAGCTCCGCGGATAGCTTTGACCAGTTGTCATAACATTTCCCGTAGGCAGCTTTCAGCTTTCCGTTGCAACCTATCGTGTCTATGGTTTCTATCTGGAAAGATTCGGTACCTATGGCAAGTGACTGATGCTGTGAATGTATGTCTATAATGTGATTCCCGAGTTGCTTGATCTGGGAAAGATTAACGGGCGTGTCGTTTATGAATGCACGGCTCTTTCCTGATGCAGTCACTTCCCTGCGCAGTATAGTGTCATCCGGCCAAAAGTCCAGACCGTTGCTTTCGAAAAAATAATCCAGACCATATTCTGATATGTTGAAATGCCCTTCAATAGTACATCTTTCTTTTCCCTGCATAATCTGCCTGGAATCAGCACGGCTGCCGAGCAAAAGGTTAAGGGCACCTATTATTATTGACTTTCCGGCTCCTGTCTCACCGGTCATTACGGAAAAACCTTCCCTGAAATCTATATCAAGGTTGTCTATTAGAACAAAGTTCCTGATGTGTAGTGATTTGAGCATTATTGTGTCTTAATGGTATTCCAATCAGAAGTGAAAGACGGGTTGATGCGTGTGAGAAGGTCTGCCACCTTCTCTTTTTCTTTAACCATACCTTTGGTGTAGATGCTGAGAAGTTCGTTCTTCTTTATCTCAGTGAACAGGTCAGGTAGGGCCGATGTGCTTTTGGTCTGACGCGTAGCCGACAGCAGCTCCAGACTCTCTGTGATAGTGGCACGTCCACGGTCGGCATTGGCAGCCATGTCATCCAGACCTTTGCGGTGATACTTGTACTGAAGTTCACGGAATGGGGCAAGACTTCCGTTCAGGTAGTCACTAATGATAGTGTAGCGGCTCGTGTTGGTATCGAAAGAGCGCCATCCCGTTCCAAGTGACTGGGAACTGGCTGCAAGTGACTCTGCCTGTCTGAGTATGTCGGTGCCACCGTTGAGTGACATCGTGTCGAAATCAAGGCCGATTATTAGAAGGCTGTAGTAGGCGAGTACTGCCACCAGATTGTTGTTCACGCTCCCTGGAACGTAATCCAAACGGTCCTGTTCTGTGTAGGCGAAATCCACGCTGGGATCACGGAAGTTGAACACGGTTGTGTAATAGGAGGAGTTATAGACAGGTCTGTTGCTTTGGACTATCAGCTCGCACTCCATCTGACCGGTAGATTGGTCATATTTGTTAACGGTAAAAGTAAATACACATTGGATGCGTTCGTTCTCTGTAAAATGGTAATCAGTCCATGACTGGTTCCTCAGCAGTTCCTGAACTGCATTCTGCAGGGAGGTGAATATGCTTCTTTCCGTTCCCTGAATCTTGGAGATATTGAAGGATACCTGTGCATCAAGTTCTTGCGCCTTAAGACCGGATGGCATTATGAACAACAGGAACATGATGAAGAGCTTTGCAAGTTTCTTCACGATGGCAGCTGCCACGCTCCTCTTGGACATCAGAGGAAGAGATTCTTCTTGATTACTGTCAATGAGGGTTACCTTGTTAGTGTCATAACCAAACCCTGCGCCCTTGTCACGCATCGAGTTGAGCACTATGAAATCCAGATTTTTCCGCTCCAGTTTGTCACGGGCGTTTGTGTACGCGTCATCAGTCTCGAGGGCGAATCCCACCAGACGCTGGTCAGGGCGCTTGGATGCCCCAAGAGCAGCGGCTATATCCTTAGTTGGCTTGAGCTTGAGGGTTAATTCTCCTTTGCGCTTAATTTTGGAGTCCGATACGATTTCAGGCGTGTAGTCTGCCACTGCGGCGCAAAGTATTGCAGCATCTGCCTCGGGGAAACGGTCAACAGCCTCACGGTACATCTCAGCTGCTGATGTCACGTCAATTCTCGTAATATTCGGATTATTCGTGACAAGCGAGACGGGTCCGGCTATCAGAGTGACATCAGCACCATTTGCCGCACACTCCTCGGCCAGAGCGAATCCCATTTTGCCGGTAGAGTGGTTGCCTATGAAACGGACGGGGTCAATCGCTTCGTGTGTTGGACCTACGGTTATGAGGATTTTTTTTTTAGAGAGTTCGCGTCCTACGGAGAAATGTTGTTCCAGCATCTGGACAATCTCCTCAGGTTCTCTCATACGCCCCTTTCCTATGAGCTTGCTTGCCAACTCGCCGTTTCCGGGTTCTATTATAATGTTTCCTATGGAGCGCAATGTCTCAATGTTACGCTGGGTGACAGGGTGGCTGTACATGTCCAAGTCCATGGCCGGCGCTATGAATACCGGTGCTTTCATGGAGAAGTAGGTGGTTATGAGCATGTTGTCTGCCACTCCTGAAGCCATCTTACCAAGTGTGGAGGCAGTACATGGGGCTATCAGCATCGCATCGGCCCACTGACCCAGTTCTACATGACTGTTCCATGAGCCGTCACGGTTATTGAAAAAATCGCTTATCACCGGCTTGCGTGTCAGAGTGGAGAGCGTGAGCGGAGTGATGAATTCCTTGCCTGAAGGGGTGATAACCACTTGAACCTCAGCTCCTTCTTTGATGAGCAGACGCGCCAGCACCGCAGCCTTATAAGCAGCAATACTGCCTGTAATACCCAATACTATATGTTTGCCTTTCAATATGTTGTCCATTATCGGGACTGTAGTTTGATTCTGGTAAGTACCTGTTTGGTGTTCAGTGGGAAATCCCCCTGAAGAATCCATGAGTAATAGCCGGGGTCGCGTCGGAATACCTCTGCTACAGGCATATCTTTGTATTTTCCGAAATTGAAGACATCCTGCCCCTTATCGTTACGTATAATCCTCCCTGCAAAATCCACGTTTTTAGAAAAAGATGAAAACTCTGATAGCCACGTCATATCATTTTTCAGTTCATCCGGGTAACGGTCCAGTTGTGCCATGAGGACCTCATATGTAGCACGGGTGTCACCATCGGCACTGTGTGCATCAGTTAACTGCTTTCCGCAGTAAAACTTGTAGGCGGCGGATAGGGTACGCTGCTCCATCTTGTGGAAAATCACCTGAACATCGATGAAACGGTGGCGACTCAAGTCTATGTCAACACCTGCACGCAGAAACTCCTCAGCCAGAAGTGGTACGTCAAAACGGTTGGAGTTGAAACCAGCTATGTCGCAACCCTCGAAATCACGTGCAATCTCCTTGGCAATCTCTTTGAATGTGGGACAGTCCCGTACATCATCATCAGTTATATGGTGGACGGAAGTGGCCTCTTCAGGTATATGTCTCTCCGGGTTGACGCGACGGGTATGCATGTCCTCATTGCCGTTTGGCCAAACCTTGAGATAACTGATCTCCACTATGCGATCCTGCACGGTGTTCGTACCTGTCGTCTCCAGATCAAAGAACACTATCGGTTTGTCAAGCTTGAGTTTCATCAGTCATTAAGAACCATCGGCATCAACAACATGAGCAGATTCTCGTCCTGTGCCTGTTCTGCAGGTACAATAACTCCGGCACGTGACGGGTCAGCAAGCTGCAGCACTATCTCTTGGCTCGGGATATTGTTGAGTATATCAATAAGGAAATTGGCTTTGAAACCTATACTCATGGGAATACCCTGATACTGGCATGTGAGTGTCTCATTGGCAGAAGTGGAGAAATCAATGTCCTGTGTGGAGATGGATATCTGGCTTTCTTGGATACGTAACTTGATGAGTCCGCTGCTGGCAGGTGAGAAAACTGACACACGGCGCAGGGCGTTTACAAGGGTCTGGCGGTCAATGGTCAGGTGATGCGGATTGTTTTGCGGAATAACTGACGCGTAGTTGGGGTAACGTCCGTCAATAAGGCGGCACACCATATGGAATTCAGGCAGAGAGAATCTTGCTATGCGGCTATCGAACTCTATGGTGACTGTCTCTACATCCTTTCCTATGAGACTGCGGAATAGCGATGCCGGTTTCTTGGGCAGTATGAAGGAGGACTTTCCTTCAGTCTGCAGCGTAGCGTTTTTGCAGCAAACCAGTTTATGTCCGTCCGATGCCACAAACGTGGCCCCCTCCTCATTTATGTCAAAATAGATACCGTTCATCACGGGGCGCAACTCGTCATCGGCTGTGGCGAAAATGGTGCGTGTGAGACCGTCAGAGAGTATGGAGGCCTTTATGGTAAGTGATACCGGGTCGCTCTGGAGCACAGCAGGAGTAGGGTACTCGTCAGCATTCTGTCCCATCAGGCGGTATTCACCGTTCTGATATTCTATAACAGTCTCGAAAGTACTGTCGTTTACCGTGAACTTTAGCGGCTGTTCAGGAATCTCCTTCAGGGCATCAAGCAGAGTCTTTGCAGGTAATGCGAGCTGACCGTCTCCACTGCACTCCACGAGGTCGATGAGGGTTTCAAGAGTGGTGTCGTTGTCAGCAGCTGTAACTGTAAGCTTACCCTCCTCTACGCGGAACAGGAAATCGTCAAGTATTGGATAAACGGGTTTAGGGTTGATCACCCTGCTGATAGCCTGAAGACGGCTTGTCAGAGCGGAACTTGATACTGTGAAATTCATAAATATGTCTTTTTGTTTTTAATTATGAGTATGCGCTTGTAGCTACGCTATACTTTTACAAAGATATGGATAAGTAATCGGAAACCGAAAAATAATTGTGATAAAAGTTAGGGTAGGAATGATATAAACAGTAAATTCGCGGTCAGAACAAGAAAAAGGATAAAAATGGAAATAACAGGAAAAATAATAGCTGCCCTTGAATCAAGGTCGGGTACATCCAAGACATCGGGCAATCCGTGGATGATTCAGGAATTTGTACTGGAAACGATTAATGAACAATATCCCAAGAAGATGATGTTCAGTATCTTCGGCGAGGACAAGATACGCCAGGCTGCAATCAATGTGGGTGATGAGGTGGTGGTCAGTTTTGATATCAATGCCCGGGAGTTCAACGGCCGCTGGTACAACGACATCCGCGCTTGGCGTGTAAGTCATGACGTGAACGGTGCCGCTCCCGCAGCCCAGCCATATGCTCCGGCCGCCGCTGCTCCCGCTCCTGCCCCGGATCCTTTCGCTCCCAGTAACGAGAAAGACGACCTGCCGTTCTGACAACGGATGAGACCGACTGAAAATGCTTTTTCAGCCGGTCTCTTTTTCTCTATAGTTGAGTTGTTATATCTCCCCACTTGGGATTTTTTGACCTGACAGAGGCGTGAATTATGAATTCATGCTGGCCAGGAACTCCGCGTTGTCCTTAGTGGTTTCCAGACGTGATTTGACGAATTCCATTGCTTCGATGGGATTCATGTCGCTCAGGTACTTGCGCAGTATCCACATGCGGTCCAGGGTGGTCTGATTAAGCAGCAGGTCATCACGACGGGTACTTGATGCCACAATGTTCACGGCGGGGAATATACGCTTGTTGCTCAGGTTGCGGTCCAGCTGGAGCTCCATGTTGCCTGTACCCTTGAACTCCTCAAATATAACCTCATCCATCTTTGAACCGGTATCGATAAGGGCTGTTGCCACAATTGTCAGTGAGCCTCCGTTTTCGATATTACGCGCGGCGCCAAAGAAACGCTTGGGTTTGTGCAGCGCGTTGGCATCGACACCACCTGAGAGGACCTTGCCGGAAGCAGGCGCTACGGTGTTGTATGCGCGTGCCAGACGTGTTATGGAGTCAAGGAATATCACTACGTCATGACCACACTCAACCATACGCTTGGCTTTCTCAATAACTATGCTGGCAATCTTGACATGACGCTCGGCAGGCTCGTCAAAAGTGGAAGCAATAACCTCGGCCTTTACGCTGCGGGCCATATCCGTCACCTCTTCAGGACGTTCGTCAATGAGCAGCATTATCATGTAAACCTCAGGATGGTTGGCGGCAATAGAGTTGGCTATATCCTTGAGCAGTATGGTCTTACCGGTTTTGGGCTGAGCTACTATCAATGCACGCTGTCCCTTACCTATGGGAGCGAACATGTCCACCACTCGGGCGGATAGATTGTCGTTATGACCGTTGCAAAGAGTGAATTTCTCATCAGGGAAGAGAGGTGTGAGGTGTTCAAACGGAACACGGTCACGGGCAATTGATGGATTCAGACCGTTGATTTTATTAACCTTAACGAGAGGGAAGTATTTCTCACCTTCACGAGGGGGACGGATGACGCCTTCCACAACATCACCGGTCTTCAGGCCGAAAAGCTTGATTTGAGACTGTGAGACGTATATGTCATCAGGTGATGCCAGATAGTTGTAATCTGAAGAACGCAGGAATCCGTAGTTGTCAGGCATTATTTCCAGAACTCCCTCACCTTTGAGTATGTCGCCGAAATCATACATTCGCTCCTCCGGGCGGCGGTTCTGGTTGTTCTGCTGGCGCTGACCGTTCTGGCTTTGCTGGCGCTGACCGTTCTGTTGGTTGGGTTGTTCTCCGCGCATCTGCTCTTGAAAACGGGGCTGGACCGGTGGCTCCTGAATATCACTCTGCACGGGTTGTTCCTGTGTGACGGTTGTTGGAACGACCTGCAGAACAGGCTCTTCTTCCTGTTCTGAAACAACGTTTGCTGTTTGAGTCACGTTCTCATCATCTATCTCAGGCAGGGGTACCTCAACCTGCTGCTTGCGCGGGCGGCCGCGACGTTTCTGCTGACCTGCCTTTATGGCAGACTGTGGAAGCTCATCTTTCTTTGCTTGGTCAGCAGAGTGGTTTTGAGCAGGGTCTTCATTAGAAGGGCTCTCTTTTGCGGCCTGCGGTTGGGCGGGTTGCTGTAATGTCTCCTGTCCTGCTATGTCGGGATTGTTAAGCTTGCCGGTTGGACGACCACGCTTTTTTTTGCCTTGTGGAGCGGGAGCAGTTTCCTTAATAGGCATCTCTTCCTTGCCTGAAAGCGGCTTCTCTGCTTCCTTAGCCTCGTTTTCGGACTTGGCCTTGCCGTTCTCATCGGCAGATGTATAGACTTTCTCGGTGGAATTCTTGCGTGTTACCTTCTTGCGGTCGCGGCGTTCCTTTTCAGGCTTGCTTTTGGATGCCGAGATAGCCTGTTGATCCAGAATGTCATATACCAACTGGTTCTTGTCATCCTTTGTCTTGATGCCCATCTCTTTTGCAATGGCCTGGAGCTCATCCAGACTCTTGCTCTTTAATTGCAGTATGTCAAACATTGTTTTATTGGACCTTTGCAATACCATGGTACATTATCAGTACGCTGATATTATGTAAGGTATGGTTAATGAAAAACGGATTGATTGCCGCTTCCTGAAAATCCCTTAGCAGGGCTGAATTGCGGCTTACGGGCACAAAGTTACTGCAAAAATCGGATTTGGCGCGCTCTCACAGCGATTTTTTTCATTCCGTCAATGTCCTCCGCTAAAGTTTTCACCCCAATTGGGGTATTGCCCAATCTCACAGATAGCAGTTCCTTTGAGCAGCGATTGGTCTAAGAAACTATTACAGTGAAGTGATGAGCAGGGACAGGTTAACATCATCCTGGGCAATGCTGCGGCAGGTGTCGGCATAGTTGAAGGCTGTATTGCCATTGCTGCCTGTGTTGCCTAACTTAGGCATTGCTATTCCGATGACAACACCGGTAAGCATGGCGGCTACCGCTACCCATGATGGTATGCGGCGGCGCAGCATTCCGTGCCCGCTGTCAGTTATGTCCAGTGAGGGTAGGGACATATCCAGATCCTCCTTGTCGGCCATTGATTTTATTGAGGATAGCAGTTCCTGACTCTCTTTCTCAAGTTCTTTCAGTTCGTCCATATTATTGATTTTCATTGTTTTTACAATATTCACGCACGGCTGTCAGCGCGCTGAACAGACGTGATTTTACTGTGCCTTCCGGTATGTTGCATACCCGGGCAATCTCGGATAGGGGCAGTTCCTCCTCATAACGGAGCAGGAACACCACCTTTTGCGGTTCAGGAAGAGAGCCTATGGCATCATGCAGTATCCGCTCACGCTGCTCCTGTTCCAGATGATCAGTATCCGTTACGGGTTCCTCCTTTGGGGCGTTATCCACATATTCCATCACTGTAATACGGCGGCGATACTCGTTCTTGAGCATGTTGTACGCTATGGAGAACATCCAAGTGCGGAAAGGCCGTCTGTCATCGTAATTGCGCCTGGAAGCCCACAGCCGCAGGAAGAGGTCCTGAGTAAGGTCACGGGCCAGTTCACGGTCATAGCCGGTCATCCTCAGGAAGAAACCTTGGGCACGGGGGCCGTGCTCAAGGTAGAGGGTGCGGAACGTTTCAGCGGTCAATCTCATCGTTGTAGCGTTTACGTTCCTCATCGGTTATGTTTTCCGTACGGCCTACAATGCGTTTCATCATTCCGTACAGTCTGCGCATCTGGCGCTTTTCACCATTCTCCTTGTAGAAATCCAGCAGAGACTTGAAACAGGGGATATAGTTGAGATTCAGTTTGTAAGCCGATGCCTCGTATGTTTCAGGAGTAAATGTCTCGTATAGATAATCAGTGAGATATACCTCCTCAAAATTCCTGCGTTTAACTGATAGGTTGTCATAGCGTCTGGGACTGTATTTATAGACCAGTCCTTCAGAGTAAAGCTTGTCCGTGAAAGGCAGGTGATCCATCAGGGTAGAGAAGTAAATGGGGCGTCCGGTCTCACGGGCTACGGTAAGGTAGAGATTCTCCTCCCAGGTTCTGAGTCCCTGCTCGGTCCAGTCTGTGGGGCCTTCTGGCTGGCTGACACCCAGCTGACTGCATATGTTCTTGAGATATTCGGGCGAATAGAGGAGTCCTACACATATCACCGTCCTGTCTGTGTACAGTCCTTTGCCGTATTGTACTATCAGTGACGAGAATGTGGGAGTATCGCCGTTTACAAATATGATGCCATTCTGTTCCATTCCCGCCAACTGATTATACGCATAGGAGAGCAGGCTGTAGGAGTATTCTCCGGTATTGTACCAGCGTTTAAGGATATCGGCCATTAAGTCCGTCTTGCCTTTATTGAGCAGATAGACCACATAATCCTTATACATATAAGCGTTGTCCGGGCGCATCCTGATGGCTTTCTCCATGTTGTCATCCTGGTTCTCAGAGTCTTTGAGCCACATATTGCAGTAGTAGTCCAGGCAATAGCGGGCGTAGCTGTCGGTACGCTCTTTACGGACTTTTGCGGCAATCTCTGCTAGCGGGGTTTCATCAAATTCATCATCGTCACTCTCAAACATCAGTCTGTATCGGGTGGCGTGGAACCAGTTTATCCACGCGTCATCATCATCGGGTGTCAGCGTGACCTGGGCTTCCCATAGCCTGGCCTGATTTGCATACCACCCGGCATCATGTTTGGTCTTTACAAAAGATACAATCTGTTCGGGCTTGCTTGCGGTTTCTGTTTTATCGGTTGCTGCGTATGCATCGGCCATTAAAAAGGCTACCAGCATTATCATTGAAAACACTTTTCTGTTCATGTTAGTTTGATTGATATGTTACACTTTTTCTTGAAGCGCTTCATCAGTGCATACACGCAACGGCGGAAAAGGTTCAGCAAAAATGTGACATTTATCAATTTTAGCCAAAATAGTGTGGTTAATAATCTTTACTTTTGCAGGCGGTTATGAAAGGTATGAGACATAGTATCAAAGTGCGGCTCCGGGCGTTCCGGATATGGCAGGTGCTGGGTTACAATCCGTGGAAATCGGAGTGGACGGTGGCTGATGATGTGCCCGAGGATGGCGTGAAGGGATTTTATCGTGGTGCGTTTGACAGCATTCCTTTCCTGAATGATGATGCCAAGCGTACGTTCGTGCATCTGCTGCTGCGCCCGGGTTACATGATACGCGATTATATAAAAGGTAAGCATGAACTTTATCTGGCACCGCTTACATCGCTTATCATATTCTACGCATTTTTCTCATTGGTTTCATCGATTGCTCATCCGGAGTATAAAACTGATAAAGCATCGGATTACAGTATCGGTTCGGACTCCGTATCATATTCCGGGTCAATTGTCAATCTGGATTTTGCGGATGTCGATTCGGCCTATATGGCAGAGATCAACCAGCATATCAAGCTGAAAACGGATAATCTGATGGTCTATCTGGAGCAGATAGACATATTGATGCATCTGGACAGCCATCCTGAGGCTGTGGATTCTCCCAAGAAAGCATCGCTGGCTGCATTAGAGAGCGCGTTGCGCAGTCAGGGCATACAGTATTTCCTGGCAATTTTCCTGCTGCTTTGGCCGGCTATGCGTATTGTGTTGCGCAAACAGTCCATGGGGTGGGCTGCATCGGCCACTACAGCTGCGTACGTGCTGTGCCAGTTCAGTTTCTTTATGCTCTTTGTGCTGATATTCTCGCTTGGCCAGAATAATGAGATAGGGATGTTTTTTTGCGGTGTGCTGATAATGATTGATTACCATCAGTTGTTCGGCATCAGTTACGGAAAGAGTTTCTGGCTCACAGTCAAGACCCTGATTTACTACATGCTTTTTATAGGCTTGCTGTTTTTGCTTTTGATTATTGCGATGTCTGTCTATATGTTCATTTGATATCTAGAATGCCGCTTTGCGGGTGCGGGACAGTATGTAACTCAATGAGACCGATAGGGCTGCTGCCAGGATAAGGAAGTATTCTTTCCAGGTGGTCAAAAAAACGATTATGCCGTTCAGCGCTCCCTGATTGAGCTTATCTGGATCTACGGGGCAGATATAGCCTATTATTACAGCGGCAGCACCAATAACTATTCCCAGAACAAGTGTAACGATAAGCGCCATGCGGCCGTAGGTGCGCTGACGGTCAACTTCGGCCTTGATGCCCTCCACCTGTTTGAGACGGCGATTTGTCTCCAGCAGGAATGTGGGGTCATCCTTAAGTTGTGGCTTGTTGCTGCGCAGAAACTCTTCTATGTTGTCCTTTCCGTTCATAAGCTAAGGTCTTCTTTCAAATGATTACGGCCGATAGAGAGCAGGTACTTTACCGTGCCGGAGGGTATTTGCATTATGGATGAAATCTCTTTTATGTCGTGATCTTCAAAGTAGTGGAGCACTATTGCGGCTCGTTCCTTGTCCGGTATCCTGTCAAGTGCCTGATAGAGTTGCTGATAACGGAATACGTCATCGGTGGTATCATCAGAGAGAACGCTCTGCGCTTCATAGGATTCACTGGATACGGTGTCAAGAGTTGATTTGCGGCAATGGTCGATAAAGCAGTTGTAGGCAATCCTGAACAGCCAGGTGCTGAACTTGGAGAGTCCCAGGAATGAGCCCGATGCCACATACGCACGTACCAGAGCATCCTGGGCAATGTCATCGGCCATGGACTGATTTCCGCTGCACAGTCCAAGCAGAAACCTGCGTAATGGCTCCTGCTCAGTTCTGATAAGTTCTATGAACCGCTCCCGGGTCATTTATTTCTCTGACTTAAGTGCTTCTTCTTCGTCCTTGATTTCCTTGGCCAGCATACGCTTGCCTACAAAGTATGATATTAAAAGGGCTATTCCTACTGCGAAAATAATTCCACCTAAAATAAAGACAAACTCATAAATCTGTTTCTCTACTATGTTAGATTTGTCTATATTATCATACACCATAGTATCAGTTACAACAATAGCCAATCCCATAAATATAGCTATGCATGCTCCGGTTAGTTTGGCCAGTAGTTTCTCCTTTAAAGACTTTGTTTTTAGTTGAGGCTTGAAGTATTCAGGATCGATTGTAGCGCCTGATTCAATTGCTTTCAGTAGCACCTCAGTCTTTTTGTTTGTTTCGTTCTGGCTTGAACGGTTGTTCAACCAGACAACGATGATAGGCATGATTACGCAAACACCGATCAAAAAAATTGAATTCATCATAATGCTTAAGTTTTTATTGTTTAACGTTTTCACCGCTTTTCCGGGCGGTTTCATACGTTAGACGTAAGCGGGTTTCAAAAGGTTGGAAAAAGGACAGACATTTTTTTTATTCCTTGATCTGGATGCCGTCCAGGAGCTTCTGAATCTTGTGCTTGAGTTCCTTCTGGGCTTGGCGGTCTTCCTTGCAGAGTTTCTTTATCTCCTTGTTTGACCTCTTGCGGAACTGCTTTTTGAACTTGTTGAGAGTCCTTTGGTCAAACTTCTTTATCTCTTTGTCTTTCATCTGGTTAACCATGCCATCATCGCCTGACAGGGTGTTATAGATTACCTGTATTAGCAAAAATGGCTGAGAGGTTTTAAGATTAAGATTGAAATCAAAATTCAGGTTTAAAGGTACAGGGTCAACACCTTCCGGGTAATTATCGGCAATATTATTAAACATCTCATTGAGAGACTCAAGGATCGGACCGATCTTAAGATTGTCCAGACTGAATTTATCAAGCCTTATGCTTGAATTGATTGTATCTCCAGACTGTGAGAAATCATTGATTATGGTGTTATTTGCTTGGACTGAGATTGAAATGCAAATGAGAGCAAAGAGGCAGAATGCTCTGCTCAGACTCTTTCTGATAATTTCTTTCATCATAAAGGACTCAATTGGTTAATATTTGTATAGATGACGTAAAGATAGTGTATTTGTTAATACATACAGGATGATTTGCATATCTTTGAATATTCTCAATTTAGTGCCGATGAACTTTTTCCGGAAAATAACTCTTTCATTCCGATACGGGAGCGGCTATCTGATTGTTGCAGGTATTGCGTCATTGTGCTTTGCCTTTATCGTAGGTGCTCATTCAGGTGATCCTGAAGGGCTGTCTGAAGGGTTGTTTTTGTGTAAGATATTCAAGTTGCTGACAATACCCATCATCCTGTATGTGTTCCGAAAGTTTGACCGTAGCGGTGCCCTCTATTTCTGGCTCAATCTGGGTATAAGCAGGACCGAATAATATGTGATTCCAATCGTGATTGAGTATTTATTCTTCCGGTTCCTGATATATTTGGCGCCACCATTGTTTACCCTGTTACATCTGAACTGATATGGAGGAGAACGAGAACGGGAAACTGCTTATTGACAGCGTACAGCTGCGATTTGGAGACAACGTAGTACTTCAGAGCGCATACGTGACTTCATACAAGGGTAGGGTGACAGGTGTGCTGGGGCGTAACGGAACTGGTAAATCCTGCCTGTTCAAATGCATCCTGGACGAGCCGTTCTCAAACATCGCGCCCATCTACGATGAGAAGATACGTGCCCTGATTCAGGAACAGAAAGCAAACAAGGGCATCATCAT
>DBYG01000040.1:0-13196 GCA_002310175.1 Bacteroidales bacterium UBA1192
GGCATGAACACCATCCACGGACGTGCCGCCGCCATCGCCACCGGCTGCAAGGTGGCCAACCCTGACCTGACCGTATGGCAGATTTCAGGCGACGGTGACGGTCTGGCCATAGGCGGAAACCATTTCATTCATGCCAACCGCCGTAACATCAACCTGAACATGATACTGCTCAACAACCGCATATACGGCTTGACAAAGGGTCAGTACTCGCCCACCTCACCCCGCGGGTTCGTGAGCAAGTCCAGCCCTTACGGCACAGTGGAGGATCCGTTCCGTCCGGCCGAGCTATGCTTCGGTGCACGCGGCCATTTCTTTGCCCGCGCTGTGGCCACCGACGCTCCCGGCACCGTGGATATCCTCAAGGCCGCATACAACCATAAGGGTGCATCGGTCTGTGAGATACTACAGAACTGCGTGATTTTCAACAACGGCACTCATGATGCGGTATATAACAAGGAGGGCCGCGCCAAAAATGCCATCTACGTAAAACACGGCGAGCCGCTGGTGTTCGGTGAGAACAATGAGTTCGGACTCGTTCAGGAGGGGTTCGGCCTCAAGGTGGTCAAGATAGGTGAGAACGGCATCACGCTGAAGGATATCCTTGTTCACGATGCCCACTGCCAGGACAACACCCTGCAGCTCAAGCTGGCCCTGATGGGCGACGGCGACGGATTCCCCGTTGCTCTGGGCGTGATCCGCGATGTGGATGCTCCCACCTACGACGATGCCGTTACCGCACAGATTGAGGAGGTCAAGGCCGCCAAGAAGTACCACACATTCGCTGAGCTCCTGGAGACCAATGACATCTGGGAAGTGAAATAAGTGCAAAAACGTGCAATTGGGGCCTGTCCCCAATTGCACATTTTTTTATATCTTTGAGCATGTTTATGTTTAACCAAATTAAAACTTTGTGTTTATGGAAATCATTATTTCAATCCTGGTAGGCGTTCTGGCTGGTTTTCTGGCCGGCAAAATCATGAAAGGCGGCGGTTTCGGCTTTTGGGTTAACCTTCTGGTCGGTATTGCAGGCGGTATAATAGGCGGCTCCGTACTGGGTTGGCTCGGTATTCATTGGGGCGGCTGGTTCGGCACACTTCTCACAGCCATAGTAGGTGCTGTTATCCTGCTCTGGATAATATCACTCTTCAAGAAAAAATAAAGCGACACAAAAAGACACAGGCAACTGAAGTGAACCTCAAAAGTTTTTTGTCTGACTTTCGGGGTTCACTTCAAATTGGACTGTCCCCTTTTCCACATAGCCATTTTGCCACTTTTTAGTGCTTACCGAAGGGATTCAGGGACTGGAAATCGCCTGTAATACCGTCGTAGTGGCGGAAAGTGGGCGGATTGGTGGAGAGGTCGTAGTAGTCCAGGGAGTCTATCGATACACTGAAATAGGCCAAGTCCTGAGGCGAGCGGTAGAGACGCTTCATTATTTTGAGCAAACAGGCCGGACAGAGTGACCGTTGCTGCGGCTGTTGTCGCCCGTGGCGTGATTGTCCGAAATGAAGCAGAGGTTCCAGGCAGCGTACTGATCGGCCGTGCCGAGCGAACTTGACCAATAGTAGCCAAAGATACCAGCGTAGTTGATATCGGCATCGCGGCACCACCCGGCAGCGGGCAGGAAGATGGAGCGGTCGGTATAACCAGACTTCTTACTTGTAACCCAGCAACCATTGATTCCGTTCTGAGAAGTCCATTTCCAGGTGCAGTTTTTCAACAACTCTTCGAATTCTGCTTGGGTGGGCATACGCCAATCTCCTCCCCAGATTACATGAGCAACGTCATCTTCAGTATCAAGAGTGGTTTTATTATCAACTGAGCCATAACTACTATGATTGTTATACTTGGTTAAACTTGTATATGAACCTTTGCAGTATTTATAAGTGGACCAGCTATATTCGGTCTTAGGTTCCGTCTCTCCCCAAGCGTAATAGTTACCATACTCTTCAGGGGCAGAAGCGCCTACATTACATGTTGCCCATAAAACGGACAATCCTAAATCCACAAACTCGTAACCATTTGATTCATTTCTTGTCCCAATGAATGACTTGATTTCACCATAATGGGCCACATTGTCTATTATCACGTATGAGCGATAATAAACTGTGACTGAATATATTGTAACTAATGTGAGAACGAAGTTGTTCTCATCATCAACCTCATTTGTGGAAACCTTTCGACCATTCACCGTCGGTGTTTCATTAGTTCCATAACAAACGCCTAACTCCGATGTACTGTATGCTTCACCGTCTATCTTCAGGGTGGATTTGACTGTATAAGTAGTTGTGTCAATGTCGCCAGTTATTACAACATCATCATCATTTGTAGAAAAGCTGCGTATAGGTCCGTATGAGATATAATTGTCAACGTAAGCGTATGAACGGTAATTATACGTGGTTGAACCTGACAAAGCCCGCAACTGGCAAGTAAAACTGCCATCTTGGTCCTTACTGCTTGCCTCAACCTTTTTATCATTTACCGTAGGTTCTGCATTTGTGCTGTAACATATTCCATACGTTATGGTTCTGTACTGTGTGGTCTCATCTATACTGATTGCACCTGAAACTTTTGCGCTATAGCATGTAAGTTGACTAACCTCACCGCTCACCAGTTCAACACCTTGGCCTTTTGTGGTAAACTCCTTTACGTTTCCATAAAACCATATCCCGCTCTGATAAACGAATGAACGGTAATAATAAGTTGTGGATGGTGCCAAATCTGTTAATGTGATTGAATATTTTGCATCATCACCTATATTGGATGTGCTTACTGTTATTTGATTGCCGTTACTCTTATTCGGTGTACCATTTGAGGAATAGATTATTCCTACTTTTAAATCCGAGGACAGATTATCTAAAATGTATGCCCATGAGGTTATTGTGGCAGTATAAGTAGTAATGTCTGTAGCATTACCGGTAACTGTGGTTTCATCCTCTTCATTACCGTTATCATCAGACCCCACAAGCTCGAAATAAACACTATCTATACGATTTACATCAAAAGACGTGATAAGTCCATCTATAGTGCGAACCTTCATCTGATAGTAATACTGGGCTGATACCGTATTTGTACCAAAAATGAACAACAAGGTAGTTGTTATGCAAATTAGTGCTGATTTCAATACTGTATGTTTCATTTCTTGAGGATATGGTTAGTGGTGCAGAATTGATTAAGTATCTACAAAAGTAGGTAATTTATTTAAAATCAGGATATAAAATACAAAAAAAAGGAAGGCCTTGTAGGGTGCTTGAAAATAAGCAACTTACAAGGCCTTTTGTTGTACCTCCGCTGGGAATCGAACCCAAATTTAAAGTTTAGGAAACTTCCGTTCTATCCATTGAACTACAGAGGCGGAACAGATTTGATGAATTCCGGTGCGAAGATACTACATTTTTGCTAATTTTGCATAATTAACCAAATAACCTGATTACTCTATTATGAAATTTTTGCCCAAAAGGGCCGTTCCGGTCATACTGTCCATTATGCTGACCGGTATTTCACAGGCCAAGGATAAGGCTCCCGGCTATCCTATAAACGGCGTTCCGTTCACGCAGGTGAAGGTGACACCGGACAGTTTCTGGGGGGAGCGCATACGTCAGAGCCGCGAGGTGACTATCCCGCTGGCTTTCAGCAAGTGCGAGGAGACGGACCGCTACACGAACTTTGAGCATGCCGCCGCCAAGATGGCCGAGACGGCACGGGGTGACAACAGCAGCAACTACAGGCCCACCCAGTTCCCTTTTGATGACACTGATGTCTATAAGACGATTGAGGGCGCCAGCTATCTGCTCCAGACCTATCCGGACAAAAACCTTGAGGCATATATAGACAGTGTGCTGGATATTGTGGCTGCGGCACAGGAGCCCGACGGCTATCTCTACACCGCCCGCACCATGAACCCTGCACACCCGCATGACTGGTCTGGCCCTACCCGCTGGAGCGCGGAGGAGAGCGGAAGCCACGAGCTCTATAATCTGGGACACATGGTGGAGGGTGCCATTGCCCATTATCAGGCCACCGGAAGCCGCAAGTTCCTGGATATAGCCATACGTTATGCTGACTGTGTGTGCCGCGAGATAGGCTACGGTCCCGGTCAGAAGGTGGTGGTGCCCGGACATCAGATTGCCGAGATGGCGCTGGCCAAACTCTATCTGGTCACGGGGGAGAGGAAATATCTGGATGAAGCCAAGCTTTTCCTGGATAACAAGGGCAAGACTGCCCGTAAGGATAAGTATGACCAGTCTTACAAGCCGGTGATAGAGCAGGATGAGGCTGTGGGCCATTCCGTACGCGCCGGTTATATGTACTCCGGTATGGCCGATGTGGCAGCTCTCACCGGAGACCAGTCATACGTGACTGCCATTGACCGTATTTGGGACAACATGGTGGGCAAGAAGATGTACCTTACAGGAGGTATAGGCTCCACGGGAGGCAGTGAGGGGTTCACGGAGAACTATGACCTTCCTAACATGACCGGTTACTGCGAGACTTGCGCCGCGATAGCCAATGTCTATACCAACTACCGCCTGTTCCTGCTGCACGGCGACGCCAAGTACATGGATGTCCTGGAACGCGCCCTGTACAACGGTGTGATAAGCGGCGTGAGTCTGGACGGCGGAGGGTTCTTCTACCCTAACCCGCTGGAGAGCCACGGACAGCATCAGCGTCAGGCCTGGTTCGGGTGCGCGTGCTGCCCGAGCAATATCTGCCGTTTCATTCCGTCAGTCCCCGGCTATGCCTATGCTGTCAAGGACAACAGGGTATATGTGAACCTCTATCTCTCCAACACGCTCACCACCAAGGTGAACGGACAGAACCTTCAGCTCACACAATCCACTTCATACCCCTGGGAGGGAAGGATAGAGCTTACCGTGGATAAGGCTCCGTCCCGTCAGTTCGCACTCAACCTGAGGATTCCCGGATGGGCACGTAACGAACCTGTACCCACTGACCTGTACCGTTATGCCGATGGCAAAACTCCCGTTTTCAACGTATATCTGAACGGTGAGAAACAGGAGATTACAGCTGATGCCGAGGGCTATGCGGTGATAGATCGCAAGTGGAAGAAGGGTGACAAGGTGGTCCTGGACCTGCAGATGGAGACCCGTATTGTGGAAGCCAACAGCCAGGTGCGTGAGGACCGCGGAAAGATTGCGGTGGAGAGAGGTCCCATAGTTTATTGCGCAGAATGGCCGGACAATGATTTCAACGTGCTGAGCGCCACCCTTTCCGACAGGGCGGCATTCACCGTGGTGCCCACAAGCCTGACGGTGGAGGGCAGGCAGTACGGCATGAACGCCATTGAGACTACCGCACAGGACAACTATACCGGCAATCCCGCACACAACCGCAGCGTGAAGCTGCGCCTCATCCCCTATTACGCATGGGCGCACAGGGGTAACGGTAATATGGAGGTATGGATAAACCGCCAGTCAGCAGGCCCGACAGGACGGCAGACAAGAAGATAATAAGACAAACGGAAAATAGAGGAAAGATATATGAAAAGACATTTCTACATTCTGCTGGTTGCGCTGGTTCCGGCTGCGGTAACTGCGCAACAGGTCAGCCCGGAAGCTGCCAGAGAGATTGCCCTCAATTTCGGAAACAGGCAGGACTACGCTATGAAAGCCGCTTCAAGGGACGCAGGGACCGTGACTTTGTCCTATACTGCAAGAACCGGCAAGAAGAATGACTTTTATGTTTTCAACTATCCGGACGAAAGTGGTTTCATAATAGTTTCGGCAGACAACAGGACTGTCAGCCCCGTGCTGGCGTACTCGGACCAGGGTTCATTCGACAGTGAGAACATTCCCTCCAACGCAGGCAGGGTTCTCTCATCATACCAGGAGCAGATAGGAGCGTTGAGGCGCAGCAAGGCGCCCTCCAGACCGACGGTGAGCGACCCCATGGAGCCGACTGTACTGGTGGGTCCGCTGGTCAGCACCAAATGGGACCAGGGGAGTCCGTACAACGGGATGTGCCCCATCGACCCGAACAACGGAAGGAGGAGTGTGACAGGATGTATAGCTACCGCTATGGCGCAGATCATGAACTATTGGAAATGGCCGGAGAAAGGGCATGGGTTCCACTACAACTACAGCGATACGCTGCTCCGCGTAAACTATGACGAATCAGTCTATAACTGGAACATGACGCTTGATAAGTATTACCCGGAGAGTGATTCTCTGCGGATCCTGGATATCCAGAAGGTGATGTTTGACTGCGGTGTGGCAGCCAATATGCAATACGGCTCAGGCGGCAGCGCGGCGTTAGACGAGAGCCTCAAGAAGGCGCTCGTCACCTATTTCAACTACTCCCCCGACGTCCGTCTGGTAAAATATGAGGATGTGTACTGGAAATACGATGATCCGGATTCCGTATGGGTCAGTCTTATCAGGAACGAGCTGGACAACGGCAGGCCGCTGGTAATGAGCGGTCAGGACCTTATATATGGAGGCGGTCACGCCTTTATATGTGACGGATACGATGACCGGGGTTACTTCCATTTCAATTTCGGGTGGGGCGGTTATCTGGATGCATATTTCCTGCCCATGGCCATCAATCTGTCTGACGGTAGCAGCTATAACTCCTACCAGACCATGACTATAGGTATTGAGCCTGACAGGTCAGGGACTTATCCTGACGGTCTTCCGGTGTGCATGATTGACCAGGGGCAGGCCATCCTGGAGGATATTATAGAGCCATACGACACTCCGCATGTGCTGGCAATACCGTCACAGGTCATTATAGACGGCAGGAAGTATCCGGTTTCAGCCATTATGAACCAGGCTTTCGCCTTTAACCCCGCCATAACAGAGGTGACGATTCCCACATCGGTGTATCAGATAATGGACTACGCTTTCTACGGCTGCCCTAAACTTGAATCGGTAGAACTGCCCAAATCCATTGTGTTTTACGGTTACGGCACATTCGGGGGCTGCGACAATCTCAAGCAGCTTACCGTCCACAGGGATAACCCTTATTACTACTCGGCCAACAATTCCGTGATAGACTGGGAGTACAACAAGATCATACAGGGCTGTAACTATACCAGGATACCGGCCCATATAGAGGTGATCGGAGCAAATGCATTTGAAGGGTTTAACGGACTGGTGACTGTGGTCTTCCCCGCAAGCGTGACCGACATAGAATCCGAGGCATACTACAACTGCCCCAATCTGGCATCGGTCACACTAGGCGAGAATATGGCAGCCATAGGAAGGGACGCATTCGGAGAATGTACATCCCTGAAGGATGTGTATTGCCTCTCCTCATACCCTCCGCAGATTCAGGAGACCACATTCCCCGCAGGAGTGACTGTCCACGTACCTAAAGGAGCGAGTGAGGCTTATCACAAGGACGCATACTGGTCAGCATTCAGTATTGTGGATGACATTGCCGACCCGACCAAGGTAGTGCCGGTGGAGGCTGACGGTGAAGAACCCGCCTATTGGGACATAATGGGCCGTCCTGCCGACAGGTCCGTGCGCGGAATCCGCATATCCAACGGCAGAAAGTTCCTGGGAATGTGAGAAAACGGGAAAGGGGAACGTCCCCTTTTCCATATCACTTCTCACCGAAGCTCAAGTCACCCGCATCACCCAGACCGGGAACGATATAGGCGTGGCGGTTGAGTTCCGGGTCAATGGCTGCGCACCATAGGGTGGTGGTGTCCTGCGGGAACATCTTAGTGACATAGTCAACGCCCTGCTGGGCGGCTATGACGGCGGCCAGATGGACACGGGCCGGAGTTCCCTTGAGCAGGAGGGCGCGGTATGCCAGATACATGCTGCTTCCAGTGGCCAGCATGGGGTCCACCAGTATAAGCGTCTTGCCGTCCAGCTTGGGTGAAGCCAGATACTCGATATGTATGTCGAAGTTCACCTCGTCAAGGTATTTCCGGTAAGCCGACACGAAGGCGTTCTCACAATGGTCGAAATAGTTGTGGAATCCCTGATGGAAAGGCAATCCTGCACGGAAGACGGTGGCCAGCACTATATCCTCCTCCGGAACGTTGATGGTGGAGATGCCGAGCGGAGTCTGCACATCTCTGGTCACATAATTAAGTTTCTTGCTGACCTCAAGGGCCATTATCTCACCCACTCTCTCCAGATTGCGGCGGAATCTCATCTGGTCATGCTGGACGTTCACGTCACGCAGCTCAGCTATGAACTGGTTGAGAATACTGTTACTTTTGTTGAAATCAATAACTTCCATATATCCTTAATTAAAAACCCTATCCTTCCCGTAACCAATAGTGTCTCAAAGATACATAACATTTGAATGAAATCCGTTTAATTATCACTATTTTGTTAATATTTCTTTACTGAACAGACTATTCGGCCCCGAAAACGGTTCCCGTTTATTTAAATTGGGTATATTCGTGCCGTGATATAATTGATTTCCATAAACCTAATTTGATAATCAGCAATAATGAAATTGTTTTCAGGAAAAAGGACAGTATTGATGCTTGCGGCTTCAATCTGTGTCGGTGCACTGTCAGCTCAGCCGGGAGGTATGCAGCAGGCGCCCGCAACAGTCGTCAACGCTGACGGCACAGTTACTTTCAACTATCAGAACCGCAATGCCAGGGAGGTTAAGCTCTGGACCCAGTTCAGCGGCACCCAGACTATGACCAAGGGGGCCAACGGGACATGGACCATAAAGGTGGGACCTGCCGTTCCGGATATATACCCTTATCACTATGAAGTGGACGGAATCAGCGTGATGGACCCGCAGTGTGCCGAGTGGTTCCCCAACGAGACTTTCAAGAACAGCCTTCTGGATATGCGCGGTGACGGCAGTCTGGTACAGGCGCTCAAGGATGTTCCGCACGGCAGCGTGGACTACCTGAACTACTGGTCACCCGGCCTGAATATGTTCATCCCGGTGATTGTCTATACCCCGCCTTTCTATGACAAACCTGAGAACCATAACAGGAAATACCCGGTGATGTATCTTATAAGCGGTACGACCGATACCGAGGAGGTGTATTTCAAGGTGGGTAAGATGAACCTCATACTGGACAACCTGATTGCCGAGGGCAAGGCCAAGGAGATGATACTGGTGCTTCCCTACGGCAACCCCACTCTGCTCAAAACAGAGCGTGAGCCCCAGCGCCAGGGCGGCGGCATGGGCGGATTTGGCGGTATGGGCGGATTCGGAATGGGTGGAGGATATAACTTCAACCAGGATTTCACGGATGTACTGATGCCCTTCATCGAGAAGAACTACCGTACCATAAATGATGCCGATCATCGCGGAATAGGCGGTTTCTCACGCGGCGGCAACCAGGGTCTGTCCATAGGACTCAACAATCTGGACAAGTTCTCATACCTCTGCTCATACAGTTCCTTCACCCAGGTGAATGACAGGATGTTCGAGGATGCCGACGCTTTCAACAGGAAGGTTCACCTGTTCTGGTCAGGTATAGGTACCGATGACTTCCTGTACGGTAACTCCAAGGACCTGATGCAGATGCTGGACAAGCACGGCATAAAGAACGTGAAGGTGTTCACGCATGACAAGTTCGGACACACCTGGATGAACGCCCGCTACTGGCTGGACAGGTCTTTCCGCCTGCTCTTCCAGGACCAGAAGGTGATTGATGCGGCCGTGAAGGAGAGCATGAGCTTAGAGGAGGCCGAAAAGGTACGCCTTGAGAAGCTGGGCGGTGCTGAACCGTCACGTCTGACAGGTTCACTCATGTCGAGCCTATTCCCGCAGGGAGTCAAGTCACCCGAGTACAATGCCGACGGAAGCGTGACATTCCGCTGTCAGGCCCCGAACGCAGAGAAGGTGCTGCTCGAGTGCCAGATGTTCAGCGGCACCAGGGAGATGGTGAAAGACGAACGCGGGGTATGGTCTATAACAGTAAAGCCCGAAGTTCCTGACATTTACCCGTACTGCTTCCAGATAGACGGCACACAGGTGGCCGACCCCAACAATATGCATATGTTCCCCAACGAGGGATTCAAGAACAGCCTTGTGGATGTACGCGGCGAGGCTCCTTCAGTACAGGACATCCAGGATGTGCCGCACGGCAAGGTGTCATACCGCTACTACTATTCCAAGGCGTGCGGAATAGAGCGCCCTATGTGCGTATATACTCCCGCAGGATATGACCCCGCAGGCAGCGAGAAGCTGCCGGTCCTGTACCTCATACACGGCATGACTGACACTTACGAGACATGGTTCAAGGTGGGGCAGATGAACAATATTCTGGACAACATGATTGCCAAGGGTGAGGCCAAACGAATGATTGTGGTAATGCCCTACGCAAACCCCTATCCCGAGATGATCCTGCAGGGTAAGGCTCAGGCCTACAACTCAATGGACGTGCAGCTCACCACTAAGGAGTTCGTGGAGGAGGTGATACCTTTCATAGAATCTAACTACAACGTGATAAAGGATGCCGACCATCGCGCCATAGCCGGTTTCTCACTTGGAGGCCGTCAGACTCTGGCAGCAGGATTCGGCAATCCGGACAAGTTCCACTACGTGGCAGCCTACGCTCCCGCCATTTTCGGCAACGAGTATGAGACCAACTTCCAGAACGGCACATACAAGCCATTGGCCGAACTTCAGACAAAAATCAAGTTTTTCTTCCTGGGTACAGGCAAGGATGACTTCCTTATTCAGGCATCACAGGGTCTGAACAAGTATGTGATAGACAATAGTCCTAAGATGCAAAAGTTCAGTCCTATAGCTGAATTCATGGACAGCTTCACTTTCAACTCCACCGCCGGAAAGAATGTCTTCAAGTATTCATTCTACAATCCGCATGGAGGCCACACCTGGATGAACTGCCGTGACTATCTGGAACTGACCGTCAGGGAACTGTTCAAATGACGGCAATTACCCCCGCATAATTCATAACCAATATAAAAAGACAAAACAAAATGAAGAAACTAGCATTACTTATGGCAGGCTTTACCTTGCTCGCGTTTGCAGCCTGCAACAATGATGAAGAAAAAGGAGGAGGTGGAAGCAACACCATTACTGACGCTTACGGCCGCAGTATAGAGTTTGGGAAAATAACCCCGACAGTCCTTACCCTCACTGTAGATGGGAAACTCTCCGGTTTTGAGCAGACTGACATAATCCAAGGTCAGATAGGTCTTATCTACTGCCCCGAGAGCAGTGATGCATCAGGTCTGTTTGACGAGTGGATGAACTCCGGCACACTGGACAAGACGCTCAAGATGGGCGGAAAGGCCAAAAAGAGCAATGACGGCACTATTTCAGCCACAGTGGAGGGACTGGAAGAGAACACTTCCTACAGTGCCTGTATCTATTATAGACCTGCCAGCGGCAAGAAACGCCTGATAAGCCCCACATTCACCTTCAAGACAAAGGCTTTCGATGTCAAGGCAGTGACGGAGGATGTGTCTGATGCCAGTTTCTTCAGCGTGACACTGAACGGAGTCATAAACGGTCTGGATCCCGCAGATGCCAAGTCCTGCCGCCTGGGATTCGTGGTATCCGAGGAGGAGAACCCAACAGTGGAGAACAGCAGGCTGATAGAGATAGAGAAATCCGGCGACAACCGTATATCATTCCAGCTCAAATCCCTGAGGCCGTCCATACAGTATCATTACAGGTTGTTCATCCAGCCTCTTGGACAGGATGAATATCTCTACGGCAACAATGTGGCTTTCAGGACAAAGAGCACTGATGAAATGGCTGTTGACCTGGGCCTGAGCGTGGAATGGTCCACAATGCTTCTCGGTGCTGAGGAGCCTGGAGCACTCGGTAACCTCTATTTCTGGGGTGATGTGAATCCGGCCACTGCCAGCAGTCCTATACTATCGACAGAGAACGGACTCCGTAACAAGGTGTTTTACGATAACGTGACAATGAACGGAGGCGGCAGTTTCAGTATCAGCGGCACTCAATATGACGCTGCCACATACCTGCTCGGTGAAGGCTGGCGCATACCTACAAGAGAAGAATTCGAGGAACTGCTGGCCCACTGTTCACTTGGGGTGGAGTATGATCCTAACGGTGAAAGAGTGGATGGAGGAACCCTCACGTATGATGGAAAGACATACCAACTTGGTGTGGTTCACATCAGTCAAGACAACAAGATGAAGATAAGCTGTAACGGCAAGAACATCATCATTCCCACATGTGACTACGGTTATATGACCACCAAACAGGACGGAACAGGTTATTCTTTCACCAAAAACGGGACCTCTTATTATGTCAGTCTGTGGTGTGCCAATGCCATAAACTCAAGCGGGCCGTTGTATTTTGAGACTAATGGAGCCTGGGTTTATCAACCGGAAATATATGAAATCGTAACTGGAGGTTTTGAGCTTTCATGTTATACAAGTACCCCCACTTACGCATACTCCATCCTGCCGGTACGGGACAAGAAATGACATAACTGCTGCAACGGCTGTCTTTAAGAAGCAGAGGGGTTTCATAACTCTTCTGCTTTTCTTATTTTATTGTTATTAAATATTAAAAGAAAAACTATGAAAGACAAAAGAGATTATCTTTGCAGGCGATTTACAAGGCAGATACCCAAATCCGCCCTGTTACACTCCGAAGCGAAAGTAAAGTGTTTAATCAAACTGATAAAAAACAATGGCGAAAATTGATTTAAGCGTGTACGGAATCAACGGTTCAACCGTGATTGCACACAATCCTTCCTATGAGGAACTGTTCAAAGAGGAGACCAAGGCTGGTCTGACCGGTTATGACAAGGGTCAGGAGACAGAGCTTGGCGCAGTTAACGTAATGACTGGCGTATTTACCGGTCGTTCTCCTAAGGACAAGTACATTGTTGACAATGACGAGAGCCACAACAACGTATGGTGGACATCCGATGAGTACAAGAACGATAACCACCCCATGACTGAGGAGGTTTGGGCAAAGGTTAAGGAGATTGCCATCAAGGAGCTTTCAAACAAGGAGCTTTATGTAGTTGACGCATTCTGCGGCGCTAACGAGGCTACCCGTCTTGCAGTACGCTTTATCGTTGAGGTTGCATGGCAGGCTCACTTCATCAAGAACATGTTCATCCAGCCCACAGCCGATGAGCTTGAGAAGTTCCAGCCCAACTTTGTTATCTTCAACGCCAGCAAGGCTAAGGTTGAGAACTACAAGGAGCTGGGTCTGAACTCAGACACTTGCGTTGCTTTCAACACCAAGTCACGTCAGCAGGTTATCATCAACACATGGTA
>DBYG01000040.1:13273-13739 GCA_002310175.1 Bacteroidales bacterium UBA1192
TGCTCTGCCAACACCGATATGGAGGGCAAGAACACAGCCATATTCTTCGGTCTGTCAGGTACAGGTAAGACCACCCTTTCAACCGATCCCAAGCGCCTGCTCATAGGTGATGACGAGCACGGATGGGACGACGAGGGCGTATTCAACCTGGAGGGCGGCTGCTATGCCAAGGTTATCAACCTGGACAAGGAGTCAGAGCCCGATATCTACAACGCTATCCGTCGCAACGCCCTGCTTGAGAATGTAACCGTTGACAAGGACGGCAAGATTGACTTTGCCGACAAGAGCGTTACCGAGAACACCCGCGTATCATATCCTATCGACCACATCGAGAAGATTGCCCAGAAGGTTAACGGCAAGAGTGCCGGTCCCGATGCCAAGAACGTTATCTTCCTGTCAGCCGACGCATTCGGTGTACTGCCTCCCGTATCAATCCTGACCCCCGAGCAGACCAAGTACTACTTCC
>DBYG01000040.1:13878-25826 GCA_002310175.1 Bacteroidales bacterium UBA1192
GGTGCCAAGGCTTATCTGGTCAACACCGGTTGGAACGGAACAGGAAAGCGTATCTCTATCCGTGACACCCGTGGTATAATAGACGCTATCCTGGGCGGTGACATCCTGAACGCTCCCACCAAGAAGATTCCTTACTTTGACCTGGAGGTTCCCACACAGCTCAACGGTGTGGCATGGGGCATCCTTGATCCTCGCGACACCTATCAGAACCGCGCTGAGTGGGAAGAGAAGGCCAAGGATCTGGCTGCACGTTTCATCAAGAACTTCAAGAAGTACGAAGGCAACGAGGCCGGTAAGGCTCTGGTTGCTGCCGGACCTAAGCTCTGAAACCTTATGCCCAAAGCATAACAGATATCCTGAAACTCTTTCCGGTCATATCTGCCGGAAGGAGTTTCTTCATTTACGAAATCAAACTGTATAAAAACCTTTTATGAAAAAACTACTCTTCACAATATGCGCATGTATGGTTGCTCTCATCGCCAATGCCCAGCCTATGGGCGGAGGAAGACCTATGGGAGGCGAAAGACCTATGGGAGGCGGAAGGCCGCCCATGATGATGGGTAATATGGAAAAGCCCTTTTATGAAGCAGAGTCCGATTCAGTGGCAAACGCCCGTATCATAGACGTGGCAGGACGTCTGGACCTGAACGAGAAGACTCTTGACAAGATGTTAAAGCTATACGGCCAGCAGTATGAAGAGCTTTGCCGTAATCTTCAGATGGCGGTCATGGAGTATCAGATAAACCTGAACGGCGGATTCCGCGGACGTAACAACATGGGAGCACAGCAACCCACCAACGTAACGTTCGATACGGAGTCAGCCCAGGAGACATACGACAAGATATGCCAGAAATACGAGAAACGTTACAAGAAGGCCCTCACCGATACACAGTATCAGGTTTGGGGGACTCTCTCATCAACCAGACTGGACAATAAGTTCAGCAACCTGCTGCAACATGTTCAGGAAAACACTCAGAGTATATTCTGAAAAAACAGACAGAACAATTTAGTGATGGGTAATATAAAGATAGCACTGATAGGCTACGGCAAGATGGGGCACGAGATAGAGAAGGTGGCCCTGTCAAGAGGACATGAGATAGTTACCAGGATTGATGTGGACAACCTCCAGGATTTTGGAAGCAAGGAGTTCCGCAAAGCTGACGTAGCCATTGAGTTTACCGCACCTACCCAGGCATACGACAATGTCATGAAGGCTTTCAAGGCCGGTATCAAGGTGGTAAGCGGAAGTACCGGATGGATGTCAGACCATCTGACAGAGATGAAGAATCTGTGCCGTGACGGAGCCAACACCCTGTTCTGGGCAAGTAACTTCAGCATTGGTGTGGCCCTGTTCTCCAAGGTGAACAGCTATCTGGCCAAACTCATGAACAGCTATCCCATGTATGATGTGTGCATGTCCGAGACCCACCACATTCACAAGCTGGATGCCCCGAGCGGTACAGCGATAACTCTGGCCGAGGGAATCACGGATGTCCTGGACAGGAAGACCGGTTGGGTGAAAGGGACTGTCCTGAACCCTGACGGTACAGTGACTGGCTCTACTGAATGCGCCCCTGACAAGATCAGGATTGACTCCGTCCGTGAGGGCGAGACAGCCGGAATACATACGGTGACATACGATTCCGATGCTGACACCATACAGATAATCCACAGCGCCAAGAACCGCAGCGGACTGGCACTGGGGGCCGTTCTGGCAGCTGAATATACAGTGAGCCGCCGCGGTTTCCTCACTATGGATGACCTGCTCAGCTCCCTTTCATGATTCAATAACCAACTGTGACAGCCTGATGAAAAAGATTTCGGAGATAAGCAACAGGAACTGGATAAAAGCCATAATCATATCCCTGCTGTATATAGCATTCCTCATCTGGGTGAAGAGCTGGCTGGGACTGATAGCGCTACCGTTCATATTTGACGCTTTCACTTTCCGCATCATAAGGTGGGACTGGTGGAAGAGCCTGAAGAACAAGACCCTGTATCAGATAATGGGCTGGATAGACGCTATAGTATTTGCACTTGTGGCAGTCTATTTTGTGAACATATTCCTGTTCCAGAACTACGCCATCCCCACTTCATCACTTGAGAAGTCACTATTGGTGGGAGACCATCTATATGTGAGCAAGGTGGCCTACGGACCACGCAAGCCTATGACACCGCTCACCATGCCTCTTACCCAGAACCAGTTCCCGGGCGGCGGCAAGAGCTATTTCGACAAGCCTCAGTGGCCATACGAGCGCGTAAAGGGTTTCGGCAGGATAAAACTCAATGACATTGTGGTGTTCAACTACCCTGCCGGCGATACAGTGATAGCCAGCTCCGACCCCAGGATAGCCAGCGCTGACTATTACGGCATGATAGTCTATCCTATAGGCAAAAGCCACTGCAAGGAGGTGGAGATGGACAGCCTGAGTCCGCTGGAGCAGCGGCGCGTCTATGATTTCTACTACAGTGTGGGGCGCAAGTACCTGGTACAGAACGAAAAGTCTTTCGGCAAGATTATATCCAGACCCGTAGATCGCCGTGAGAACTATGTGAAACGGTGTGTAGGACTGCCCGGACAGACTCTTGAGATAAAGGACGGCATAATATATCTGGACGGAGCGGCCAACAAACAGCCTGATGCCGCACAGACCAACTATCTGGTTACACTGCTGCACCCCATCCCGGAGTCATTGAGAGAGAGACTGCATCTGAGCGAGGAGGACCTTCCGCCATCCGAGAACCGTCCCGGAAGGCATCTGTTCCCTCTCACCCGACAGGCCAGGGAACTGCTGGCAAGCCAGAACGGAATAGCTGAAAGCATTGAGCCTTACAGGAGCACTCCTGAGGAATCAGAGTGGCTCTTCCCACAGAACATGAACACCCACTGGACAATTGATGACTACGGTCCGGTGTGGATTCCGGCCAAAGGCGCATCGGTAGAGCTCACCATAGAGAACCTGCCTCTTTACGAACGTATAATAAAGGTGTATGAGGGCAATGACCTCAAGGTAGAGCGCGACGGAACCATACTCATAAACGGTGAGAAAGCCAGCAGCTACACCTTCAATATGGACTACTACTGGATGATGGGGGACAACCGTCAGAACAGCGCTGATTCCAGATTCTGGGGATTTGTACCTGAGGACCACATTGTGGGACGTCCGGTTTTCGTATGGCTCTCACTGGATAAGGACAAGAACTGGGGACAGAAGGGAAAGATCCGCTGGAACAGGATGTTCCACAGGGTAAGCAAATACAACTGACGGGATACCGGACATGAACCAGCCACTGCTCTGCTCAGCATACATGCCGCCCATACATTTCTTCACCGCTATGGCAAGTAGCGGTGAAGTCTTTATTGAGCAGTATGACAGCTACTGCAAGCAGACCTGGCGCAACCGCTGCCTGATAGCATCGGAGAGCGGACCTCTGGCTCTCACCGTACCCGTAGTCAAGCCGCTTCCCGGACAGGTGATGAAGGATGTAAGGATAAGCGACCACGGGGAGTGGCGCAGAAACCACAGGAATGCTCTGGAGTCATGTTACATGAACAGCCCTTTCTATCTCTATTATATGGATGACCTGCTTCCGTTCTACGAAAAGAGATGGGAGTTCCTGATAGACTACAATACTGAAATAACGCTGAAACTGATAGAACTGACCGGCATCAGGACAAGGGTGAAACTGACTGACCGCTATGACAAGGTCACACCTCACACGGACCTGCGTGCTATGGCGGAACCGTCGGCTATACCCTCTGTAAGGGTGAAGCCCTACTGGCAGGTGTTCCAGTCAAAGAACGGATTCCTGGAAGGGCTTTCCATACTGGACCTGCTGTTTAATATGGGACCTGAGACAAGGCTGCTGCTCGAGTCAGCAGTACCTGTCATCGCTGAAGACAGGCAAGAACCTTAGCGGTCACGGTTTCAGGAGCTATCCCTGTCAGACACCGGTAGTCACCATACCGGCACTTCTTCTTGCCGTAGATGGAACAGGGGCGGCACTTCAAATCAATCTGCACGCAATTCTCCTCCTTCTGTCCGTATCCCATGAAACCCGCTGCAGGATGGGTGGCTCCCCATACCGATACCACAGGTGTTCCTGTCAGCGATGCGATATGCATGTTGGAGGAATCCATGGAGAGCATGACATCAAGACGGCTTATCAATGCCAGCTCACCCTCAATTCCCAGACGTGTGTCTATAAGGGTCACAGAAGGATACCTGCCTTCCCATCCGGACACAAGCTCCCTCTCCTTCCCGTACGCGAAAACGAACTGCCGGCATGGGCCGGAAGCATCGATAGCGGCAATGACCTTCTCCATGAGATCCACAGGATATATCTTTCCCTTATGGGCGGCAAAAGGAGCGACGCCTACCCAGGGTGTACTCTTGTCACCCGTGAATGAAGAGACTGCGGAGAGGTCAGCTCCCCCAGGAGGGAACAGTGAACTGAATTCAAGCCGGAAGCTGAATCCCAAACGCTCCAGTACCCTGCAGTAACGCTCTGCGGAGGCGGGACGCGGAGTCAAGTCCTTGAAATGGTATCTGGTAAGCCTGTAACGGGAAAGACGGTCCTTGCGGATACGCCTGACCGGAATACCGCGTAACCTGAACATAAGACCCAGGGAATAGGTGCGCAACACTCCGTGAAGGTCAGCCACAGCATCGAAACCCATAGGCTCAAGCATCCTGAAGAGGCGACGCACACCGCCCCGTCCGTGATAATCTTTCCTGAGGTCAACCCCTATGAGTGAGACATTGGAAGGCAGTCCCCTGAAGAAAGGAAGGAAACGTACGGATGTGAGTACGGTGAAAGAGGTTCCAGGATAGGCAGCGGCAAGGGAACGGACTACAGGCACACTGATGGCAACATCACCGATGGCCGAGAAGCGCACCAGCAATACGTTGCAGAAAACAGCGTCCCGCTTATCTCTCACTCCGGCCATAAAGGACAGGGTTCAGAGCGGGGTCATTATACATCTTCATCTGCTTATAGACTTTCATGTATTTGGCGCCACTTGCGATATCATCCAGCAGCATGTCTATGGCCTGTGAGAGGTCTTCCCTCTGCTTGAGCAGGATATCCAGTTTCTCACGGCATGAGGTCTGCTGTTCCCTCTCCACATCAGTGCGGGATGCCTCTATTGACATGTGGTAAATCTTAAGCGTCAGGATGGAGAGCCTGTCAACAGCCCAGGCCGGACTCTCGGTGTTGATGGTGGCGTCAGGACTGACCCTGACGTCCTTGTACCGGTCCAGGAAATAACTGTCTATGAGCTCCACCACATCAGTACGCTCCTGGTTGGAACGGTCGATGCGCCTTTTGATGGAGAGGGCCTTTACAGGATCAATGTCCGGATCACGGATTATATCCTCCAGATGCCACTGAACCGTATCAATCCAGCACTTCAGATAGAGATAGTAATCTATGCTTTTGACCGGAAATGGATTGGATAAAGGAGTGTCCACATTATCATTGACATGATAATCGGTGATGGCTCGGTTGAATACCGCGAGGCTTCCGCTACTGAATGACATATTATGTTTGTTTACTCATGCAAAAGTAACTGTTATTTTCCTAACTGCAAATCCTTGCGGGCAAATCCGCGTTTCACATAATTGGCGGTTCTGTGCACGTTCATGTCAAATACGGCCTCCGGTGCTTGCTGTAAAGGGTATATTTAAGTTTCTTTGCATCTCTAATTGTTTTTATAAACCTTTAAAAAAGAAAACTATGGCAGATTCACAGATTGCTGAGAGAGTTAAAGCTATCATCGTTGACAAACTGGGTGTTGAGATATCCGAAGTTACCCCCGAGGCAAGTTTCGCAAGTGACCTTGGTGCAGATTCACTGGACACCGTAGAGCTCATCATGGAATTTGAGAAGGAGTTCGGTATTTCCATTCCTGATGACCAGGCTGAAAAAATCACAACCGTAGGCGAAGCCATCGAAATGATTGCAAAGGCTGTTGAACAGTAAGCCTTAACAGCCATTTTCCATATTGCAATGGAACTAAAGAGAGTGGTCGTGACGGGGCTTGGTGCCGTTACCCCCATAGGCAATACCGCCCGGGATTTCTGGGAGAACGCCTTGGCCGGGGTGAGCGGTGCTGCGCCCATTTCATGTTTCGACACTGAAAAAATCAAGACCAAGATCAAGTTCGCCTGTGAGGTGAAGGGGTTTGAGATAGGGGATTACATGGACCGCAAGGAGGCACGCAAACTGGACCGTTACGCACAGTTTGCCATAGCCTCGGCTGTTCAGGCCATCCGGGACTCAGGTCTTGACCTTGAAAAAGAGAATCTTGAGCGCATAGGTGTCATAACCGGTTTCGGAATGGGAGGTGTGGATTCCTTTGAAGAGGGTAACGACACTATCCACGAACAGAAGAAACTGGGACAGGAGCTGAAGGTTACTCCTTTCTTCGTTCCCAGGATACTGGGCTCCATAGCTGCCGGACAGATATCCATCATGTTCAAGCTCCAGGGACCCAATTACGCCACCTCATCGGCATGTGCATCAGGGACACACGCCCTGATTGACGCAGTCAACCTGATCCGTCTGGGACGGGCTGAGGTGATAGTGTCCGGAGGAGCCGAGGCGGCTGCAGGAGACTGCGGACTGTGCGGATTCGGAGTGATGCACGCCCTTTCCAACAGGAATGACTCCCCTGCTACGGCATCACGCCCCATGAGCGCGAGCCGCGACGGATTCGTGCTGGGCGAAGGCGGCGGTATGCTCATCCTTGAGGAACTGGAGCACGCCAAGGCCCGCGGTGCCCGTATCTACGCTGAAGTGGCCGGATGGGGCGCCACAGCTGACGCATACCATGTAACAGCTCCCGACCCTGAAGGAAACGGTGCCAGAAGGGTCATGCAGGAGGCTCTTGACGATGCAGGACTCAGCCCTGCCGACATAGACTATATCAACATGCACGGCACATCGACCCCGCTGGGTGACATTGCCGAGTGCAAGGCCATCAAGTCAGTGTTCAAGGAGGATGCATACAGGCTTAACCTCAGCTCCACAAAGTCCATGACAGGACATCTGCTTGGAGGTGCAGGTGCAATTGAGGCCATAGCCTCCGTACTGGCCGTAAGCAATGACATCATACCGCCCACCATCAACCATGAGGAGGGCGATGATGACCCGGAGATAGACTATCGCATGAATTTCACGTTCAACAAAGCCCAGAAGCGTACTGTACGCGCAGCCCTGTCAAACACCTTCGGATTCGGAGGACATAATTCATGCATTATTTTCAAAAAGTTCAAGGACTGATTTGAAAAGAAGGGACTCCATAAAAGGAAAAATCAGGAATGCGGCATTGGCGACCTCTGCTATTGCCGCATTTTTGGGTTGCGCCGCTGTGGCCAACCCCGACGGAGGCGCGTATGACGAGACTCCGCCACGCATAGTGGGCAGCAATCCCGCCATGGAGTCAACTGAATACAAAGGCAAGAAGGTGACCATTGATTTCAACGAGTTCATAAAGCTTGAAAATGCCGTTGAAAAGGTCATTATCTCACCTCCGCAGCAGGAACAGCCCGAGATCAAGGTGAACGGCAAGAAAATCCAGGTGGAGTTTTTTGACACCCTGCAGGCCAACACAACCTATACAATAGATTTCTCTGACGGAATAGTGGACAACAACGAGGGTAATCCTCTCGGCAATTTCTGTTTCCGGTTCACTACCGGTGAGCAGCTCGACACACTTGAGGTGTCAGGCTATGTGCTTGACGCAAGAAACCTGGAGCCTGTCAAGGGAATGACCGTAGGACTGCACAGTGACCTGTCCGACTCAGCCTTCATGACCAGAAAGTTTGAGCGCGTGTCACGGACTGACGGGAACGGACATTTCGTAATAAGGGGTATGGCTCCCGGAAAATACCGCATCTATGCCGTTCAGGACATGGACCAGACATTCAGTTACTCACAGCGCAATGAGATGATAGCCTGGCAGGATTCAGTCATAATACCCACACACGAGATGCGTATCAGGATGGACACCATCAGGAAAGCGGATAACAGCGTGGATACTGTACTGACCGTTCCATATACCCGGTTCATGCCCGATGACATCACGCTGCTTGCTTTCCAGCCCACACCTACAATACAGTATATGTCCGGATATGAGCGCACCACACATGAGAAATTCTCACTGCAGTTTGCACTACCGCTGGATTCCATGCCTACTGTGAAAGGGCTCAATTTTGATGAGAAGGATGCCTATATAGTACAGCATACAGCCAGGTTTGACACACTGACGTTCTGGATGAAGGATACCACCGTATATTACATGGACACGCTCAAAGTAAGCGTGGCATATCTGGCTTCCGACACCACCGGAACACTGGTGCCTACGGTTGACACACTGAGCCTCATCCCTAAGAAAAGCCGTCAGGCCATCCTCAAGGATGCCGCCAGAAAGGCCGAGAACGATGCCAAGGAGCTGGAGAAGAAAATCAAACGCCTGGAGAAGGCCAATGACTCCATTGGCCTGATAAAAGCCCTGCAGCCGGAGAAGATATTCCTGAAGGGGGTTCTGACGAGCGGATCGCTGGGCCTGGACAAAACTGTCACGCTCACATTCACTGAGCCTGTCACCTTCCTTTCAGACACCGCAGTCCATCTGTACAGGAAACAGGACTCTATATGGACCCCCGTACCGTTCCAGTTCCAGCAGGACTCCATTGATATCCTGTTATACCGGATATATGCCGAATGGAGACCCGAGGAGACTTTCCGTATAAATATTGACTCAGCCTCAATCCAGGGATTATACGGACTGCATAATGACAAGATGGAGAGTACCATCAAGTTCAATCCGCTGAATATGTACAGCACACTCACCGTAAACGTCCAGAACGCACGTCCGGGATACAGGGCTATGTTGCTTGAGTCAGGCGGAAAGACCATCAAGACCGCACCGATAGAGAACGGAAGCGCGGATTTCTTCCTGATCAACCCTGGTAACTACTATGTGGCGCTTCTCAATGACCGCAATGAAAACGGAGTGTGGGATACCGGTGACTACGAGGAGCACCGGCAGCCCGAAGAGGTCTATTATCTGAACCACAAGTTCCAGCTCAAGGCGGACTGGTACCATGAGACAGAACCCTGGAACCTGAAAGAGGTTCCCATGTTCAGGCAGAAACCGGATGAACTGGTCAAGCAGAAGGGTGACAAGACCACAAAGGACATACACAAGAAGAATGTGGAACGCGAGGAGAAAAAAGCCTCACAGGCGGCTGCCGAAAGCAAGAAAAAGGAAGAGCGCAAGACCAAACGGCGCAATCTGTTCAGCAGGGACAAGGAAGAGTAGAAAAATCCTGACAAATCTCATATTGTCAAGCAAAAATATTGCACATATAGATTATTGTTGGTAATTTTGGGGTAAAACCTTTCAAATTAACATTAATTACTGACAATATGAACAGCAAGAAACAGGTTTCCGGTTCTGAAAAGATGGACTCACTGGACCGGAAAATCCTCAGTATCATTTCACAGAATGCCCGTATTCCGTTCCGCGATGTGGCCGGACAGTGCGGAGTTTCCAGAGCAGCCATACACCAGCGCGTCCAGCGTATGTTCGATGAGGGAGTGATAACAGGTTCCGGCTATCATGTCAATCCCCGCAGCATAGGCTACAACACATGCACATACGTGGGACTGACTCTTGAGAAGGGCTCGCTCTACCATCAGGTGGTGGCTGAGCTCGACAGGATTCCCGAGGTGGTGGAGAGCCATTTCACCACCGGCCGCTACACCATGATGATAAAGCTGTATGCCCGTGACAACTCACACCTGATGGAACTCATCAACGGACACATACAGGAAATCAAGGGTGTGACAGCCACCGAGACCCTGATATCCCTTGACGAGAGCATAAAGAAGGAGATTCCCATCAACGACTGAACCCTTCCGCACACCCAACCGTATGAACAAGTCTCAGGAACTTGAAGCCCGGCTTTCGGGGCTGTTCCGGGGCACCGGGATCCTTGATTCCGATGTACCCGTCATTGGTATAAGCGGGAACTTCAGGGACGGTGACTGCACTCTGGCGCAAGGCTACTGGGAATCAGTATCCGCAGCCGGCGCCATACCGGTCATCATCCCACCCGTAGATGACCCTGAAGGTATAGTCTCTCTGATTGACAGTCTGGACGGGATAGTTCTATCCGGAGGTGCTGACATCAATCCGGAATACCTTGGGGAGGAGCCGTTGGATTGCATCGGCATAAACCCCCGCAGGGATGCACCGGAGATTATGCTGGTACGGCTGGCGCATGAACGGCACATACCCACATTAGGAATATGCCGAGGCATACAGATACTGGCAGCGGCACTGGGAGGCAGACTGTATCAGGACATAGCCACACAGCATGACCGGCATGACGTGGAGCATGACCAGAAGGCGCCACGCCACGAGACATCGCATGAAGTACTGGTTGAGAAGGACTCCCTACTCTACTCACTCCTGTCCCGGGAGAGAGTGGCGGTCAACTCCTTCCACCATCAGGCCGTAAAGGAGGCTCCCGCAGGGTTCCGTGTCAGCGCCACCGCTCCTGACGGGATAATAGAAGGAATAGAGGCAACGGACTTCAATCCCGTTTTAGGTGTACAGTGGCATCCTGAATGCTTCATACTGAATGATGACGCCAGGATGATGCCGCTTTTCCGCTGGCTTAAGGAACAGGCACTGCTCTACCGCAAGGCCCGGCGGCTGCACTCAAGGAATATCATACTGGACAGCCACTGTGACTCTCCCATGTTCTTTGACAGGGGAGCACAGTTCAGCATCATGAACCAGGGAATAGAGGTGGAATATGACTATGTGGGCGAGGACTCGCCGGACGGCTCCCCCACCTTCATCTACAATCCGCTCGTGGACCTGCACAAGATGACCATCGGACGGCAGGACGCCAGCTTCATGGTGGCATACCTCAAGCAACATGAGCGTGACCCGGAGTCACTCCGGGCAGCCACCGTCAAGGCCGGCCGCCTGCTGCGGCTCATAGATGAACGTATATCCGGATGCGCCCCGTACGCAGCCATCGCCCTCACACCGCAGGATGTGTTCCGCAACAAGAGCAAAGGCGTGAAATCCATTGTCAAAGGCATTGAGAACGGTTATGCCATAGGGCTTGATATAGACAATATAGATCGTTTCCGCCGTCAGGGTGTGGCCTACATGACCCTGTGCCACAACGGTGACAACGATATATGTGATTCCGCGAAGGGCCGTGCCGAGCACGGAGGACTCTCCACATTCGGGCGTGAAGTGGTCAGGCGCATGAATGAGGTGGGCATGATGGTGGACCTGTCACACGCATCGGAAAAAAGTTTCTATGACGCGTTGGAATGCAGTGTCAAACCCATAATCTGCTCCCATTCATCAAGCCGTGCACTGTGTGACCATCCCCGTAACCTGACCGATGACCAGCTGCGTTCACTCGCCGCCGCGGGAGGTGTGGCCCAGGTCTGCATGTATCACGGGTTCCTCCGCAAGGGAGGCGGCGCCACAGTGAATGATGCCGTCCGGCACATCATGCATATAATCACCGTCATGGGGGTGGAACACGTGGGAATAGGCACCGATTTTGACGGAGGCGGAGGCGTACCCGGCCTGGAGGATGCCACCTGGCTTGTCCAGCTGACCGCCCGCCTAATGTCCGAAGGACTCACGGAACAGGACCTGTCCCTTGTATGGGGAACCAACTTCCTGAACGTATGGAGCACCATCACCGGCAACAGCTCTGCTGGAATCTGTTTTGTATAGCTGTTAAAATCAACCGATGTGGACTACCGCCGTACGCTGTACTGGAACCCCAACGTGATAACGGATGAGGATTTCTGAAACAAAGCTACAAGATACATTTAACCGGAGTTTTACCGCTATACCCATAGTCCAGGCTCGGTTCAGGCTCGGTTCAGGCTCG
>DBYG01000040.1:25839-25976 GCA_002310175.1 Bacteroidales bacterium UBA1192
GCTCTAGGCTCGCTCTAGCCATACTCAATGGGTATGGCTACTACCTTACCACTACGAACCTACTACCTTACTACGAAGGCACTACAAAGTGTAAACAAGAATTGAATGAAGCATGTAATTTGCTGATTTTGGTTGTC
>DBYG01000027.1 GCA_002310175.1 Bacteroidales bacterium UBA1192
TTAATTTTGCAAAAACGACGCAAAACGAAACGACCCCTTTGCGTCACTTTTTAGATTATGGAGAATTTTGAGACAGAGAGATTAAGGTTCAGGGCTTGGACGGAGGCCGATGCGGAGGATCTGTTCCTGTGTGCATCGGACCCAGATGTGGGCGAGCGTGCCGGCTGGCCCCCTCATCAGACGGTTGAGGACAGCCTGATGGTGATAAAGAATATCTTTTCAAACGGGCATACCTGGGCGCTGGAGCTTAAGGAGACAGGCCATGTGATAGGGTGTATGGGTTATTATCCGCATGGCGAGAGTAATATTGAGATAGGTGAGCAAGACGTTGAGGTGGGGTACTGGATTGGCAAGCCGTACTGGAACAAGGGGTATTGCACCGAGGCTCTGCACGCTATGATTGACTACTGTTTCCGCAGGAGAGGGTACAACAACATCTGGGCCGATTTCTTTGTTGATAATCCCGCATCGGGCCGCGTGATGGAGAAATGCGGATTCCGTGATACCGGCCGCACCAATATTCTGAGCAAGCTTTATCACAGTGACTCCCGGCCTGTCAGGATAATGAAGCTGGAGTCTACTATATAAATCCCGGAAAACGCCTATGGAGGTGCCCGACGATTGGCGCTGCCCGCGCTGCAAGCAACCTAAGGAGAAGTTCAACAAAGCCTGAAAGAAATCCTTTGCTGAGTCTAAGGCGTCATATCGGTTTAAACATCAGTTAAGAGGAATGCCATGTATAATGGCAGAGTCACATAAAACACATTTTCCCAATATTATGTACGGTTGAAAAGGCCCAGTTCCCGGGCCTTGGTAAGCATCTCTGCTGTGTTTCTGGCGTCAAGTTTTTCCATGAGTTTCTGTCTGCGCCATTTGATGGTCTGCTCAGTCAGGCACAACTTCTGAGCAATCTCCTTACTGGTCATGCCGGCGGCAATGAGAGGGAGCACCTCCGCTTCGCGTTCTGTCAGTCTGATTGTCTGCTCATATCTGCTTTTTCCTACTTCCTGCTTATGCTCATTCTCGGTCAGAGCCTCGGTTATGGCCTCATCAGCTCCTGCATTCTCCTTGTTGAGCCTATTGATACGCCGGCTCATATACAGTATTGCCAGCAGTACTATTACCAGTACTGCCAGACCGATAGCCAGCAGCGTGCTCTGCCTTTTCTGAACCCTGAGCGCCTGTCCCATGACATCAAGCGTAGCTATGCGGTCGTTATACTCCTGGTCCTGGTGTACGGAGTAATACTTGTCGGCCTCCTTCAGATATCGCATTGCCTTGGTGGTGCGGCCTTTCTTCATGTAGATGGCACCCAGGCTCAGCTTGGGCGATGCTACCCATAGTGAATCACCGGCAGCCATACCGTAGCCAATAGACTTATTGTAGCACTCAATGGCTTTGTCATATTCACCATCCTCGGCCCAGATGTCACCCATATTGTGCCAGAGTATGGCGTTGCTTACCTTCCAGTCATACTTGTCAAATATCTCACCGGCTTTTGCGTAGTAGGTCATGGCCTGCTCAACTGAGTCAATCTCATAATACAGGTTGCCTATGTTTCCGTACAGGCTTGATGCGGCATCGTCAATCTTCTCCTGCGGGTAGCCGTCAGGGTTATCCGGCCCCGATTCACCTGCAGCCATACGCTCCAGATAACCTAATGCTATGTTATAGTAGTATATGGTACTGTCATATTGTTCAACATTGTAATAGAGTTGACCTATGAACTTGGATGCCAGATAGGGCTGATACAGTGAACCCAACCGGTTTCCAAGCCTGAATGCTCTGTGTGCCGCATACATGGAACGCTCCGGATTGATTCGCTCATATCCATACATGAGTTCAGAATAAGCCAGGCAAACGGCGGCCTTTGTATCAAAAGGTTCGTCAGCTAGCCGTTCCGGAGTCCATCCCGCCACCACATTCTCCAGCGAATCAAGCTTGCGGTCACGGTGATCATTGTATTGTGCTTGTGTTGCCGTTACGCAAAACAGCAGTACGGTTGTAATGACAATTCCTTTTCTCATAACATCACAAAAGTAGCAAAAACACTGCTTTGGGGGGCTTTTAAGGGTGAAATTCCGCCTCCGTAAGGTCATTTTTATACTTTAGTATAATTCACAAATCATTTGGATTTCAGAGTTTTGCACCGTAAACAACAACCATGCGGAATGGAACATACAGCAAATACCCATATAACACTGTCCGCCAAGGAAGAGCAGATTCTGCGTCTCATGGCGGACGGAAAAAAGAGCGTTGAGATGGCCGATACAATGCATCTCAGTCTGCCTGCCATCAAGTGGTACCGCCAGCGCCTCAAGATCAAGTTTGATGCAGCCACTACGGGCGAGCTTTTAGTCAAGGCTATGGCCCATGGGTTTATATAAGGTTTATATAATATGTTTAACTTAAAACAATAACGGAAATGAAAAAAAGCGTATTTGTAATGTTGATGGTCGCTCTGTTTGCGACAGCATTTGTATCCTGCAGCAAGGATAATGATAACAATGAGGAAACCTCCAAGGTGGACAATACTGAACAGACCTACGAGCCCATGAGTTCCAGGGTGCTGGCCGCCACATTCCCCAAGAACGTCAGGATAGAGATGACTCATCAGCCATCATATAACAATCAGGAGGAGAAAATTACCCTTATAAAACTGGGCAACGAATGGTTCTACAAGAATGTCTCACCCAGATATATCATATATCTGTACTGTGAGTTTGACAAGGACGGAAATACACTCAAGGCATACGGAAAGACAACAGACCATAGTGAATCTTATGATGAGGCCCATTGGACTAACCTGCTGGAAAGCGGTGATGACAGCTACCTGAACTTTGCCGGTTACGCCAAGAACTCCGAGATCAATGTGCTGTTTGATGCAGGCGTACCTGCAGGCAACTGCAAGAAGTATGGTGAGGTTACATCCGATAAACGGGAAATACTTGGCATTGAATGCACCCGCTACGACTATGACTTTGTGGTCAAGGCCGATTATTGGGTTGATGAGGCCACCAAGATAGTCTATAAGTTCGTCAACTATCTGGATAAAAGTAAGGAACAACCCAATGCAAGGTTTGAGATTGTAGGTTGGGATGATACCGTAACCGCCTTTGAGTGGAAGAAGCCCGAATAATCTGACGCAAAAACGAGACAACCCCAATGCGGCTATCCTTGAATTTTTGCAGAAGGCGTAGGTTTTGTAAAGCTCAAATTCCTATCTTCGCGGTATGTATGATTTTGATGAGATAGTGGAGCGTCGGGGGACCGGAAGCTTCAAGTATGACAATTTGAAGAAATTCTTTGGGCATGACAATCTTGTGCCGCTCTGGGTGGCCGATATGGATTTCCGTACGCCCGGTTTCATAATCGATGCGCTCCGTCAGCGCCTGGAGCATCCGGTGCTGGGTTATACCATGATTCCGCCCGATTATTTCAGCACCATATCCGGTTGGGTGGAATCGCTGCATGGTTGGAAGGTCAATCCGAACCATATACGTTTTATCCCTGGAATAGTTAAGGGAATCTGGCTGGCAATGGACTGTTTCCTCAAACCCGATGAAAAGGTTGTCATTCAGACGCCGGTCTATCATCCGTTCCGCCTTGTGCCGACCGGAATGGGACATAAAGTGCTGTATAACCCGCTGGTTCCTGTTTATGAGGACGGTGCGGGGCATATTGACTATATGCATACGCTGGATGCTGACCGCCGTCTTACCGGTTATGAGATGGACCTGGACAAGCTTGATGAGCAGTTGTCTGATCCAAAGGTCCGCATGCTGGTGCTTTGCAATCCGCAGAACCCATCAGGCATCTGCTGGGACAGCAAGACTCTTGATTGCGTTGCTATGCTTGCCATAAAGCACAACGTGATAGTGGTGTCCGATGAGATTCATGCTGAGATGGCGCTCCAGGGGCACCGCCACACGCCGTTTGCATCGGTATCGGACGCGGCCGCATCGTGCTCCATCACCTTCATGGCGCCATCCAAGACATTCAACATAGCGGGTGTGGTAACATCATACACCATCGTTCCAAATGACAGCCTGCGCCGCAGGTTCTTCCATTTTCTGGAGGTGGGCGAGCATGACAGCCCCAATATATTCTCGGCCGTAGCCACAATGGCTGCTTACAGACAGGGAGCGCAGTGGCGCAATGAGATGCTCAGTTATGTGCAGCAGAACATAGATTTTGTGGATTGCTGGCTGAAAGAGCATATCCCTGCCATCCGATGCCTCAAACCCCAGGCATCATTCCTGATGTGGCTGGATTGCCGTTCCTTGGGACTTCCCCAGAACCGCTTGGTGGAGCTGTTCGTTGAAAAGGCCGGATTGGCATTGAATGATGGCACCATATTCAGTAGCGTCATGCCAGACGGCAGCCCGGGCCCCGAAGGCCGCGGATTCATGCGTCTGAACGTGGGCTGTCCACGCAGCATCCTCCAAACCGCTTTAGTACACCTTCTCCAACTCTTTTATCTCATACCGGTGTTGTGCATGATAAATGCATAAATATCAGCTTGTTCTTCCAGTGCTTTGCTCAGCGGTTTGCCGCCTCCGTGACCTGCTTTTGAGTCAATTCGGATGAGCTGCGGGTTGGGGCCTGCATTGCACTCCTGCAGAGTTGCCGCGAACTTGAATGAGTGTGCAGGAACTACGCGGTCATCATGGTCGGCAGTAGTAACAAGTGTGGCTGGGTAGGATGTGCCTGGCTTCAGGTTATGCAGAGGTGAATATCCATATAGGTACTGGAACATCTCCTTGGAATCTTCGGATGTGCCGTAGTCAGGAGCCCAGTTCCAACCAATGGTGAATTTGTGATAGCGTAGCATATCCATTACACCTACCTGTGGTATTGCTACAGCAAAGAGTTCCGGGCGTTGGGTCATGCAGGCACCAACAAGAAGGCCTCCGTTTGAGCCGCCTACGATAGCAAGTTTGGAGCTGGATGTATATCCTTGGGCAATGAGCCATTCGGCCGCAGAAATGAAATCATCAAATACGTTCTGTTTCTGCATTTTTGTACCTGCCAGATGCCAGGATTCGCCGTATTCACCGCCACCTCTCAGATTGACCTGAGCGTATATGCCTCCAGCCTCCAGGTAAGGTATACGGCTTGAAGAGAAAGATGGGGGCAGAGATATGTTGAACCCTCCGTAACCGTAAAGATATACGGGGTTGCTGCCGTCAAGTTTTATGCCTTTCCTGTATGTGAGGAACATAGGAATCTTTGTACCGTCCTTAGAACTGAAAAAAACCTGCCTGGATTCAAACTCAGAAAGGTCAAAGTTGGTCTTGGGCTGCTTATAAACATCGCTGACACCAGTCTCAATGTTCCAGAAATAGATTGTTCCCGGGGTGGTGAAACTGGAGTAAGAGTAATAACACCAAGGTTCATGTATCTTTGAAGAGAAACTGGCGCTACCTATACCTGGAAGATGCAGTTCCTCAACCTTGCGGCCGTCATTCCTGTCATACAGGTATGCATGCGTAGAGGCATTCTCTGAATAAAGTGCTATGATAAAACCGTCGGTTATGAAACAGACATCATCTAAAACGCTTTCACCCTCAGGTATAAGGTCTTTCCAGATGGTGGGATTATTAATGTCAGTGACTACCAGCTTGTTCATTGGTGCATCGACATTGGTGTAGAGATAAATCTTATCTCCGTCAGTCTCAACCTGATAGCAGGTGTTTTTCATATCCTTGGTAATCTGCACAAACTCCTTGTTCTTTGCCCCCGGACGCAGATCCATTACGTAAAGGTTGTTGCCTATGTCGGCTCCATCCTCATACAGGAACAGCATTGTCTCCTCTTCATTTACCGATGCCTGATAGAAGCGCAAGGGTTCTTTCTCATTCTGATAGAACAGTTTGTCCTGTGACTGCGGGGTGCCTATCTTGTGATAATAAATCTTGTGTCCCTCATTCTTGCCGCTGTAGGCATGGTCATCGGATGGTTTGTCGTATGCACTGTAGTAGAATCCGTCCCTGTACCATGCAGCTCCGGTGAACTTAGCCCACTCAATGTGGTCGTCCAGGAGCTTGTGTGCAGCCACGTCCATAAGGAAAATCTCCTCCCAGTCGCTGCCGCTACGGGATATGGTGTAAGCCATGTACTTCCCGTCATTTGAGAAATAGGTGCCTTTAAGAGCCACCGTTCCGTCCTCACTCAAAGTGTTGGGATCCAGGAATACGTGGGGCTCTGACTGAGGTGAATCCATTTCATACAGTACACTCTGGTTCTGAAGTCCGTCATTACGGAAATAATACCATTTGCCGTTATTCTTACGTGACGGCAAGCCAACCTTTTCATAGTTTGCCACCTCCTTGAGTCGCTCCAACAGTTTTTTGCGCTCGGGGAGTTTATTGAGGTAATGGTCAGTTACCTTGTTTTGTGCCATAACCCACTTGTCGGTTTCATCCGATGTGTCGTCCTCAAGCCAGCGGTATGGGTCAGCCACCTTTGTGCCGAAATAACTGTCAACAGTGTTGTCTTTACGAGTCACGGGAGTCTTGGGCGCACAGGCGTCAAATGCCAATGATGCCATAATGATAAAAATGGATATATTGGTTGGTTTCATAATATATAAATAATATAGAAGGTCATTTTGATTCCTGATTGTAAAGGTATAATTTATTTTTGTGGTGGAGTAGACGATGCTTAGTTTTGTAATGTACTTATCCTTTTTGTATCTTTGTGAAACAATATCAAAATCAAATACAACCGGATATGAAGAAATACTCCATTCTTATTGTTGCCGGACTGATGCTGGCTGGTTGCACAGGTAAGGTCAAGGGACCCTGTGACATCTATGAGAAGTATGGAACCGAGTGCGTGGCCGCTCACAGCACCACCCGCAAACTATACTCCAAGTATGAAGGACCGCTCTATCAGGTGGTGCGCGAGTCTGACGGCAGGACTCTTGACATAGGCACCATAGACGACGGTTATGCCGATGCCGCCGCACAGGATGCTTTCCTGGAGGGAACAATCGGATACATAAGCATTATATATGACCAGACCGGTCACGGGAATGACCTGATGCAGGCTGCTCCCGGTACATTCAACGGTCCGGCCAAGGGTGAGTTCAACACGCTGCCCATAGCCGATATGGCTCCGGCAGTGCTGAACGGCCACAAGGTATATGGCGCATATTTCATGCCCGGCATGGGACTCAGGAACAACAACGCATCATATCTGGCCATCAACGATGAGCCCGAAGGAATCTACTACGTTGTGGATGGCAACCATTTTGACAGCGGCTGCTGCTTTGACTACGGCAATTCATCAACCAACGGACGTGCTGTGGGCCGCGGCACTATGGAGACCACATACTTTGGCACATCCACCAACTGGGGCAGCGGCAATGGCGACGGCCCTTGGATAATGGCCGATATGGAGGCCGGACTCTTCTCCGGTTTCAACGCCAAGAAGAACGATGTGCCTTCCATTAAGGACTGGAGGTTTGTATCGGCTTACGTGAACGGCGGAGGCGGCAACCGTTGGGACCTGCGCGGCGGTGACGCCACCAAATCCGATGTGGTTACTTTCTATGAGGGCGAGCGTCCAGTATCGCCTGATCCCAACGAAGGCTACTATCCCATGAGCAAGAAGGGCGGTCTGCTGCTGGCCAATGGCGGTGACAACGGCAACGGATCGGCCGGAACATTCTTTGAGGGTGCAATGACTGTGGGTTATCCTTCTTTTGAGGCAGTCAAGGCCGTTCAAGCTAATATCGCTGCAGCAAAATATTCAGAGCCTACGCTCCAGACTTCAAGGTTGCTTACATTCCGCAATGGTGAGCCGCAGAGCCTGGTGGTTACTTTCCGCAACACAACCGATGCGCCCATACGGAATCTTGGCATCGGAATAGATATGGACGGCGGTTGGAAAACAGAGGTTGAGTATGCCGATGCCAATGAGCAGATTTTGCCGGGCGCTACCGCCAGCACCAAGTTCAGGATAACGGGTCCAGATAAAGACTATTGCGGTTTTGCCCGTATCACTGCCGATTGGAATGACGGCGGGCATGAGTCGGCCCAGATCCGGATTCGTAGTGCTGTGGCAGTGAGTATCAATGAGATAAGCCTGGGTTCTGAGCAGTTTGTTGAGCTGTACAACTCACAAGATGAGCCAGTTGACCTGTCCGGTTGGGAACTTGAGATTACCCGTAGCGGATGGGCCCCGGTACGTGCGGCCAGACTGCCTGCCGGTACTGTAATCAATCCCAAGGATTATCTGGTACTGCGTCCCAATGCCGATGCGCTCAAGTTTGACGCCGCACCGCTGACCAAGATATTCATCCCGGTACCGACCGATGCCAAGCGCGTGTTCAAGGCCGGAAGCACCAGTCTGCCCGTAGCATCAGTGACAGGGCTTGAGGTAGGGCAGAAGATAGGCATTGACCTGGGTGGCAGGTATGAGGAGGTGACCCTGACCAAAGTGGGTACTCCCGGAACCCTGACCACTCTTGTCGGTCCCGCCAAGGCCGGTGACAAGACCCTGAACCTGGAGGTTACAGCCAATCTCAGTGAAGGCATGGAGATTACCATAAGCACCGGTCAGCGCAAGGAGGTACGTAAGATTACCAAGGTCATTAAGGTGTCTGAGGCTCCGCAGCCCAGACGATTCGGCCAGCAGGGCCAGCCTCACGAGCCAGGCGTAGTTGAGTTAGACCGTCCGCTCACCATGGACCAGATAGCAAGTGTTGATGTGTGGGCTCCGGGTACGGGAATTGAATTCACACCTGCTCTCAAGTATGACCACATGAGCGGTGATGCAATATCGGCCCCGGCTGCTCCGCTGGCTCAGGACGGAAGCTACAGTTACACCTATTCAACACGTGCAGGAGCAATAGCGCTGTATCACGGAAACGTTCCGGTGGATGCCGTAATCTACGGTTCCAAGCAGAGTAACTCAAGTGCCAACGGCACCATCTGCCGCCCGGATCTGGCAGTCCTGGAGGGAGAGCAGACACAGGGCGGCTGTCTGGCTGAGGTCCCGCAGATACGTATGCCGCGTGGCATGAATCAGGGCCAGGCGTCGGCTCCCACATACTCTCTGGTGAGGCTTCCGGACGGCAATGACCGCGACGCACTTTGTGAAATACAATATACTCCTAATGCCACGCCCGGCGAAAATAATACTTTGCGTTAAAATCATTATTCTGGTTGCTGCGGAAATCCGGAGACTGATGATTACAGAGGTGATAACAAATATATGACTAAGACAGAATTTGTATTGATTTGGCTGGAGGAGCATGGGATAGATTATCAGGTACACTATCATCCGCCGTTGCCTACCATTGAGGAGGCATTGGCATTTTGGAAAACCATTGACTCTACGCACTGCAAGAACCTGTTCTTCCGTAACCATAAAGGCAACCGTCATTATATGGCCAGTTTTGAGTGCCACAAGAATCTGGACATTCACGGCCTGGAGCATATAGTAAGACAGGGCAAGCTGAGTTTCGCCAGCCCCGAGCGTATGGACCGGTGCATAGGCGTATCGCCAGGATCAGTGTGCGCATTCGGCCTGATACATGATATGAATCTTGCGGAGCATCCGGCTGTAATCAATCCCGACGGCAGCCGTGATTTCGGTCGGTTAAAGGAGGGGGTGAACCCCAAGGAACTTTTTGACAACGGTCACCGTGTGAAATATTTCCTCGATGCTGACCTTAAAAAAGCTGAGAGGGTGTCATTCCATCCGTGTGAAAACACAGCCAGCGTTGTGGTGAGCAACGCCGGCTTTATGCGCTTTCTCGAGATATGGGGAGGTGAGGTGGAGTGGATTGAGGTTCAGTGACGCCTGTTACCAGCCTCCCGGTCTGCCTCCTCCCCCCGGGCCAACAGGAAATCCTCCGCTTGTAAAATAAATGCCACAAAAGATTTTTTTCTTTTCAAATAAATTGAACCATTCATTATATTTGTGCGCTGATTAAGGCAATATAAATGAGTAACTATAAATTGTTTTATTTTATAATTGATTTATTATGAAAAAGTTATTGATGATAATGCTGTTAGCAGGAGTTACAGTTATCATGTCGGCTCAGACCAAGAAAGTGTCTATCCTTGGTGATTCTTATTCAACTTTCCAAGGTGTCAATCCAGAAGGCTACAACCCGTTTTACCCCAACAATAACAATGACGTTAAAGAGGTGTCACAGACGTGGTGGGATCTTTATATAAAGGCTAAGGGGTACGTGCTGGAAAAGAATGATTCATGGGGTGGCACTACAATCTGCGGTACAGGATACGGCAGGATGGATGCTTCACGTAACAATTTTATCTCACGTGTGGACAGACTGGGAGATCCGGACATCATTTTCATATTTGGCGGAACCAATGATGCATGGGCACAGTCACCCATCGGTGAGTACCAGTATTCAGACTGGACTAAAGATGACTGCAAGAATTTCCGTCCGGCTCTGGCTTGCCTACTGGATATGTTGAAGAAACAATACCCTAAAGCTCAGCTATATTCAATCCTGAACTCAGAGCTTAGAGAGCCCATAAACGAGTCTATGCGTGAGGTATGCAAGCACTATAATGTGCAGCTGATAGAGCTTCATGATATTGAAAAACAAAATGGGCATCCCTCAATCAGCGGTATGAAGAGTATCTGTGAACAGTTGCTTGAGGCAATAAAATAAGAATTGAAACAGATACTTAATAGGGGAATCCTTACTTAAAGTATCAGGTCCGCAACATGTTGTGCGGACCTGATACTTTTAAGTTTTAACAAACTACTCTGTTTGGGGTGCCCGGTGGGACTCGAACCCACGACATTCAGAACCACAATCTGACGCTCTAACCAACTGAACTACGGGCACCATGTACCTGCTTTTCTTGAAAAGCGGTGCAAAGGTAGCAATTATTCAGAATAAAGCAAAGGAATGATACCTTTTCTTTTTTGATAATATGATCAAAATAATGTTTAAGCTACCTGTTTTACAAATGATGCCGGATTATTTTTGTATTGTGGAAATGTTTGATTATTATTGCAGAAATCTGCAAATGTAAGAAGATGTATTATAGGTGGTTAGAGGAAGCAAACAAAATACGTTCCTATTGGGGTGAAAGGAAATTCACGTTCCGTCAGAATACTTTTACTGACCGTTTCCCACAAGAGCGAAAGGATGAAAAAATACAGGATACGGAAGATGTTACTTCTGACTAAGGGTGATTGTCTGATTCATCTGCTGATAGTATTTGCCGTTTTACTATCATTAACCGCGTGTGTCGGTAAGGGTGACAAGTATGCTTTCCAATACGTGTCATTCAAGCATGACCTGCCTTATACGCAGGGCAAGGACGAGCCTTCATGCAAATTTGATATTCATGTGCTGCAGGCATACGGAACGGATACCTTATTTGCCGAAGCCTTCAACAGGGATATTTCAGAATACCTGTTCGGAAAGGATACCGCTGATGTCCGAAGTGCCATTATCTCATTCATTGATTCCATAATAATGGTATTCAAGGCTGAAAATGACGATCAGATTGCTTTTGCCAAAGAGGGAAACTATGAGCCCAGAGCGATTAATTATGAATATGTCATAAATACGAATATAACATACGGTAATAATAGCGACATAATAGGGCACTTTATTAATTACTACCAGTATTCAGGAGGGGCCCACGGCGGTACATTGATTACCTGTCGTAACTATCGTTTGAAGGACGGCAGCCTGGTTACTACGGACAACTATTTCAAGCCTGGTTATGAGGAACGTCTGATACCTGTATTGGATAGCCTGCTACTGATAGAGGCTGGTTGCAATAGTCGGGAGGAACTGGATGAACATGGCTATTTCAGCAATGAACCTATGTTCGTGCCTGAGAATTTTGAAATCCGACAGGATACTATAGCGTTTTTTTTCAACCAGTATGACATAGCACCGTACTCCACGGGAATTACAACGCTGATGGTTCCTGAGAATGACATACGCGATATAATAAGGTAACATAACTCTAATCATTATAACCAATTATTATGAAAACCAAAAGATTGATTCTGGCAGCAGCTGCAATGACACTTGCCATTTCCTGCAAACCACAGTATGATGGTGACGATGCCTTCCTTGTGGAACCCCTTAAGGATATTCTGGCTCCTATCAAGGTTGGTGCCGCCATTGATGGCAACACACTCCGTAACGAGCAGAACATGAAACTGTTCAGTCATCACTTCAACAGTGCCACATGCGAGAACAGCATGAAACCCATTGAGACCGAGCGCACACAGGGCGTTCTAACTTTCGATACGCCGGACCGCGTGGTTGATTTTGTCTTAGGTAATGACGGAGCGGTAATGCGCGGTCACTGCCTTATTTGGCATTCACAGTGCCCGGCTTGGCTCACTGAGGACTCAACACAGGTGTTCAAGCGCATGAAGGAGCATATCTTTGCAGTGATGAACCACTACAAGGGCAAAGTCTATTGCTATGACGTGGTGAACGAGGCTATCGATGACGGCCGCGGATTCCTGCGTAACTCACAGTGGTTGCGCGTGGCAGGCGAGCACTTCATCGACTCAGCTTTCGTCTATGCACATCAGGCAGATCCCGATGCACTTCTGTTCTACAATGACTACGGCCTCAACAATCCCGCCAAACGTGAGAAGTGTTATCAACTTGTGAAAGGTATGCTGGACCGGGGTATTCCAATCCACGGAATAGGTATGCAGGGGCATTACAACGTGAACATGGATTACAATACTGTTGAAGAGTCTCTAAATCGCTTTGAGGAACTGGGTGTACTCATACAGTTCACGGAGCTTGATATAGCAGGTGGAGGCCCAGATCGCCGGCGCCAGCGTCAGCAGCAACAAGACCAGATGGCAGGTTTAGGAGGCTATTCCGGTGATGGCGGTTTAGCCGCACCTGAGCTTACCGAAGAACAGAAAGCACGTCAGGACTCACTTGTGACAGAGGCATACAAGAAATTCTTCGCTATTGTAAAGAAGCACAAGAAGAGTATCCATACTATCACCTTCTGGGGGTTGGCTGATAACTATTCCTGGCTTAACTCACGTAGCCGCCAGAATGCTCCGTTCCTCTTTGATGGTGACTACAAAGCCAAAAAAGCCTATTTTGCAGTGCGTGATCTCTGGCGCAGTAAGGACTGATTCAATGTGTCAGACCGAAGTGTTTGAGGGCGTTGAGGATGCCGTCTTCATCTACTGAATCGGTGATGTAGTCAGCTTGCTGTTTGAGTTCGGGGGTGGCGTTTCCCATAGCGACGCCTATTCCCGCCTGCTTAATCATAGAAAGGTCATTGCCACCGTCGCCAAAGGCGATGGTGCGGCTGGTATCAAAGCCCTTGTAGCAGGCAATAGCTTGGATGCCTTTGCCTTTATCGGCTTCACGGGCTGTGATATCAGTAAACTCCGGATGCCATCGGCCGGACACACAGTGGGGCAAACTTGGTAACATAACCTTTTCATAATCGGCATCAAAGAAGGCGGTCAGTTGCAGGACATCCTGGCAGAGAAGCTCCTGGAGCGGGGATGGGTTGTCAAATTCCTTTACGTTCAGATACTGACGGAATATGCGGTCCACGCTGCCTGTGGGGTCAAGCACGGCCACCTTGTCACGCCCGATAACAATAAGACCATATCCCTTGGCCTGTGCGTCCTGAACACATGTCAACACATCTTGCTGTGGTATGGGCTGATAGCACACCATCTTTCGGCCTATATAACACAGCGCTCCGTTTATTGTTATATATCCGTCAATAAGATGCTTAATGGCCCCCAGATTGGTGATAATCATGGGCGGGCGTCCGGTTGCGATATATATCTGAGCGCCGTTTGCCTTTGCTTTGGTCAGCGCAAGGACGGCCGATTCCGGAATCTCATGAGTATTGAAACTCACAAGCGTCCCGTCAATATCAAAAAAAAGTGCGTACGTATCTGTCATAACAATCAGAACGCAAAGTTACGCAAAAACGCCGCAATGAGAAACACCCCCTTGCGTCCCTTGATTCTTATAACCGGATGTAATCAGGTTTTATGGTGCTTTCGTATAAAAGTACTTATGCTTGCCGGACGCCTGGAGATTTATCCGCTCATCCTTTCTTTTAAAAAGTGAAGTAAATGGGTTGAATACTTTTTGAATAGTTTTTTTGTGTCATTTTACTACTTTTGCACCGCTTTAAACACGATAGTACTAAATGAATCACGTTGGCCAGATTATTTCACTTGTTGTGGCGGTACTTTGGACTGTAACCGCCATTTATTCTGATAAAGCGAGCCACCGCATAGGTACCATGTCGGCCAACGTTGCCAGGCTGACACTCTCCACAATTCTGTTGGCAATAATCCTGTGGGTTACCATTGGACATCCATATCCGATATATGCTGATGCCAAAACCTGGTTTTGGCTTGCACTGTCAGCGGTCGTGGGTTACGTATTCGGTGACTGGTGCCTGTTTAACTGCTATCTGTCCATTGGAGCCCGTTTTGGCCAGCTGTTCATGACACTTGCGCCTCCGATGGCCGCATTTGCCGGCTGGGCTATGCTGGGCGAGCAACTCTCCTGGCGCACGGCATTGGCAATGGCCGTCACGCTGAGCGGTATAGCCATATCAATCCTGAGCCGAGACCGCGAACACCATTTCAAGTTCACTCTGCCGCTCAAGGGAATACTGCTGGGAATAGGTGCGGGTACGGGGCAGGGTGTAGGGCTTGTACTGAGCAAGATAGGCCTGGAACACTATTCGGCTGCACTTCCGGTACAGACTCCGGAATTGATGCAGACCATGTTGCCGTTTGCATCCACCATGATACGCGCCATATTTGGCAGCATTGGCTTTATACTGCTAATGACAATCAGCAGGGAACTGCCCAAACTCAAGGCTGCCAAACGTGATCATAAGGCAATGCTTTATGTGTTGATAATGAGTCTGTTCGGTCCAGTAGTGGGGGTGTCTCTCTCACTCATGGCTGTGCGTTATACCGATGCAGGAATAGCATCGACACTGATGGCGCTCACTCCTGTGCTGATACTTATCCCGGCCGCCGTGTTTGACAAGCAGCGCATCAGGTTCAAGGAGGTAGTGGGCGTGTTGGTCAGCATGACCGGTGTGGCCCTGTTCTTTCTTCTGTAAAATATGAGATACGGAAAACTTACCAGACTACTCGCTACTTTAGCATTACCCATTTTCATTGACACGCTGCTTGTCATGACATTGGGTGTGCTCTTATCCTTGATGAGAACATACGCGGCCTTATCTTTATCCACCGATGGAAATCCCGCCGCTGGACCACTAATTCGCTGGTTTGATAAATGACAGCAAAGGTGTTCTTTGGAAACTAGCAAAGAGTATGGATCGTTATTGGATAATCATTTTTGATGGGAGAACTCTGTCTAGAATAACAAAATCATTCTCTATGTGAAATATGAAATTCCATTTACGATTATGTGATAACATCCTTCTGGCATGAGGATGTATTGAGAGTATAGTTTTTGAACGGCTCTCAGCAAAGCAGTCTGCATATACAGAAAGGGATTTTATTTCATCACCAATGGTTCTTAGATACGTGTAAGCGGATTCCTGGGATAGATTTGCAAACAAGAAATCTGCTATTCCATCAATGTCAATTTCGGCCGATTGATGGACAGTTACATTATAGATTTTCATATCGCATATCTAGTGCTTTCTTGATTTTTTCGATATACTCATCAACAGACATACAATCTTTTGGTATATTCTTGTTGATATCAGACTCAATGCGTACATTCCTAACATCCTGATCTACGGTGTAGGATACTGCTGGTTCGCTAACTTCTTTAATGTTTTTCATACAATAATCATAATGTTGTTCCACAAAGATAGTGGAAACTTTATAATAGTGCAAGTCTGGTGATGTCGCGTGGGCCGATGGCGAATTTGGGGTAGCCGTTGCGTGAACAGGCTATCATGGAGAGGGCAACCTCGGTCATGCTGTTGGCAAAGTGTGTGGGGATATCGTATGAGATGGTCCTGTAAACGTCCTCGGGGGCGCCTATGGAACTGATGCCGGCAATAAAGAACACGACCCCCTTGCGTCATTTCCTGAAAATATATGCTACGATTGCACCGCTGATGTTATGCCAGACACTGAAAATGGCGCCGGGGATGGTGGCCAAGGGGTAGGCGGCAAAATGCAGGGTGGCAAGTGATGACGCAAGACCTGAGTTCTGCATGCCCACTTCAATCGATATGGCCCGTTTCTTGGGCTCGGACAGTCTGAGCAGATGTCCAATAAAGTAACCCAGTCCCAGTCCGCATACATTGTGGAGCATCACTACAAGTACTATTATCATACCTCCCGCCAGCAGCTTGTCGGCATTGGCCGCAATGATTATCGCAACAATGAATGCAATTGCCACCGATGAGAATGCGGGCAGATAATCCACGGCCTTATCGGTAAACTTTGGCCACAGACTCTTTATGATGAGCCCGATGACAATAGGCAGGATCACCACCCAGAGTATGCTCAGCAGCATACCAAGTACATTTACATGGACACTTTGGCCGGCAAGCGCCCATGTGAGCACAGGGGTAAGGAACGGGGCCAGGATGGTGGATACGCCGGTCATGCCTACCGACAGTGCAAGATCGCCTTTGGCCAGATAGGTGATTACGTTCGATGCCGTACCGCCCGGGCAGCATCCTACCAGTACCACACCCAATGCCAGTGCATCATCGAGCCTGAACACACGTGCCAGCACCCATGCCAGCAGTGGCATGATGGTGAACTGGGCAAGACAGCCTATGATGATATCCTTGGGGCGGCTGAACACGACCTTGAAATCCTCCAGGTTGAGCGTAAGACCCATACCGAACATTACTACGCCCAGCAGATAGTTGATAACCGTGGGCCGTATCCTTGAAAGCGCATCGGGAAATATGAACGCCAGCACTGCCGCCGCAAATACCAGCACACCCATGTACTTGGATATAAACTGACAGATTCTTTTCATAAACAAATACCGATGTGCAAAGGTAAAAAAACGCCGCAAAGGGGTCGTTTCCCTTTGCGGCGTTTTTTAAAGAGATTTGAGCCACTTTTCGACTTTTGATCTGCCGGAGCCTTGCCCTCATATGGGGGGAGTTCTCCATCGGCCGCCTCCTTCTTGGCCAGTTCAATAAGCTTGGAGTAGGACATACCGTCATACTTGTGTGTTACTATCTCAAACTGGTCGGCACCGATAATATCGGTAATGTAATCGGCCACAATCTTGGTGTTACCCACTTTTATGTCACCTACGCTGTAGTTATCACCGGCGTGTGAAAAGAATATTACAATTGATTTACTCATTTTATCTGATTTTTGATTGTTTGTTTGTCCTTTGCAGCCCGATGCTACGCAAATGGCCAGCACCGCTGCAATAATATTCCTTAGTCTCATATCTCTGTCTAATTGTTAAAAACGACGCATCATTAAACGACCCCTTTGCGTCAAAACGACGCATCGTTAAACGACCCCAATGCGTCGTAGATTTGGTCGGTGACGGGCTCAAGCCACTCGTTCGATGCATCGGGCTGCACGTCCTTGTGGTAAGTGAGATGCTGGAACCATGAGTCCCGGGCCGCACCGTGCCAGTGCTTGACCTCGGCTGGGATGGCTATTACGGTGCCGGGAGTCATTGGCACAGCCTCCTTGCCCCATTCCTGATACCAGCCGCGGCCGGCAACACAGATAAGCACCTGCACCTGCTTGTGGTGGATATGCCAGTTGTTGCGGCATCGGGGCTCAAAAGTCACATTGTTGACACCGCCCTCCATCGGAGCCAGATAGCTGTTGCCTGTAAAATACTGAGCGTATGAGGTATTGGGCTCACCCTTAGGCCAAACCGAAAAATCTACTGTTTTCACTGTTATGGAATCTGTTTTGGTTCTTATGAATTTCTGATCTGCGGCAGTAAGGTCCTCCTGGGCCCTGTAGTAACGTTCGGCCCTCATGGTGAGGTCATACTTTTCACGCAGGGAGGCGATGGTCTGCATCATGGGTGTGGCGTGGTGTGCGTCAAGCGCCTCCTGGCTTGCCCAACTGTCTATCAGGAGTACGGTCTCGGGCTGGTCCTGTGATATAAAGTACTCGTATCGCAGGTTGCCCTCTTCCTGCCGGATGGCATCGGCCGTACCTGTAGATTCCATCTCCTGCACAAACTTGAGTGCGCTGCCGTTCTGCCCCGTGTAGTACAGGTTCATCGTGATGGGGCCGTTCTGATTACAGGACATAACTATAACCGATAATGCCAATAGTCCGATATTCAATAACCTGGCTCTCATTTCAGGTTGGCTTTGAAGAAGGATTCAATCTTGTCATAGGGGATTACTCCGGCCACGTCATCGTAAAGGTCCACGTGCGATGCACCGGGGATAATCAACAGCTCCTTGTTTCCCTCACGGGCCGATACACCCTCCACGTGCCTGCCGGTCATGCGCTCAAAGGCGTACTCCGAGAAGTAGCGTGAGTGAGCCTTCTCGCCGTGGATGAGCAGCACCGGATTCTCAATCTCATGTGCCCATGCCAGCAGAGGCTGGTTCATGAAACTCTGGCAGCCTATGACGTTCCAGCCGTCGTTGGAGTTACCGCTGCGCTTGTGATAGCCGCGCGGAGTCTTGTAGTATGCGT
>DBYG01000080.1:0-5285 GCA_002310175.1 Bacteroidales bacterium UBA1192
GACAACCAAAATCAGCAAATTACACTGAATCTGTCAACCAAAATCAGGAAAAGACAAGGTAGTGCCTTCGTAGTAGTAAGGTAGTAGGTTCGTAGTAGTAAGGTATTTCTGAGCACTCCAATTTTTAATTACTTCATATTCATTTCCTGATTCAATTAGAGACCTGAAGTTCAAAATTACTTTTGTTTAATTGGAAAAATGAATATCGGATATAAAACATGAAAGAGTTAAAGTAAAAGTATTATTTTTGAACTATCATTGATGAAAGTATGCCAAGGTCTGCTCAGAAATGAAACTTGGTTAAGGGGGCAGTTTTATAAAAGGGAGTTACGATGAACGAGAGCATCGGAAAGGTGATAGTGAAAGCTATACGCACCGGAAAGTGGATATATATAACCTATTCAAGCGCGGGGGATTCTAAAACATACTTCTGGATAGCCATCGACGACATTGAATTCGGCAGCGATGATATCAGGCTAATTGTATCAATGTACAATCCAGACAAGAATATTGACAGCGCTCTTCCAGGCAAACTTTATTTCAGTAAGGTACTTACGGCAAAGATTCTGGATTTTACAGAATATGATGTACCGGATTTGCTATTGAATAAGCTGGAGCAGAACATGGGCCGATATGAATGGCTCAAATATGAGCAGGATATAAGCTACCTGCTTGACTATTATGATGACTGCAATTGGTTTGACAAGGATCCATATCAGAAAGAGCATATTTCAGTTCCCGGCATAGATTATAATGTCTTGGTAAAAGAGAACGTATTTGAACTTAATACCGAGCAGAAGAAATACCTGACCAAGATATACAACGGTTATACACGAAAAGAAAAAAAAACAGCCTGCAATGAGTTTGCAATTTCAAGACTTGCAATTACCAGAACAAGCAACAACAGGACCTATGTGGTCTGTTACAACAACGTATATTTCAATCCTTTCAAGGGCATTCTTAGCCTTGATGAAACACAGCGGTTCAATAAGACATTTCTGTTCAGGAAACTGACCGAGATGAACCGAACAGACAATGATGCAAGGGCAACACTTCTACAATACACTGATATGGACGTAGATACGTTCATAGAACAATTCAAGAAAGACCAGAAATGGGGATTGGAGATCATTGAAGGCAATCTCAAGTACGGTGAGATTATAAATACCATGCCTGAGATGATGATCATAGAGCGTGAGATTCCCATTGATGTAAGAACCACATTTGATGCCATCCTGGACCGATATGAGAACGGGAAACTGAATGTTCCGCTCAAGTCATTCTTCGGAATGATAACCGGCCGCGACAACCAGAGGCGCAAAGAACCCAACATAATAATCTGTGACGAGAAGATAAACGTTGATCAGACCAGAGTTCTTTATAATGCCATGAAGCAACCGGTCACATACGTGCAGGGACCACCGGGAACCGGCAAGACACAGACAATCCTGAACGTAGTGTTGAATGGGTTCTACAATGACAAGACCATGATTGTCTGTTCATCAAACAACAAGCCTGTAGATGGAATCATTGAGAAACTTAAAATTGACTACTGGAACCGCCCTATTCCATTCCCGTTCCTGCGACTGGGTAACATGGAACAGGTTGACAAAGCCCTGGACAGGATAAGGGAACTGTTTGCATACACATCAAACCTTGAACCAAATGAAGAAAAGATAGACCGGATCAAGACATCTACCAACAACAAGAATGAAAAGCTGTGCGAAATACTCAAACGACAGGAAAAGCACGTCAAGCTGGATAGTTTTTACAAGGATGCAATGCAGTTACAGAAGAGTGTAGGACTGATGGGAATTAACAACCAATTCTCCAGGAATATTACAAGGCATATTGAGAACCTAGAGACAGAGTTGGCCAGAAACCCTGAGGTTAAGAATGAGGAGGTCCTTGCACTATTTACACCGCTGACTAAAGACAATCAACTCATTCAATGGATGTACTTTACTTCATTGAAACACGTACTGTTATTGCAGAAATCGGCATACAATGACTTGCGGGAACTGTGCGACATTCCCGACAAGCAGTTGAGAACACGCACTTTCAATGAATGGCTGGCCATTGATGAGAATATGAAGCGGTTTACCAAGGTCTTCCCTATAATATTCACCACTAACATTTCAGCACAAAGACTTGGCACACCCAACTTTATGTTTGACCTGGTTGTAATGGATGAAGCCGGTCAATGCAATGTGGCGCAATCACTGATTCCCATAACCAAAGCCCATTCCTTATTGCTGGTGGGTGATCCGGAACAGTTACGGCCTATAGTGGTGATAGAGGATTCCATCAACATGATGCTCAGGGAAAAGCACTCCATACCCCAAGATTATGACTACAAACGGAATTCCATACTTGACGTTATGAGGAACCACGACTCCATATCACAGTATGTATTACTAAAATACCACTACAGGTGCAGCCGCAAAATCATAAACTTCTCTAATAGGAAATATTACGACTCAAAACTGGACCTGGGACCAATCAAGGAGAACGGAGAATTGGTTCTTCTAAACGTGAAGAATGTAAACTCAGTAGTCAAGAACCAGGCATGGGAAGAAGCCGATGCCATTATTGATTACTTAAAACGGAACGGCTATACAAATACAACTATAGTAACGCCTTTTGCCAACCAAAAGGAACTGATAAATGAAAGGCTTGTTAGAGAAGGCATAGATGGTATCACTTGCGAAACTGTACACGCAATGCAAGGCGGTGAAAGCGATACTATTATACTCTCAACCGCCCTATCGCCCGGCACAAGGGACAAAACCTTTGAGTGGGTCAAGAACAATACGGAACTGATCAATGTGGCTGTCACCAGAGCAAGAAAACGACTTGTTGTGGCTTGTGACGAACAAGTGTTAACCACACTGTCACATGGCCAACGCAGCGACATTCTAGATCTTGTACAGTACGTTAAAAGCCAAGGAACCACCCAAGTACCACTGAATGAAGAACTGAAAGTAGAATTGGGCAAATCAAATAACAGCTATTACGAGAGAGAATTTTACAAAACCATCTCACAGTTCTGCTCCGTTCATCAGACATTCGAGGCCAAACGCAATGTGCCTTTCAGCACGTTCTTTGCTGATGATGAGGAACTAAGCCAACTGAAATATGAGTTTGACTGCGTTCTGTATGAAAAGAAATGGTATTCACGCAACCCAATACCCAAGATTGTTATTGAAATAAACGGAGGTGAACACTTCGGCAACAAAGCCCGTGAAGCCTCCGACCGCCGCAAAGCTGAAATATGCCACCAAAAGAAAATAGAATTCCTAATGATTCCCAACACATTCGTAAAATCATACGAACAGCTACGAGAGATTATCCTCAACTCCAAGGATACTTCTGATACACAGTTGTCGTTGCTGGATGAGATGGAACGTAACGGAACGTTATAGATTAAACCAAATTAATAGGTTTTCCCCTATTGCACGGCTAACAAAAACAAGCGGTTCAATAAATACTACACAGTACTATTGAACCGCTCGATATGTAGATTGGATAAGCAATACTATTATAGTTCTGCTATCTGGTCTTGGGTCAGGCCGGTGATATCGGCAATCAAGGCTGTGTCCATCCCTCGGGCTTTCATTGCGCGTGCGGTATCAGCAAGCCCTTCAGCGCGACCTTCAGCACGTCCGCGGGCTTCGCCTTCGGCTTTACCTTCTGCAATGCCGTCCTGGCGGGCCGTGCGCATACGGCTCTTCTGGTCCATCTCATACATGAACTCGCGGAAATACCGGTCTTGAAGTTCTGGTGTCATGTTTGCAAACATAGTGGTTTCAAATAACTTGTCCAAATTTTTGTCCTTAAAATAAGCGGGAATCTCTTTCATCCTGCCAAGATTACAGAACAGATAGAGCATGTTGTCAAGCTGCCCGTCCAGCTCACTGATCTGCTTGTTAAACTTGGGCAGCTCTATTGTTACGTAGTGAAGTGTGTCGGTAAGCATGATCCCGTCATCGCGGTCATTCCTCAGGCTGTAGTGGTTTACCACCTCGGGGTTCTCCTTGACGCCGGAAAGCAGGAAGTCCAGGATGCCTATCACATACAGCTCCGGGTACTCAAACCCCTCCTCGCCACGTTTAAGGGTGTTACGCAGCGTATAGCTGGAGTAATAGACCATACGGTTGTTGAAATCGCTCTGCTTGGCACACTGCATCTCGACCGTAATGTGCGCCCCGCTCTCTGTGGTACAGTTGATGTCGTAGATGGAGCGGCGTTTATCCGGATTGTCCGGCATCTGCTCCTGCGGGCCCAGCGTGACGCTCACTATGTGCTTATCGGGCAGGATGCTATCAATAAGCAGCAGCAACAGATCCTCCCTGCCATGCATTCCGAATACGAACTTGAACGCAAAGTCAATCTTAAGGTCAATGTACTTGATCCCGTAACGGAGGGCCTTTTCCATGTTCTCTTCGTGAGTGGTCTCACGGTCTTTTGTGTTCTTTGGTTTCATTTCTGAATGAAAGTATTAATTGTTAATAAAAGGGTGAACTATAACCCGTTGGCACATACGTGCGGTAACACACTAAAGGCGCTCCACCAACACCTGTGTCGTGCCGATGGAGCGCCTTACGGTATTAGCTGTGCAAACATAATTGTTTATGACAATTTATCCAAGCTTTTTACCTGAAATACTCCAATGTATTATTGCATTGCCGACTGCTCTCAGGCTGCTATCTCTCTGTCTTGTCTTATAGGTTAGCCATAGTCCAGGCTGCTTTGTGCCATACTAAATGGGTATGGCTAACCTATGGCTATCCTATGGCAACTCTATGGGTAGAGCGAGAGTAAAACGAAGTTGATTCGAGTGTAGCGAGTCTTAAGAAAGCGAAACGACTAAAAGAAATGATCCCCCATTGCGGCGTTTGTGGTCAAAATAATGGCAGAAATCGTCTGCAATACAAATAAATTCAGTAACTTTATGCTCGGTTTATTTTTCGTTGAACTAACCTTATTTCAGTTATGAGAAAGTCAATTACATTTTTCACATTTTTCTGCATTGCGATGGTGACCACCAGCTCTAAGGGCTATCAGAACAACCCGGATGAGAGTTATGCTAAGATAGAAACCAAAAAGCTCGAGTATTCCATCCCATATATTCCGGTGGAGAAGCGCTCCGCCATCCTGCCCAAACACAATATCTGCTCTATCGCCCCCGCGGGAGAGTCATCGGACAATTTCATCACCGGCAGCGGCACACTACGCATCCAGACTTCCGGTCAGCCCTATAACGATGTGGTGACCTATACCCA
>DBYG01000080.1:5329-6354 GCA_002310175.1 Bacteroidales bacterium UBA1192
CCCTACCTGCCACGCATCCGCCAACTCCTGCTGGAGGGCAAGCCGAATGAGGCGAACGCCCTTGTGGACGAGGCCCAGAAAAAGGCCGGCTTTGAAAAGTACATGAATTTTGACAACGATATTCTGTACCCCGTAGGCGGACCATCCAGACACACAGCCTTCACGCTCAGATTCCGCCGTCCGGTGCAGCCCGATACCCGGGACTATCTGCGCTTCCTGGACATGCAGAACGGCATGATTACCTCCATGTGGACCGATGCGCGCGGTTCTTTCCGTAACGAATGCTTCTGCGCCTATGACGGCGACGTCACCGTGAACCGCTTCACTGCGCCCAAGGGACAGCTGGAGCTGGACGTGGAGATGCAACTGCCAAGATTGAACGGCAGCACCCACCAGCTTAATATTGAGGACGGTGTGATCACTCTGGCCACAGCGTACAATCCGGAATTCGGCCAAAAAGGCTACGCCGTGGTCATCCGCTTCCTGCCCAAAGGCGGCACCATGAATAAGACCGAAAGAGGTATGCGCATTTCCGGCGCGGACGGTCTGACGGTCGTCGCTAAGATAGAGAGGTTTGAAAGCGGCTTCACCTTTGAATGCGTCAAGCCCATCCGTGACGGACTGATGTCCATGAAGGTCGATTTCGACAAGCTGCTCAAAGGTAACGAAAAGTACATCGGCCAACGCATGGACCGTTCCCGTATCCATCTTAGCCCCGACCAGGACATGCTGCTTTCCGGCGAGGAACTGCTCCGACGCGCCCACAGCAGGAACGAGCTGGATCCCGCCCTGCTGGAGAAGCTCTATGACATGGGCCGATTCTTCCAGATCTATGAGACTGGCAAGTATATTCCTCCTTTTACGGGCCAGCACAACATCAACACTAACCTTCAGGTATGCGCGGGTAACAACACGGGCCTCTTTGACGAGATGGACGTGTATTTCAAGTATTACGAAACCAAGTTCGATGACTTCCGCACCAACGCACAGCTGCTCTACGGTGCCCGCGGCCTGCTGGCCAGCGT